>HF993237.1 GCA_000436795.1 Bacteroides sp. CAG:1076
TAATTAGTAACTGTTTTGATTGTGGTATGGGAAAAGCCTATTTTTTGAGTTTCCCATGAAAATAAAGATTAGAATTGATTTTATATCTTGAGTAAAAAAGTGAAGCTCATTATTAAATTGAGTATTTACATTATAAACTCTTGATATATGTGATAGATTTGAATAATTTTAGATGTTGTTCTGCAACCCTTTGTATGTCATATCTTTTATGGGCATATTCCCATGCTTCTTTTTTCATATTCTCTGCTATGTCTTTATTTTTATATAAGAATATGACAGCATTAGCAGCTTCTGTAGGGGCATCGACGTTTACAAGAATGCCATCTTTTCCATTACGTACGATTGTTGGTATAGCATCAGTCTTAGTTGCAACGAAATTTTTTTTTGCAGCCATATATTCTACTATGGCTAATCCAAATCCTTCCCATCTTGATAATAACATAGCAATATCAAAAATTTTTAAATAAGAATATGGATTGTCAGTCCACCCAGATATAAACAAGTTGATATTATTTTTTTGAGCATATTCTTCTATCTCTTGCTTTTTCTCTCCATCTCCTATTATAATAAAATAAGAGTTTGGAATTTCTTCCTGAATTTTCTTAGCTGCTTTTATGAATATGTCAGGTGCCTTTTGTTCTGATATACGACCAATCATGCCTACAACAAATGCATTTTCTGGTATATTTAAATCTTTACGCTTTGCAGGAATTGCATTCTCAATAGCCGTGAAATCTATGCCATTAAGTATGACCTCTAACTTCTCATTATCTGCAATTTTATGTTTTAATGCAGACATACGTTCTGCTTCCGATATACAAATAATTTTATCAGTACTTCGTGCCAGAAGTCTTTCCATATATGAAAATATCTGTTTTTTTAATTTACACATAGGCTCAAAGATTTTTATTTCATATTGAAAGCCCATCCGTGTGGGTTATAGATTACTTTAGGTGATAAACCTAAGCAAGCTAATCTTCCTAGTCCTCCTGCAATGCTACTATGGCAATACACGATGTCAGGTTTGTATTTTTTTATTAGTTTTCGAATAGAAAATACGCTCCTCAAAATTGATGTTGGTGATAAGGATTGACTAATATTAAGTTGCTCTATATTGTCTACTTTTCCGATGTATTCTTCTTTTTTGTAATCAAATGAGCAAATTAAAATTTGTTGTAATCCTGCTTTTTGAAGTAATGGGAGTAGCATTGACAAATATCTATCGACGCCACCGGCACATTGTACGATATGTATGATTTTCATAAACTAAATAGTAAACCTTCTATATCCCGCTACATTGACTTTATCAGTTGTGAAACGGTTGATAAAGAAAAAAGTGAGTAGGGAAATAATATTGTTTTAACATTGATTTCTGTTAGCGTCCAATTTTGACGTGTAGTATAGAGAAAGCCGCTT
>HF993238.1 GCA_000436795.1 Bacteroides sp. CAG:1076
CCATTTCCTCTTCAAAAGGCACATCTACGACACTATCGGCAGTGATCACGACATCACGTTTGGTCCATTCAAACGCAACGAACATTGCTGCCAATATCAGCACGAGCCCGACCAGAAACCATGTGGTTTTCTTGCCTTCAAGATCGGCTTTCGGCGATTTTTTAATTTCCATAAAAATAATTTTATAGGTTTATAAATTCTCTGTTCCGCAAATGTAGTTCAAATCTTCGAATTTGCAACAAGATAAGGATAAAAAATTGCAAAATAAATATACGACACATCATCTGTCACGAAAATAGAGTATCTTTGAAAACTGATTTTTATTAACGCTATATATAATATAAGGTATGAACAAAATCATTATCGCAATCGACGGATTCTCTTCCTGCGGCAAAAGCACCATGGCAAAGGACCTTGCCAAAGAAATCGGTTATATATACATCGACAGCGGAGCTATGTACCGGGCTGTCACTCTCTACTGTATCGAACATGGATTATTTCATGCCGACGGAAGCATCGATGAGGAAAAGCTGAAAGGACAAATGAACGAAATTCATATTTCATTCCAACTGGACGCTCAAAGCGGACGCCCCCATACTTTTCTGAACGGAACTGACGTGGAGAACCAAATACGTACACTCGAAGTTTCTTCACATGTGAGCCCCGTAGCTGCATTGGGATTCGTACGCGAAGCACTGGTACGCCAGCAACAGGAACTGGGTAAGGAAAAAGGTATCGTAATGGATGGACGAGATATCGGTACGGCTGTATTCCCCGATGCTGAACTGAAGATATTCGTAACAGCATCGGCCGAAATCCGCGCACAACGCCGCTACGATGAACTGAAAGCCAAAGGACAGGAAGCGTCCTTTGAGGCAATCCTGCATAACGTAGAAGAACGTGACCGTATCGACCAAACACGGGAAGTTAGTCCCTTGCGCAAGGCTGATGATGCGATATTGCTGGACAACAGCCACATGAGTATCGCAGAACAGAAAGAATGGCTGATGAATCAATACTTGCGGGCAACTCATGCGTAAAGTAGAAATAGATGAAAGTTCCGGCTTCTGCTTCGGAGTGACAACTGCCATCCGGAAAGCCGAAGAAGAACTGGCAAAGAGTGATACACTCTATTGCCTGGGAGATATTGTGCACAACGGACGTGAATGTGAACGATTAAAACAACTGGGACTGAACACGATCGACCACGATGAATTCGCACAGCTACAAAATGTAAAGGTACTGCTTCGGGCGCATGGAGAACCTCCCCTCACCTATCAGCTTGCCCAACAGAATAATATCGAAATCATTGATGCAACCTGTCCCGTAGTGCTCCGCCTGCAAAAACGAATCAAACAGGAATTCGATACACCCAGTACGGAAGGACGGGAAAAGCAGATTGTTATTTTCGGAAAAAACGGACATGCAGAAGTACTGGGACTGGTAGGACAAACCAACGGACAGGCTATCGTAATAGAAAATCTGGCTGAAGCCGAGAAACTGGATTTCAACAAAGATATCCGGTTGTATTCGCAGACGACCAAGTCACTCGACGAATTCCGCCAGATCGTAGCTTACATTCAGGAGCACATTTCTCCCGATGCTACTTTCCTATATTACGATACGATATGCCGGCAAGTAGCCAACCGTATGCCTGATATCCGGAAATTTGCTGCAGAACACGACCTGGTATTCTTCGTCTGCGGACATAAAAGTTCGAACGGTAAAATTCTTTTTCAGGAATGTCGGAAAGTGAACCCTAATTCATACCAGATAGACCGTCCGGAAGAAATAGACAGGAACCTGCTAAAAGATGCACAATCTATCGGTATATGCGGAGCAACCTCTACCCCGAAATGGCTGATGGAAGCATGCCGGGAAACAATTTTGTCATACGCATAACATCCAAAAACAGTGACTTTTATTTGCTTGTAAATTAGTTTTTTAATACTTTTGCGCCATCAAGATTAAAACGAACAAATAACTTATGGGAACTATTAAATGTATTGGCATCTTGACTTCAGGTGGTGATGCTCCTGGAATGAATGCTGCAATCCGCGCCGTCACCCGTTCGGCTATATACAACGGACTGACCGTAAAAGGTATCTACCGTGGATATAAAGGTCTTATTACCGGTGAAATTCAGGAGTTCAAAACCCAAAATGTCAGCAACATCATACAGCAGGGAGGTACAATTCTGAAAACAGCACGCTGTCAGGAATTCAAAACCCCAGAAGGACGTAAGATAGCTTACGAAACTATGCAGCGCGAAGGCATCGATGCACTGGTAGTTATCGGTGGAGATGGATCGCTGACCGGAGCACGACTGCTGGCACAAGAATTTGACGTACCTTGTATCGGACTGCCCGGAACCATCGACAACGACTTGTACGGTACCGACACAACTATCGGCTACGACACTGCCTTAAATACGATTCTTGATGCTGTCGACAAAATTCGTGACACCGCAACTTCACACGAACGCTTGTTCTTCGTTGAGGTTATGGGACGCGATGCCGGTTTCCTGGCATTGAACGGTGCCATCGCAGCCGGAGCTGAAGCTGCCATCATTCCCGAATTCAATACAGAGGTCGACCAGTTGGAAGAATTCATCAAAAACGGATTCCGCAAATCGAAGAGCAGTTCTATCGTATTGGTTGCCGAAAGTGAAATTACGGGTGGAGCAATGCATTATGCTGAACGTGTAAAGAATGAATACCCGCAATACGATGTACGTGTTACTATTCTGGGACACCTGCAGAGAGGTGGTAAACCTACTGCACACGACCGTATCATTGCCAGCCGAATGGGTGTAGCCAGTATACAGGCCCTGATGGAAGGACAACGTAATGTGATGATTGGAATAGAGAACGACCAGATTGTTTATGTTCCATTTACAAAAGCCATCAAAAACGACAAGCCTATCGACCGCGAACTGGTCAACGTACTTCACGAATTGTCTATCTGACAACAAACGATACAAAAACAAAAATCACCTTGTAGCAGTGTGCAACAAGGTGATTTTTTATATATTTCCACGGCTTATTCATCATTTCACCAGCCTGATACCGTTATCTTCCAGTAATATCAGCCGTTTTTTATACAATTCGCCTACAGCTTTCTTAAAGGTCTTCTTGCTTACACCAAACGTATTGTATATTATTTCGGCATCCGTCTTGTCATTTACCGGAGTATAACCGTCATTGTCTTTTATATACTGCAACAGAACTTCTGAAAAGTCATCTACCTTCTTCACACCTTTCTGCTGAAGTTCAAGATCAATCTTACCATCCTCACGTACTCGCTTCACATACGCACGCAAGTGCATGCCCGACTCCAAAGGCTGGAAAATCTCATTATGGAAAAGCATTCCCGAGAATTTATTATCCACTATTACCTTAAATCCCAGGTCCGTCTTCTGCCAGACAAGTATACCTACCTCTTCACCTGGAGTATATTCAGGACGTTCCTTCGACAAATAGCGTTCCACCTTAGCCGATGCTACAATACGGTAGCTTTCATCGTCCAGATGAACATGTACCACGTAGCGTCCGCCTTTCTGCATCTTGGCCTTCTGTTCGCGGAAAGGTACAAAAAGATCCTTCATCAGTCCCCAGTTCAAAAATGCACCAAACTGATTAACCCACGCAACCTCAAGACAAGCAAATTCCCCAACCTGTACATAAGGTTCCAGTGTGGTGGCAACCAGACGTTCGTCCATATCGAGGTAAATAAACACATTGAGTACATCTCCCGGTTTACAGCCTTCTGGCACATAACGCTTCGGGAGCAATATTTCACCATCCTCATCACCATTGAGGTACATGCCGAAGTCTACTTCCTTTACAACCTCCAGCTGATTATATCTTCCTAACTGTATATGACTCATAACTATTCTTTATTTCCGTCAAAGATAACACAAAAAAGTAATATACCAGCTTCCCGCAAAGATTTTACTTTCCAAACATATC
Source organism: Bacteroides sp. CAG:1076 (assembly GCA_000436795.1). Lineage (GTDB taxonomy): Bacteria > Bacteroidota > Bacteroidia > Bacteroidales > Bacteroidaceae > Phocaeicola. The sequence goes on from HF993238.1 coordinate 3,972, forward strand.
ATTATATCCAAACCAGCAAACCAGACTTTCTTTCAGACAAAGCCCCAAGAATCCCAACGCAAGGCTTTCTGGAAGACACATCACCCCGCAAAAGAGAAAATTTTGTAATATGCATCTTAAAAAAATTTTAGACAGGTTATAAGTGGAAAAACCGGCAAAATTGTTTTACTTAGCAGAATAATTAAATTTTTATCCTATGAAACACTCTCTTTTCACCATGGGAATCGTAGCAGCCGCACTTGCCATCGCTACCCCTTCGTGTACTACCCAGCAACAGCCTACAGAAATTACATGGGGCACATTCAACATTCGTTATGACAATCCCGCCGACAGCCTGAACAACTGGCAGTACCGGAAAGACAATGTAGCCGAATTCATTAAAAAACAGGGCATTGACATAGTAGGTATGCAAGAAGTACTTTATAATCAACTGGAAGACCTGAAATCGCGTCTGCCCGAATATGCCGAAGTCGGTGTAGGACGTGAAGATGGTAAGACAAAAGGCGAGTATGCGCCTCTGTTCTACAAGAAAGACCGTTTCGAAGTACTCGACAGCAACACATTCTGGCTGTCACAATATCCCGATAGCGTAGGGTTCATCGGATGGGACGGAGCTTGTACCCGTATCGCAACCTGGGCAAAACTGAAAGACAAGAAAAACGGAAAAGTATTTATGGCTGTCAATACTCACTTCGACCATGTAGGAACAGAAGCCAGAAGAAAAAGTGCTCTGCTTATTATCGAAAAAATCAAGGAGATTGTAGGCGACCAGCCTGCTGTGCTGACGGGCGACTTCAATGTATCCGACCAATCGGAAGCATACGAAACCATCACAACCAATGAATTTGTTCTGAAAGATGCCTACAAGGAAGCGGCACAACGAGAGGGAGTAAGCTACACCTTCCACGATTTCGGGCGTATCCCTGCCGACTCCTGCGAAAAGATTGATTTTATCTTTGTCACTCCACAAATAAAAGTTCAAGACAGCTACATTCCGCAGGAAGCCAAACAGGCAGGCGATTTTCTTTCCGACCATAATCCGGAAGTGGTTCACCTGTCGTTCTGATACTCCTTATTTTATCATACCGTCTATCATGTGAATGGTACGGTCAGTCTGCGCCGCCAGTTCTTCATCATGGGTAACAATGACAAAAGTCTGTCCCAGCTTATCGCGCAAATCGAAGAACAGGCGGTGCAGTTCTATTTTATTCTGTGTATCCAGACTGCCCGACGGTTCATCGGCAAGTACCACCGCAGGATGGTTTATCAATGCCCGCGCTACTGCCACACGCTGCTTCTCACCGCCCGAAAGTTCCGCCGGCTTATGAGAAGCACGTTCCGACAGTCCGAGAAAGTCGAGCATCTCAGTAGCCTTTTTCTTCGCTTCAGAAGCCGATACACCCTGAATCAGCGCAGGTATCATTACATTCTCCAGTGCCGTAAACTCCGGCAGAAGCTGATGAAACTGAAACACAAATCCGATTTCTTTATTTCTGAAAGCAGAAAGTTCCTTCTCCTTCAACCGGTTGACCTCTGTACCATTCAATATAATCCTTCCGCTATCAGGCTTATCGAGCGTACCCATAATTTGCAGCAAGGTCGTTTTTCCGGCTCCGCTGGGTCCTACGATACTCACCACTTCTCCTTTATTTATAGTCAGGTCGATTCCCTTCAGTACATGCAGCGAACCGAAACTCTTGGTTATTCCTTCCAACTGAATCATAGTCCTACAATTTACGTATTACATATTCCGCCAGGTAGCAGCCAAACACAGCAGGCATGTAGCTCACCGTACCGGCAGTAGATTTTTTGTTTTGTTCATTATCTACCAGAATCACGGCATTCGGATCAGCCTGCTCGGTACTGAACACCACGGGCAACTTACGTTTCATTCCCATTTTCTGCAAACGCTTGCGTACTGCCTTGCTCAGCCCGCAGTGATAGGTTTCCCATAAATCGGCAAAACGTATCTGGGTTATATCACGCTTGGCACCTGCACCCATGCTGCTCACAATCTTGATACCGCGCTGCAAGGCATGGTAAATCAGGTAGCACTTAGGAGCTACCGTATCGATGGCATCGACAATGAAATCGAACTTCGCACTGTCCAGCAACTCAGGGATAGCCTCATCCTTCAGGTAAACCGGCAGCACCGTCAACTGAAGTTCCGGATTTATATCAAGGAAACGTTGTGCCAGTACCTCCGCTTTTTTCTTCCCCAGCACCGAATGAGTAGCCGGAAGCTGACGGTTGATGTTGCTGGGCTGTACCGTATCGGCATCCACAATTGTCATGCGACCTACTCCGGCACGGCAAATCATTTCGGCGGCATAAGCCCCCACGCCTCCCAGTCCCACGACCAATACATGCGCTTTCCGCAAACGTTCCATTTTATCGCCTCCCAGCAACAGTTCCGTACGCTGCTGCCAGGCCTTACTGTCTTCACTCATGAATTTTTCTTAAACCATTTATAAAACCAGTTGCCCACCTTATCATAATACTGCGTTTCAGCCCATCCACGTGGATCGGAGAACGATAGTGTTTCCGTCGGGTCACCCTTCTGTTCCGGATAAAGCAACATGATACTGTTATTATTAAAATATTTCGATATCTGCATCGGCAAACGTTCGAATGCCGAGTCGTATGAAATAGACCCACGACGTGCACTGATGATAACCAGCAAATGATCGTAATTCACCTGTCCGGTCAGAATAAGCAAGTCATCCCAATTCTCCAGTTCTGAATAAGCAGCCCGCGTATCTTTATGCTTTTTCTGTATATAGCCCCGGATATATCCGAGCGTCTGAGGATGTGCATAGAAATGTACCCGACACCCCAGCTGACTGCTCATACGGCACATATGAGAAATCCATTTCACAAATCCATGTTCAAATTCAGCCTTGGGAGGAACTGCCACGATAATACGTCTCAACGTATTGACCGGCATCAGGAAACGAGCAACCATTACCTGCAAGTATGTATTTTTCAACAAGTTTTCGGTCAGCTTTCCGAAGAAAGAATCCACAATGCTCATCTTGCAGTGCAAACCGACGATGATATTCGTTGCACCATATTCCTTTGCCGTGTGCAAGATACCCGTCGTAATATTCAAGTCGAAACGCGATACAGTTTTCAAACGTACATTGGTAGCAGCGGTAATCTGTGCCGCACGTTCCAGATTACGCTTGCCGCGCATTTCCTGTCTGACCGAATCATTACTGTCATTCACCACACTCAGAGCGACCAAATTATCAGGCTGTTTCTCGTCACGCACCACCATTGCCAGACTCATCAGGCTCTCCAGCGTTTCAGGATTCGCTACCGGAATAAGGAACAGCTCCTTTTCCTGAGCCTTTTCATCATCCACGGCGGCATCATCCATAGCTATACGCTTGGCTGCATGCTCGGTAATGAAAGAACTGACTACACAAGTCACCAGAATCAGTAAAATGGTTCCGTTCAACACATCCTCGTTCAGCAGACGTTCACCGTTTGGTAAAATAATATTATAACCGACCAGAACGGCAGCCAGTGTAGCTGCTGCCTGAGCATTGCTCAATCCGAACATCAGTTCCCGTTCCAGCGCCCGCATTTTATAAATTTTCTGTGTGAGCCACGAAGCAATCCACTTACCCAGCAAAGCCACGATAATCATCACTACAGCTACCTTAATGGAATCAATATGCCCAAACAGTACGTTTACGTCAATCAGCATCCCCACCCCGATCAGGAAGTAAGGAATAAACAACGCGTTGCCTACAAACTCCAGATGACTCATCAGCGGCGAGACATGCGGAATCAGCCTGTTCAGTACCAGTCCGGCAAGGAAAGCTCCCAAGATACCTTCCATACCCACAAACTCCATCAGTCCTGCACCAAGGAACACCATTGCCATCACAAAAATATACTGCACTACATTATCGCTGTAACGGCGGAAGAACCATCTTCCGATACGTGGAAACGCATACATGATGACCACACTCAGCACCACCACCTTCAGCACCAGCCAGATCCAGAACATATCAGAGGTTTCCCCCTTATACATACCTCCAATCACAGCCAAGACGAGCAGTGTCAGCGTATCGGTCACCGCAGTACCTCCCACGGCAATACTTACAGCCCGCTGCCGGTTGATGCCGTAGCGAATCACGATAGGGTAAGCAATCAGCGTATGCGAAGCATACATGCTGGCAAGCAGAACCGAAGTAATCAAACTGTAATCCAGCAGATGCAAATTGGTCCATATACCTATTCCCAGCGGAAAAATAAACGCAAGCAACCCCAGTACGGTAGCTTTTACACGGATGCTCTTGAAGTCCTCCATGTTCATTTCAAGTCCGGCAAGAAACATGATGTAATAAAGTCCTACCTTACCAAACAATTCAAAACTGCTGTCGCGTGCCAGTATGTTAAATCCATGTTCGCCAATGACAACTCCCGCCAGTATCATACCGATAATATGAGGAATACGCAACCGCTCCAACACAATGGGGGCGAACAATATAATGACCAGCACCAAAAAGAAAATCCACGTAGGGTCGGTGACAGGAAGATGAAAATCAAAGTTTACAAAATCGAGCACTTCTTTCATAAATAGGTATTACTATTTCATTTTAGAAACAAAAATA
>HF993239.1 GCA_000436795.1 Bacteroides sp. CAG:1076
TCCTTGAATGTTCCTGCTATAGGATAATGCATGCTTCCCGTTTGGGGACTGCTTCTTAGATAATCTGCGTCATGGCTGAGCCCCAAAGCATTGAATACACTGTCGGAAAAGAAATAGGTTGTTTCTTTCGTAACCGGGAGATGGTTGTTTATGAGGTTCAGATGAAACAGATGGATGAATGTTGAATCGGCTGTCAGACTTCTCCATCGTATGTTTTGTATTTCTCCTTTTCCGTTATATATCTGTACGGCATTGTTTTCTCCCTGAAGGTCGGCAGGCGTTCCTTGGGTGAAACATACCTCGTTTACAAATGGCAGTGTGCGCGCTTTGTCGCGGAATGTCTGCAACTTCTGTTTATTGACCAGTGCCGGATAGTTGAGGATATTGCCGTAACTGTATCCCAGCGGCTCATGTAAGATATTATATAGTTGGATACTTAAATAGATTGCACAAGTCAGCATGGCAAGAGTAAGGCTGCTTTGTATGATGTATAATCCGCGTAAATAAACGACTTTTGTCTTGCGTCGGAAATTACCTTTTACTATATCCAGCGGATTATATCGTGAGAGCAGGGTTGCCGGAACAAAGCCTGCAAGGAGAGAGAGCAGTAGGATACCGGCCAGATAAATGCTCAGAGTAAGAATATTTAAATCACCAGTCAGGTCAAGTTTCACTTGTAACAAGTCCGAAGCAAATGGCTCAACAGCTCTTGCCAGTAGAAAGGCGAGGAGAAAAGCGCCTAATGTGAGCAGGAAAGATTCTGCAATCATACGCCAGAAGATATCGGGGCGTGAAGAACCCAGCAGTCTTCGGGTAGCCATTTCTTTGGCACGATAACTGGTTTGGGCTACGCTCATGCTGATATAATTGAAGACTGCCATCAGCAGAATGAGTATTCCTACGCAGATGAAGATTACTACTTTTGTAAAACTGTATTGCAGGAAGGTACCATTCGAGGGAATTTCACTGAAATGAAAATCGTGCATGGATATCCATTTTACTTCCTTCATATAGCCAAGCGCATATATCCAGTAATACTTCTTCAAATAATCGAGCATTTGTGTAGCTTTATCATTGGGATTAGTCCCTTCGTGGAAGCGGGCAAAAACAGTTGCACCTCCGGCATTGTTCATGTTGCGTTCATGCATACTGCTGCTTTTGTCGATATAGTCGATGAAATCGTATGGGACGATGGCTTCTATATCACTGGGGAATAGTGAGTTGCCGATGTTTTTCATAATACCTGTTACGGTATATGTTTCTTGGCTGTTGGCTGAGAGTCGGAGAGTTTTTCCGATGGCTGGTTCATTGCCAAAAAGCTTTCTCGCCCCGTTTTCGGTTAGAACAATGCTGTTTTTGTCTGTTAAAACCTGGTCGGGACGTCCTGATAGTAATTTGAAATAAAAGAACTGAAAGAAATTGTTGCGAGATGCCAAAATCTTTAATTCTACTTTTCTGGTTTCTTGTAAGACGTAGGTACCGGTATATGCCAAATTGCTAACGGCACACCAGTCTTCTATTTCCGGATATTGGGTGCTTAGTATTTCTCCTACCAGATAATGTGAGCCGATGTATTGTTCATTGCCAAATGCATAAATACGAGAAGCATCGGGTTGCTCTTTGTCGATACTCAGTTGTCGGCTCACCATGTTGGCTATTAATAACACGAACATTAGTGAAATGCTTAGTCCTCCAATATTCACAAGTGTGAACATCTTGTTCTTATTGAGAAAAGTAAAATATGTTTTGAGTCCTTTCATCTGTTTATTAATGGTTTGTTCGGTTATAATATAGCAAAGTGCGTGCCATTGTTGCAATGTGTTGATAATCAGATTGTATATAAAATAATACTTAGCTGGAGGTGTCTAATAATTTGACACATGGTGTATGATTTTTAGACACTTTAATAAATAAATTAGCCGCTTTGCCCTTCACGCTCTTCGCATGAATGGTGTTGAGGCATCTATTATAGCAAATGAATGTCTGGAATTTATCATGTCGATAGGAAAATATTAATGGTCGTCAGAGGAGCTGTTATCTCGGATAAGAGCAGTGATGGTATTATTGGTGAAGGGCGTGAAGGGCAAAAACAGATGTTTTTTCTTTAAAAAGTGCCTGAAATGGTGGAACCAGCCCTTCACGGTCCTGTTGAAGTGTGCCTGTTTTTGCTTCTTTGCTCGGATTTTCTGATTGATTCCGGTAGAGAGGAGCTTTTGCTTTTCTTGTTGGAGAAGGATTTGAAGTTCAGGAAGGAATTTTTAGGATGCACACTTTTCGTCGCTTTTTCAGAATGTATCTGCTGGGATAGTTTGGAATTCGCTACTGCATCCTGATTTGTTTCGACTTTATCATCTATACATTTTTTGCATAGTGGGGGTGGTGGGTTTAAAGACCTGTTTGTTCGCCTATCTGTTCTGTGAGCATGTTCGGTAGTTTTTCTCCGTATCTTTATTTCGTTTATGCCTGCATCTTTCTTTTCTACATAGAATTTTGTCCGTTTCCTGTTCCGATCCTTATTATATTTACGTGTGCATCGAGAAATTTTCTTTCGTATTTCCTTTGGTTTTTCCCGTTGCTGTCTCATGTTTTTGTACAAAAACTTTTAGGAATTTGTACAAAACACGATATTTTTTGTACAAAAAACGGAGAGAATTTCAGCATGTCTTTTCGGACTTTCCCGCATTTTCTTATTCAGATCCCGGATTCTTTTG
>HF993240.1 GCA_000436795.1 Bacteroides sp. CAG:1076
TTACTATACAGAATTGCCGTTGTATCGAAGATAATGCCTGCCCCGAACATGTTCAGCGCATACCCTAACGTCAGATTTTCACTGAACAGACGGAAGTTCTCGAGCAAGAAAGTCAGACGGCAAAGCGAATAACACACATAAATAACAAACAAATTCCATATTAAGGAAAGCACATTCGAAAACAATTCTTTTTTCATTGCCAATGTTTTTGGGATTAGGAAAGGCAAAGTTAACGATATTTTTCCAAACCCTTTCAAGACCTTATTTTAAAATAACTTTTCTGTAAAACAGGACGCAAAATAAGATATTTAAAACACCATTTTCTATATTTGTAACCGAATACCAATCTATCACAACATGAAAAAGAAAACTATCATCCGACTTAGCATTACACTGGTTGTCATTGTAGCACTCGGACTTTGGATCAACTCGCGCTGGAGCGCCTGGTTCCATAACGAAGAAGAACTTCCCTATGCACCATTATCAGAACCGGGACGGGTACTGCTCACTTTCGGTGACGAGAACGAATTGTCACGCAACATCAGTTGGCAATACGATTCCATAGTCGTACCGTCACACGTCGACCTGGTAGACACCCTTTCTAAAGATACTATACAGATTGAGGCACAGGGAGAAACCTTCCGTTCGCGCAGTGGAATGGCTGCTTACTATGTAGCCAAACTCCGTTCCCTGCAGCCCGACCGCTATTACACCTATCGTGTATGCAATGAAGACAAGACTTCGCCATGGTACAGTTTCCATACGTACAATCAATCAACCCGAAAAGACTATTCATTTATGTATGTGGGCGATGTACAAGACAGCATCCATGGAAAAGCCAACGATTTCTTTCGCGAAGCTCTGCGCCGCCATCCCGATACCGAATTTCTTGTTTTCGGAGGCGACCTGACCGAACGTCCAACTGAACAACGTTGGGAAGAAACATATCGCGGACTGGATTCCATCGGACAACGCTATCCTGTCATTACGGTTACCGGCAACCATGAATATTTGAAATACATCATTCGCAAACTGGAACGCCGCTTCTCACTGGTATTTTCATACTATCTCGACTCAATGGTCGGAAAGAATCAGGTATATACCCTGAAGTACAACGAGATGCAAATCTTCTGCCTCGACAGCAACCGCGAGTTCTTCTACCTGTGGACTCAGAAAAAATGGTTGGAAGAACAACTCAAGAAAAGCAATGCACGATGGAAGATCGTCGTACTTCATCATCCGCTATACTCCATTAAAGGCAGTATGAACAACTTGTTTCAGCGCACCATGTTTAACCCGCTGGTAGAGAAATATGGCGTCGACCTCGTACTGCAAGGACACGAACACGCTTATGCCCGTATGACTGCCCACGGTGAAAATGGAGAAGCTCAAGCACCGATTTATACAGTCAGTCACTGCTCACCCAAGAACTATTACATTGAGTTCGACAAGCGGTTCGACAAGTTCGGAACAGGCAGCCGTTACTACCAGCAAATCCGTGTGCATGGCGATACACTTACCATGAACGCCTACGATGCCACCACCAATGACTTATACGATGCTGTCGATATAATAAAAGATAAAACCGGAAAATCCAGACTGGAAGACCGCGGAAAAGAAATTCCCGAAGCACTGATATTCCATTCCAACGGAGGAAAGAAAGAAGAAGCCTTCCAAAAACGAATTGATGAATACAAACAGCGGAAAGGTATCCGATAATCAAA
>HF993241.1 GCA_000436795.1 Bacteroides sp. CAG:1076
AATATTTTGTACTTTTGCCATATCTTGGTTTGGGAATTTCCCCCATTTTGGCTGCCAAACCTTATTTGCGGGGGAATACCTAAAGATACAAAAAAGCCAGCTAATTCGCAACACTTTGTGTATGAATTAGTTGGATAATTTTATTCTATTTACTGAATGTTCCTATAGCAGATTATTTTTCAGTTTCTACAGTATGATAAGAACTCCATTCTTTTAAATCTGGAAAAACAATATCAATCTTTATACGGTCAGCTTCATTGTGAGTCAAAACTCGTGCCCAAGATACACGTCTGGAAATATCAGCTCCTGCACCCTTGTTATTATATTCAAAATAACGAGCAGTCTGTTCATTCTTAGGATTTCCCCAATTATGCCAACCTTCAGGACAAATATGTTTTCCCATATAACAGTTCATAAATAAAACATAAGCAGCTTCACGCCATGGACGCCCTAAATAAACTTTTAAATTATCGTCTCCTGTCAATTTACATCTATTAAAAATATATCCAAATGGATGTGAAGCTGGAGTAGAGGCTGCTGTAATATAAGAATCAGCTTTACTGTGTATAATGCAATTTTCAAACCAACAAGTAGCAGGACCAAAAATAAAATCAGTAGTTCCTTCTATATAAGTATTACAAAAATAAAAACGTCCATACTTATTTCCCGTAAATACCGTATCCTGATTACCCAACAAACGACAATTTATGATAATCGACTCTGTTCCTTCTAAATGTAAGGCTACCGCTTGTCCCTGCATTTGAGAAGAGTTCTCAATTGTCAGATTTTCTAAACGAACACCATCACCATGCACTAAGACTGTATATGAACTGAATGTTCCCATATTATTTTTATTGGCATTGTCGTCATAAGATATTATGGTATTTGTCGGATCATCTCCTATCAGACTTATATTACACCATGCGGCCGGAATAACCAATTTCTCACGATATATGCCAGGCATTATTTTTATAATACTACGTTGTTCCTGATATACAAGTACAGAATTTACGGCTTCTTGAATTGTCAGATAGTCACCACTGCCATCTTGTGCGACAACTTTATAATACGTAGATTCAGAAAAAGCTTCAATAGAAAAGAATATACATATTAGACCCAATATAAATTTCATAATATTAAAAATTTAAGACCAAGCTACGATATATTTATATTGTAACTTGGTCATTATAAATCATCAGTAATTAGGATTTTGTTCCAAATTCGGGTTGTTTGTTATTTGAATAGCTGGTATAGGATATATTCCCCTCCAAGATTCTGTTTTTTCAGTTTTATAAAACCAAGTATTATTGAAGAAAGATCCAAAACGAATCATATCCCGTCTACGTTGATTTTCCCAAATAAATTCACGAGCACGCTCCTCTTCTATTTTCTGCAAAGTCAAATCAGACCATTCAGAACAATTACTACGACGACGCACTTCATTAACCAATTCTAGAGCAACATCTAAGTCTTGATTCAACCGAAATAAAGCCTCAGCCTTCATTAAAAGTACATTAGAGTAACGCTCTAAAACATAATCATTATCTCCCTTACTTCCGGCCCAGACAACTCCAATAGGAGAATATTTCAATACACGATATCCCTCATTTTCTTGTGCAGAAATCATATCTTTGATAGTGGTTAAAACCAACTGATTTCCATTTTCATCACACAAAGGTGTTACTCCATCTTGATAATATTGTGGCCCATATTCAAGTAACTCTAAACGTTCATCACCTTCTTCATATCTGTTCAATGCTTCATCTGTAAAACAATAACCATTTGCAGGTGCAAAAGGAAGATCATATTTCTTTTGATCTAAAGCATGCTGTGCATACAATATAAATTCATTACCATCTACTCCCTTAGAAGGATCTACAGAAAAAGCTGTAATAATTTCTGTTGAATTAGCCTCATTCGTAGATAAAAAGCAATCACCTACCTTATCTTCCAATTCATAACAATTTGTACCAATCACATTATCACACATCGTTACAACTTTATCCCACTCTGCCGTTTCTGAATAAACTTCAGCATTTAAATATAGTGAAGCTAAAGCTGTATAAACAGACTCTTTTGTTAAACGAGGGTAATAATCAGTTTTATTAACTTCTTTAATAGAAGGCAGATCTTTTGCGGCTTCTGTAAATTCATCTACAACAAATTTAAATACTTCTGCACGAGGTGTTGTTTTAGGTAAATTATTAGGATCAACACGAGCTTCTGTAAAAACAGGTACATTTCCCCAATAGTCCATTGCATAATAATATCCATAAGCACGCAAGGCACGTACTTCAGCAATTAATGGTTTTAAGTTATCTACAATTGGAGAAGATTCCAAACTAGCTATAACAGCATTTGCAGCACCAATACCTGGAAACACATAAGTTCCCCAACAAGTAGCTATACGTTCATTATTAGGTGTTACTTTATGTGACATCATTTCCATATTCCCTTCATCATACCATCCTCCACTGGCTCTGCCTGGACAGAAGAATTCATCTGTTCCAAATTCCCCGATTCGCCATCCATCACCTCCAGCTCTTGACATATACGAAAGATACGAATAAACACCAACAACTGAAGATAATGCCTCTTCTTCTGTTTGATAATAAGTTTCAGGAGATAATCTACCATATAATTCTTCATCAAGATCCAAACAAGAAGTTAAAGGACTAACTCCTAAGAATGATAAGAATATTAACTTAATTATATTTTTTGTTTTCATATACTTATTTTTTATTATTAGAAAGAAAGATTAATACCCATACTAAATGTCCTAGCTTTAGGATAACTTAAATAATCAACTCCTAATGGAGCAACTCCTGTACGTGATATTTCTGAATTAACTTCAGGATCAGCACCAGAATATCCTGTAATGATAAACAGGTTTTGTGCAGAAACAAATACTCTAGCATTAGAAATATATAATTTAGGTAAACTAAAATTATACCCCAAAGAAATATTGTCTAAACGTACAAAAGAACCATCTTCTATAAATCGCGAAGAATAAACTTTTGCTTGATCACGATTTACTCCTGACGTTACAGCCTCTTTAAGCACATTTCTACCAGGAAGGTTACTTAAATAAGCTAAATTATTGGCTGTACAATTATATACATCATTGCCTATGCTTCCTCGAAAATTCAATCCTAATGTCCAATTTTTATATTGAAGGTTCGTTCCTAATCCAAATGTCAAATCTGGTTGAGCACAACCTATAACTTCCGATTCTCCATCGTTAGCAAATTGTTCTACTCCATCCACTACACCAATAAACCGTTTACCATAAAATGTCCCGATTGGTTCACCAGGCATAATTAATTGAGCATATGTACCAGATAAACCTTGTCCTTGACACGGAGCAACTTGCATATTATCTCCTGTCCATTGTCCATTAGACAAGCTTACAACCTCATTTTTATTATGACTTAAGTTTAAATTTGCATCCCAAGCAAAATCTTTTGTACGCATTAAATCAAATGACAAATCTAATTCAATACCTTGATTGGTAACAGTTCCAACATTTGCTATCTGTGTAGTAATCAGTGAAGGAGAAGGAACTGCCACAGATAAAAGAAGATCGGTCGTCTTTTTATAATAATAATCTATGCTACCTCTAATTTTTCCATTTAAAAATCCGAAATCAATACCTATATCAGTCTGAGCCGTCTGTTCCCACTTTAAGTCAGGATTAGTATATTGCTGGGGTAATACTATAGTTATTTTTTCTCCTCCTACTAAATAGCCATTTGTACTTGCTCCCAAAGTACTTAAAGAATTATAATTACCTATTTCCTGACTACCTGTAATACCAAAACTTGCACGAAGCTTCAAATCAGACATAATGTCGTTCTGAAAAAAATCTTCTTGTGAAATACGCCACGATGCTGCCACAGAAGGGAATATTCCCCATTTATTACCAGAGCCAAAACGACTAGAACCATCCCGACGAACTGTTGCTGTCAATAAATATTTATCTGCATAATTATAATTTACACGTCCATACATAGATATTAATGTATTACTTTCCGCATAACTACTAATAGACTCAACTGTTTGAGCAGCAGCCAAGCTATACCATTTAAAGTTATCAGATAAAAATCCATAGGCCTTCGTTGTCTGACCTTCACTATAAAAATATTGCCAAGAATATCCAACCATTGCGTCAATGTTATGCTTTCCGAAACTTTGATTATATTTCAATATAGTTTCTAAAAGTTTCGAATAATCAGATAATTTCTGTACGGTTACATACCCATTATTACCATTTCCCAATAAATTACTCTTTGAAATATAAGAATTACGGTTTATTGTATTCTTGTTATAACCGGCATTTACTTGTAAGGTAAAAGCTTTATAAAAATTCCAATCAGCAGTAAGATTCCCTAAGAATTGACTTGTAGCACGTTCATCCAACAGTTCTTTAGAAAAAGAAGCAGGATTTACACGATATGGAGGCACGTCATAATAATCACCATCTTCATCGTAAATAGGGTAAGTCGGATTAAAAACATAAGCTTCATACAACATACTACTACCCATCTCACTACCTACTGTATTTGATACAGGCGCTTGATCTGAATTAGTTTCTCCATAACTGATATTCATATTTAGCTTTAATTTATCGTTTAAAGCTTTATGGTTAATATTCACACGAGCATTAGCACTTTTCATACCAGAACCTTCCATAATACCATTTTGATTGCTATATCCGGCAGAAGCACGATAACTAGTGTTTTCACTACCACTCATAAAAGAGACATAATGATTTTGACTGATTGCAGTACGAAAAATTACATCCTGCCAATCCGTATTTTCTCCTTTATCATCTAAAGTCAGACCTAATTCAGATACCGTATTACGATATTCATCACCTGTTAAAACATCCAGTTTTTTAGCAACATTAGAAATACCTAAATTAAAACTATAATCTAATTGTCTCATTCCAGCCTTTCCTTTTTTCGTAGTAATCATAATAACTCCATTAGCACCTCTGGAACCATAAATAGCTGTAGCAGAAGCATCTTTTAAGATATTAATTGATTCAATATCATTTGGATTAATATTAGAAAGCGGATTAATAGGTTCTTGGTCAAAAAAATCGGTAGTAGAAGAACCTATATTACTTTGATTTACTCCAGCTGAGGTTGAAATAGGTACTCCATCAATTACATACAAAGGATCATTTGAAGCTGTAATAGATGTACCTCCACGTACACGAATTGTGTTAGAACCTCCAGGCTTACCACTATTTTGACTTATATTGACACCTGAGAATGCTCCCTGCATCAATTGTTGTGGAGTAAGGTCAGTACCCAATTTGAAATTATCACTTGTTATAGAAGAAACAGAACCTGTTAAATCAGATTTTTTCATTGTACCATACCCTACTACCACAACCTCTTCCAAAGCCTGCATATCATCCTTTAAAACAATATCTATAACCGATCGATTATTTACCTTCACTTCTTGTGAAGAGTATCCTATATACGAAAATACCAATACAGAACTATTCGATGGTACATCTAATATATACTTACCATCCATATCTGTAATAGTTCCTGTAGTAGAAGCATTTTTAATGGTAACATTAACTCCGATAAGAGGCTCATTTTTTGAATCAGTGACAATACCAGAAACGGTTCTTTTCTGTGCGAAAATACTTTGCACACAGAGTATCATCAGCATAAAACTAACAATACTGAAATGTTTGATTAATTTGTTTTTCATCGACTTAAGATTTAAAATTCTATATGCAAAATTATGCGATGAACTGAATAAGGAAAGGTAAAAAACGACCAAAGAAGTGGAATAACTGGTATTCAAAAATATTTTTGAAACGTACAGACATAAAAAAAGGAGTACCGCTGTACTCCAACCTTTGTTAA
>HF993242.1 GCA_000436795.1 Bacteroides sp. CAG:1076
CTTAATCGTGTATTGGATGATAGTTGCGGATTTTAGGCTTATGAAACACTGACGGTAGAAGCTGCCGGAGGTGAAACGGAAATGGGTTATACGCTGAAAAATGCAGGTACAAACCCGAAACTGACCGGTACTTGCAGTGAAGACTGGGTTACGGATATACAGGGTGCCGACGGTACATTGAAGATGACCGTAGCAGCCAATCCTGAAACTACAGAACGTACGGCTACTGTAACCGTTACTTATTCAGACGATGAAGAAAATACAGCTTCTGCCGAACTGACCGTTACTCAGGCTGCTAAGGCTGAAGAACAGTTTACTATCACCATTCCGGGAGAATGTGGTTCTACATGGATTCCGTTCGAAATCCAGCCGAAAGATCAGTCTGCTCAATACTTCCTCAATATCCGTCCTGCCGACGAAATGGAAGGATTTGTCAGTGATGAGGCTTTGTTCAATTCAGATATGAATGACTATCAGACATTGGCAAATCAGTATGGAATGTCTTTGAATGATGTCTTGGTGGCTTTAGGAGCTCTTGTAAGCGGTCCGTTGGAAGATTATGTCTTCCCTAAATTGTTACCGTCTACTGAATATTGTATTTATTGCTACGGCGTAGAAGGCGGAAAACTGGCCAGCCCTGTTACAAAGGTTGAAGCTTCTACAACTGCTGCTGTTCCGGTAGACAACCAGATTACCATTGATGTAACTAGTAAGCTCGCATCTGCTGTTGCATTCACTGTAAACGTTACTACATTCGATGCTTATGCTTTAGGTGTATTCAATGGCAGTACAAGCGATGCTGAAATTGAATCTACTTTGCTGGGAGACGATGTAAGCATTTTTGCAGGACCTCAGCAATTGCCACTCGATACTCCTTTGGAAGCAGGTAAGGAATATGCTATCGCTGCTATCGGACGTGCAGGTAATACTGCCACAACTCAGTTGGTTGTAGAAAGATTTACTGCTGAACAGGGTCAGGTTGTTGAAAATTTGACTTTGGACATGACTGCATTGTCTTTCGACGGTGATGAACTTGCAGCACATTTGGGTATGGATGATTTGAAAGGCCGTCCGATTTTGTTCAATAATATCGAAACTAACGGTACTTATACACTTACTTATCCAGTAACAGTTGAAGAACTGGCCGACTTGAGAAAGCAGGTTGAAGAACAAAATCCGGATAAAGAGATTACTGATGAAACTCTCTATACTGTAATTTTGAATAGTTTTAGTAGTTATTGTTCTACAGAGAAACAGTCATTGTGGCTTGCTTCAGAAGGTAGTTGGGTTATGCTTAGTATGACAATTGATGAGGCTATGCAGAATTATAAAGTTGGAGCTGTTAATGTTGAAGCAAATGAAAATGCTTATTCACCGGTTGAAGAAATCGATAAGTATTTAGGTACTAGCGCTTCGAAGGTACTTCTTAAGAAACCTGGTCACTTGGATATAAAGAAGGTTGCTGCTATGATGAAGAAGTATATGGATAAGAAGTCTACTTATTCATTCAAGACTTCTATAAAAGATATGTCTAAGATCAGATCAATGAAGAAGTAATCATTTGGAATATACTTACATGACTTTGTCCGGAACCGTTCCGGACAAGGTTTGTAAAAGAAGAAAAAAGGACGTTCCGTCGGGCTTGTAAGGCTTGACGGAACGTTTTTTTATATGCTCAGACCTTTGTTTCAGTTCTTCCCTCCGGTCGTACCTGTAATATTTTCTTCATACAATTCACACGCTTTCTTTACATGGCGGTTATGTGGGTGTAATACCCTGCTTTTACTTTTGTTGCGTCAATTTAAAAACACTTAACTAAAGTATATGATGACAACAAAGTTTAAGCAATTCTTATTGTTTTTGGTGCTTCTGCTGGTGTCGGCAGGGCAGTTGATGGCTCAGGATAACCGTGCCATTATTTCGGGTATTGTGACCGATGAAACCGGAATGGGGGTTATCGGAGCTGCTATTCAGGTAAAGAATGAATCTACCGGATTTAATACCGGCTCTATCACAAACGAGAAAGGTGAGTATACCATCAAGCAGTTGCCGCTGGGCGGACCGTACAGTGTGACGGTGACTTACGTGGGCTACGGCGACCAGAAGAAAACAGGATATACACTGAATCAGGGCGACTTGCTCCGTCTGGATTTCCAGTTGAAAGAAGAAAGTGTCGTGATGGAGGCTGTGGAAGTTGTGGCAAACTCGCTGAAGAACACCATCGCTACTACGGGTGCGGCTACTTCCGTGACGGAACGCGACCTGGAGAAGTTGCCGGTGAACGGACGTAACTTTACTTCGCTGGTGGATCTTTCTCCGCTCAGCACGGGTTCCAGCCTGTCGGGACAGCTCGCATCGTCTACCAACTATACCATCGACGGCATGACGGCAAAGAACCCTACTTCGGGAGGTAGTACCACAAGCCGAAACGGTGTGCCGTATGCTATTTCTATGGAGGCTATCCGTGAGTTCAAGGTGGTAACCAACCAGTACGATGTGACCAACGGACGTGCCGGAGGTGGTACGGTGAGCACAGTAACCAAGTCGGGTACCAATACGCTGACCGGTAGTGCGTTCACCTTTGCACGTGCCAACTGGCTGTCCAGCCCGTACGATATCCGTGGAAACAAGCGCGACAACGACTTCTCGACTTATCAGTTCGGTGCTTCACTGGGGGGTGCGCTGGTAAAAGACCGTGCCCACTTCTTCATCGCATGGGATCATCAGGCAGACTCTCGTCCGCTGTATATCGCCGATATCCAGAGTGCTGCCGACGAGAAGCGTTACAGCCTGACAACTGATGTGCGCGACCGTTTCTTGCAGATCGCACGCGACAAGTATGGAGTGGCTTCTACTCCGCAGTTCGGAGCATTCGACAAGAAACAGAGTACCGATGCAGTGTTTGCCCGTGTGGACTGGCAGATTAATGCGACCAACCTCTTGACGTTTACCGATAACTTTGTAAACGATATGAACAACCTGGGACTGGGCGACAATACGGCTATCTGTCTGTACGAAACGTATGGTAACGTACATTCGCTGAACAACAGTGCCATGGCTACCTTGCGTTCGGTAGTCGGTCCGAGGGGTACCAACGAACTGAAGGTACAGCATCTGTATACGCTGGAAAAATCGATGCCGGGGGATGAACTTCCTGCTGCCAACATACCACGTGCCATCGTGAGCAACGTGGAATCGCAGATAGACGGCAAGACGGCTACTACCAGCATCCAGTTGGGTGGTCAGCGCTACTGCCCTGAAAACTTCTACAACCATGTGCTTCAGGCAGTCGATAACTTCTATTACAATACGAACAAGATTAACTATACGTTTGGTGTGGACATGATGTATACGCACATGAACTCACGCTACGGCAGTGAAACGAACGGACGTTTCTACTTCAACGGTCTGGATGCTTTCGACAATCTGGAACCGTACCGCTACGTTCGTGAACTGTATCTTACTCCCGACGACCGTGTGAAACAGAATATCCTGAACGCAGGAGCTTATGCGCAGTTGCAGACCAAGCTCTTCCCGGGATTTGAACTGACTGCCGGCTTGCGTCTGGACAATGCTACTTATTTCAACAAGGGTGAATTTAACCAGACGGTATACGACGAACTGGGACTGAGAACAGACAACGGCTTGTCTACTTTTCAGGTTCAGCCGCGTTTGCAGTTCACGTGGGATATCAACGACAAGCATCGGGACATCATCCGTGCCGGCGCCGGTATCTTTGCTTCCGATATCAACAACTATGCCATGATCAACAACATGGTGTTCGACGGTACACGTACCGCTTCGCTGGATATTACGCTCGACAAGACGGCTGCCAACTATCAGGAGATGCTGAACCTGATTCGTCCGGACTTCCCTGCTTACCGCAAGGATCCGTCTACCGCACCGGGTGCCGAACTTTTCAACAATCCGAATGTGGAGAAACTTTCTACCATCAACATGAACGGTGCCGACTGCAAGGTGCCTGTCATCTACAAGGCTAACCTCTCGTATACGCATTTCTTCAGCGACCGTCTGAAGGTGAGCGTAGCCGGATATATGACGCTGGGACGCAACAACTACATGTACGTAGACCGCAACATGGTGGACGAGCCGTACTTCCGTATAGCTGCCGAAGGAAACCGTGGGGTATATGTGCCTGCCAGTACAATCGACGATAAAGGGGTAGCCGACTGGAAAGAGGGACGAAAGAGCGACAAGGTAGGACGTGTG
>HF993243.1:0-3065 GCA_000436795.1 Bacteroides sp. CAG:1076
CCTTGCTCAGCTTGTCAAGTTGTACACTGAGATTGCCGGCAGTAGATTCAGTCTTCTCTTTCAAGTACACAAAGTCAGCCTCATCTACCGAGAGCAGGATAGACATAATTGCCAGACGTAATTGCGAGTGTATCAACGGATCCAATTCAGCAAGCATAAGCAGCGGCTTTTTTATTCAACAAATGTCCCGGTATCACCATCATCAGCAAGAAAGAAAAACCGAAATAAAGATTCCATTCCGGAGCCACACTTCCACCGTTGGTCAGTATCATCAACATATAGACAGCAACCACAAAGGCGACAAGAGGTGAATATACCAAGGCCGGAACACGAACAATAAGACCGGTAATGGAAGTGCCTATACCCGCATACAACAAGCACAGCGGGAGCATCAGGCCAAAATGGCACGAACCAATCACCAGCCCTATCAGTATCATGACCCCAACAGTCAGTCCGAACAACGATCCTACGATGCACCAGGTATGAGTTATCATCTTATCCATGTGTGTTACTACAGAAGGTTTCTTACGGACCTGAAGTATTTTCATGACGATGCCGGGAACAAACATCAAAAACCACAAGACATTCCACAGCGGCTTGCCTGTGAGATGTACGGCTGCATATATCCCTACCGAAAGTACCACCGCGGCATATCCGTATACCAGAAAAACATTACCACTACCCCGTTCCAGATTTTCCTTCGTCACCTGAATCATCTGGGAAATCAATTCCAGACTTTCTTTTTCTGTAAACTTCTTTTCTTCCATACTCCTTACAATTTTTAAAAAGATAAAACAGTTTATTTTATAAACCACAATTACAAAAAAAATAGAAATCCGCGCGTTTATTTCCATTCTTTTTGTTTCGCAAATATAAAGTAGTTTATTTTATAAACCAAATAATTCTTTGTTTTTTTCTAAGAAAAGCGATTTTCCCTGCGAAAGGCGGTCCGATAACAGCCCATGTATCGAGTGTTTTCAACCAAAAGCATACGTAAAAAAAGAACTCTCTTCGGAGGCTTTTTCCATAACCTCTGAAAAGAGTTCCTATCTTGTTTCATTATTCTTTGTCGGTTGATTGCATCTTTCACGAAAAACGTCTCGATGTTTTTTTATTTTTTGTACAAAAACTTTAGAAATTTGTACAAAAAATAACCGCAACCTGCCGACAAATCTTTCAGCCTGTCTGCAGGACGAAACTAAATATTCCGGAAATAAGTATCGAGTAGCTTCTTTGCAGCCGAAAACGAAGTCGCCTTTCCCTGCAACACATCCTGCTCCTGAGCAGCAAGCATCGAAGCAATAGCCGGATTGTTGTAGAAACTGTCGCGCAGATGCTCGTTGATAGTTTCATACATCCAGTATTTTGCCTGTTCGTTGCGGCGGTAATCGAAGTATCCGTTCTTCTTCACAAAATCGATGTAACTGTACACCATGTCCCATATTTCTTTGATACCGATGCCATAGAAACCGGAATACGTGAGCACTTGCGGCGTCCATCCCGATTCCGGAGCCGGAAACAGATGCAACGCATTGCGGAAATGAGCCGCTGCCAACTTTGCCTTTTCGATGTTGTTTCCGTCGGCCTTGTTGATAACAATACCGTCCGCCATTTCCATGATTCCACGCTTGATACCCTGCAGTTCATCGCCCGTTCCGGCAAGCTGTATCAGCAGGAAAAAGTCCACCATCGAATGGACAGCCGTTTCACTCTGCCCTACTCCCACTGTTTCGACAAAGATCTTATCGAAACCAGCCGCTTCACACAGGATAATCGTTTCACGGGTCTTGCGTGCCACGCCGCCCAGCGAACCTGCCGACGGGCTGGGACGAATAAAGGAATCGGGATGAACGGAGAGTTTTTCCATACGGGTCTTATCACCCAGAATACTGCCTTTCGAACGCTCACTGCTGGGGTCGATAGCCAGCACAGCAAGCTTGCCGCCACGTTCCAGCACATGCAGACCGAACACATCAATCGACGTACTTTTTCCGGCACCCGGAACACCACTGATACCTATACGGATAGAATTGCCCGAATAAGGCAAACACTTTTCAATCACCTCCTGCGCCACCGCCTGATGCTCGGGCTTCACGCTTTCTACCAGCGTAACCGCCTGACTCAGTACAGTCACGTCACCTTTCACGATACCTTCTACGTATTCGCCTACGGTAAACTGACGGCGTTTGGGCTTCTTCCTTAACTTCAAATAAGGATTAATACTGGCGGGTTGTTCGATACCCTTGTTAACAGTCAATCCCTTATATTCTTCGCTGTTCTCAGGGTGTTCCATAGTTTTAGTATTTTAAGTTGATAATAAAGCCTCGACAGAAACTATCAGGGCTGCTTGATTTTCGCCTTGACCCGGATAGTTACAGAAGGCTTTTTCGGGTCGTTGGTAATCATCAGTACACGCGGAGTACCTTTCACACGTGGAAGATTCTCTGCCAGTACGGTAATCTTCAGTTTGGTAGACTCACCCGGCTTCAATACCGTCTTCTTCAAGTTGACGGCAAGAGCGATGTTGAATACCTGCATATCCTGAATCACCAGATCGGTCTTTCCCGTATTGGTGATGATGACATTCTGCGATTTCTTCTGCTTCGGCTTCAGCGGAGGAAACTCCAGCAATGTAGTAGAAAGTGAAATCTGCGGAGGATTGTTCTTCTGCTGTTCGGTCAGCCCGGAAAAATCGGGCAACAAAATAGCCGAAACAGGAATTTCATTGTCACTGCCAACCTTATCGCCCGGATAGCGCGACAAGTACACCGATGTACGGGTAATACCAAATTTCGGCAACTTTTCGGTATCGAGGGTTACAACAATCTTACCGTTCTTGCCTCTTCCCAGCACTTCGGGAACAGCTTTTGCGCTCAGATAAGGAGGCAAATGCATCAGCACAGGAGAATAAGCCTTATTAGACGTATTGGCAACCAAAATATCAAATTCCGGATGTTCACCCTTATTTACATCATTAAATTCGATTTCATCCTTGTCCAGACGTATCGCCCCGAAAGCCACAGGATGCGTAAATGAGTAGTTCTTTGCATCGGCAGTCACCTCAC
>HF993243.1:3136-17168 GCA_000436795.1 Bacteroides sp. CAG:1076
AGCATGGCATTAAATACCTCCTTCTTTGTAAAAATGTCCGATAGCTTCAGCGTCGAACACAGCCGTTACCGTACCCTTTTCGCCGGCAGGAATCGGAGATTTAGTCCAGTCCACTTCCGTACAACCGCACGAAGAAGTAACCTTCGAAATAACAAGAGGTTTGTCGCCCGTATTGGTAAAATGATAAGTAATGGTCACCGGATTGCGCCAAAGCACATATCCCAACTCCTGCACATCCTTGTCGAATGTTATTTTCGGCTGTGCCTGAGCAGCCAAGACAGCGGCAAACAATATATTGAGAATAAATAAAATACGTTTCATCTTTCAAAGTGTTACTTGTTTAGAGTGAACAAAGATAAAGAGAAATTCAAAGACGAACAAAGGTTGGTTGTGAATTAATATAAATTTGCCGATACAGCCGGAAAAAGAAAAGCAGGCTGGAACAGCCTCTTCCACAGAGAGAACTGCCCCAGCCTGCCTCTTTTTATCGATTTTTATTCTACTGTCAATGTCTGCCCCTCGGTGTGTCCGCTGAACTCGGGAGCGTAAACCGACTGGATGGTTGCGGCACCAGCCTGATAAGTTCCCGTACGGTCTAAGTAAACAGTGTATTCCAATATGTAAGAACCTTTCGGCAGACGGTCGATAAAGAACTCGGTAGAAGCGTCACGGTTCACCTGATAATATCCCAGTCCGTCGCTCCACCGATAGCCGGACAACTGCGTATCAGGTTCCATGCAGGCAGCACGTTCATCCTTCACCCGAATAAAATCCATGTCGCGGTCGGCCTTTATCGTCAGTCGTACCGTCACCTTATCTCCAGCATGCAGAACCGTCTTTCGGGAAACCTGCTTGCTGTCCATCCACCATTCACGTTCTATAGAAACACCATTTCCTTTTGCCGGAAGCACTTTATCCATATCTTCCAGATATTGTGCATATACAGCTCCCCAGCCGATACCGGTTCCCGATTTCGAAACGACCACACGTCCTACATGCGTATCTGTTCCGGTCAGTGTCTTGCGAGTATATCCCAATACATCGTCGGGCGTTCGTACTTCCACGTTACCGGCTACAGCTTTCATCGCTCCATTTACTTGCAACCGGTTACCCGAACCATTCAAGAAAGCATATACCGCATCGGCTGTAGCAATGCTACTTTCCCACACCTGAACCTGCTTCTGCTTGAGCAGCCAAAGCTTCATGCCTGCCAGCATATCCGCATCGGGGGCAATCTGCTGAATGGCTTCCATGGCAGCTACCTGTGCAGGGATTCTGTAATTACTCCATGAATATGGTGCTTTCGGCGTATCGAAATATACACCCATCTGCGGCGTACTTACCGTATATTCCTTGATAGACTGAACCAGTTCCTGTGCCTGACGCTGTCTGCCACCGGCTTGCATAATGAGTCCAATCATCGCCTTTTCACCGATAGAGTACTCAGCCGAACGGTTTTCCAGCCTGTCCGTCATGTAGGCATTCACCTGCTTGTCTGCCAGCGAAGCAGCCTGCTTGTCGAGCGCGCAAACATACAGATAGTGTACCACCTGCCCGTTGGGAACAAGAGTTGTCGTACCTTCCTTTTCCAACTTCTTCATTGTTTCATAATCTTCCTTCACCGCTTTCTGCAAATAGCCCAAGGCCCGCGTATACATCGGAGCAACCTTTCCGTCCAGTGTCACGTTCATGTGCTGCAAGCGTGCCAGCATCTCCACAATCTGCGTCGTAATATAACGACTGCCTGTCATGCCTTTATACCAGCTCCATGAGCCGTCTGCCAGTTGCAACTCCTGCAAACGTTCTACCGAAGTGCGCAGACGGTTGTTCATCGAATTCAGGTCGAACAGCAACGCAATGCGCCGCTTTTGTTCGGATTCTTCCGTAGCTTCAGAAATCCACGGAGTTTCTTCGAGCAACAGATTCTTCAAATCCTGATTGCGTTCGAGGTTGCTCAACAGGGTTTCCTTGCTGCCTCCCTGAGCCATCCAGGTATCGAATACTTGCTTGATGCGGGGATTTGCCTTTACAATAGCCGTAGCCAGTGAATTGGCATAATAGGCAGTCGCCCATGAAAGTGCGTCTTCTTCAGTCGGATTGCCGACAACAGGCAGTGCCTGCACCGCATACCAGTCGGGATTGGCTGTCAGTTCCACCGTCAGCCGTCGTTCGGTAGCTGTCTTGCTCTGCTTGTTGAACAGGTCTTCCGTTCCGACTTCCGTCATGCTTTCTCCATCCAACTGAACAGGAACGGTTTCCGTCATCCACTGCTTATCGGTCAGTACCGGCAGATAATGCTGCTCACCGTCGCTATATTCCCCCGCCTCAGCCGTAATCCGGCAAACCAGCATATCGTACGTATCAGGAATCTGGCAGTCGAACCGTACGACTCCCGTTGTTCCTTCTGCTACACTGAACGGCTGCTGATAGTCGTACACCACTTCTTCCGTCACCGGATCGTATAGTTTAATACCGGCATTTCCTTCAATCTTGTCCATCGACAGATTGACCAATGAGGCAGCAATAACGGTGCGGTCGCCTTTACGGACAAAGCGCGGCATATTAGGCTGCACCATAAACGGCTTGCTCGTCTTCACGGTCTGCGTTAGCATGCCGTAATCGACAGCCTGCGTATGTGCCAGTCCCGTGAACTTCCATTCGGTCAACGCATCCGGTACGGTAAAGACCACACTTACACCTCCCAGCGAATCGGTCCGCAGATTCGGATAGAAAAAGGCCGTTTCGGCAAAGTTTTCACGTACCGGAATCTTCGTATCTTCACCCTCCGCAACTTCTACGGCAGCATCATTTTCTACAATCTGCAAGACGTCCTCCACTCCGGCACTGCCACTATCTTTCTTAAAGTTGGACGATATTACATTCGGAGCAGCGACTACTGCCGATTCCTCTACAGTCATGGCTGGCTGATATTTCACTTCTACGACATTTCCTGCGCTCTGTTTGGCAAGCATACGGTTCGAAGTGCCCAGCAAACTGACACCCCGCGTATAAACGGTTCCAGAGAATACCAGCAAGGAGCTATATGCCCCATTCAGCAAATCCAATCCCGTATAAGTTCTTACGTATGGGAAACCGCCATACATGCCGACGCGCTGGTTGGCCGACAGCATACCTGCCTGAATCCACGGGACGGGACGAGAGAACCAAAGGTTAAAACGCCAGTCGTGCTGGTACAACTTATCGAGCGAAACATCGTAAAGCGATGCCATCAGATTGGCTCTTACCGGCTTTCCGGCAGCATCCGTCACACGCATCCGCCATTCTTCCTGACTGCCCGGCTGCAACTTATCTCTGAAAGTTTCCCATTTCAACGTCAGTTTCTTTTCCGGTTCCGGCCGGATGATTGTCGCCTGCTTACTGTACAGACTACCGTTTCGCATAAAAGCAAAGTTTACGGTAATGCCATCACCATACATTTCCTGATAAGGATAGCTGAACGTTTTGATTTCATCACTCAGCATCAGCCGTTGAGAAGCAATTCGTTTGTTTCCACTATACACGTCGACCAGCAGATAAACATCCTTTTCACTGGTTCCGACGTACAAGGTCGCCGGAGCCGAATCGCTGAATTCGTTTCCATCCTGATAGAACCAGTCGACAGCCGGATAAGGAAGTCGAGTATCCAAGCGTGAGAACAAGGTAAAATCCTGTTCCGCCGTACAAGTCCGTCCCTGCGCATCCGTTGCCGAAATCTCGATACGATATTTACCGGAAGGCAATGCCAGCAGGTCGGAAGGCACGAACGACTGCTGTGCCACAGCCTTACCCTCCAGCTGCAGCTTGCCCTTGTTACCCTCCTGATCCAATGCAAACACACGGTAACCAATCTCTGTCTTTACAGGAGTACCGTTCAGATTCAAAGCCATGAACTGCACCTTCTCCTGTTTTTCACGCATAACGATATCCGACAGACCTCGTATCTGCAAGCCCAACGACTGCTTGCCTACCGGAAGAGATAGAGTTCCCGTCTGTGTTTCACTGGCACCGTCGGTTACCTCCGCCTGCACTTCGTATACATAATAACGGTAACCCAGTCCGCCCCAGTCGGTTGTTTCGGGAGCAGTAAGTACCATGTTCACCCGAAACTGTCCATCGGCATCGGTCTGAACTTCTCCAGTTTCCAGCTCTACCTTATTGATACCTCCCATGCGGAACCAAGTTCTTTCGGTACGGGAAACCGTATATCTCACCCTCGCCATGCGGACAGGTGCGCCGGCAAACGTCTTTGCTTCCCCTTTCACGGTAAGGGAATCACCCATGTTGTACGAATCTTCGTAAGGAGTAAAGACCACATCGAAAGTGGGGCGCTTGTATTCTTCTATCTTGATGATAGCAGAAGCCCCGTCAGTCGACACATAATACGTGCCGGGAAGCAGATTCTGTGGCAAGACAAATTCGCCCGACAGTACACCAAAATCGTCGGTCGATGCCGCACTCTCCGCCACACTTTGTTCGGAAGAATACAATTTCAGGGAAGTCTTTTCTCCTTTGACCACCCGAAGAGAATCACCGTTCTGTTCGTAAACCATACCGGAAACATAGACTTTCTGTCCCGGACGATACAGCGAACGGTCGGTAAACAAGTTCACTTTTTTCTTCCATCCTTGTACCGTTTCCCTGACAAATGATGCGTTTCCTCCTATGCCCGAAATAGCGGCAAAGTCATTTCCTGCCGTACGGACATTGTAATAAATCCTGCCCAAGCGGGGAATGTCGACCATCGTACTGCCCTTTCCATCGGTTTTGTATACCTGAAGAACGCTGTATTCGTTGCTGTTCAACCGATACGTAACGACTTCCGCTCCCGGAACAGGTTTACCCGTCAGCTTATCCACCACAACAAACTCCTTACGTTCCTCGGACACAGGAATGCTGATGCACTGATAAGGAGAAACAAACAGCAGTGAATAATCGATGCCTTTCTCCGCCTCTTGAGGAATCTGTTTCAGCATGTAAATCCCTGCTTCGGGCAAGGTATAGTGCAATACCGTGTCACGCTTTTCATAATCGGGAGTCGGAGATAAAGCATAATGGCGCGAAGCTATCTTAGTTCCGTAATTCTTTATCAAGGTTTCCTCCTTCAGATTGCCGCGAAGCAACGAAGAAGCAGGTGAAATCTTCAGACGATACAGTTCGAAAGACACTCCTTTCAGGTTGGCATACGTCACATTGATATCTGCTTCCTGCTTAGGATATACCAGCGGAATATTGACTGAAAGATACGGACTGGAAGCAAAATCGATGTATGAACGCAACTGAGATACCCATTCGTGCGCCGGGTATTTCTTTATTCCTTCGCGTGCAGCCTCAACCGATTTGAGTGGCTGGTTGTTCATGCGGTAAACATACGCCAATTTCACATATACATCGGCGCAGACAGGCAAATCCTTGTACTCCTCTGCCAGCTTACGCAATTCCTCTGCCGCTTTCTCCGGTGTCAGTGCCTCACGCACGATACTACTTCCTGCACCTTCCCAGCAGTACAACACCCGCGCTTCTTTGGTTAGCAAAGCCGCCTGACGATTATTATTGTCGCCATAAAACGTTATTAAGTCATCGTACAGTGTCAATGCTTCCGACACACATTTCCGACGGTCGGCATTGAAACGATAAGCCGACAACCGGTCAATTGCCTGCCGCGAAAGCAGATCGAACATATTATCATTCAGGTATTCCTTACTCAGTTCGCCGGAAGTGGTCATGGGACGGAAGTCCTTGGCAGAAGCCTTGCCCAATACCTCCTTATCTTTCAGCGAAAGACGGAAATACCGTATGGCATCATCTTCCGTACCCAACTGCTGATTATCCAGTATCAGACTGCCCATTATATGATTCAGCGCAGCACGTCCCACCAAATCCGTTTCACTTTCTGCCCATCGCCGGATGCCATCGTACTCTGCCTGTGCGCTGTCCGGAGTAAGCCGGATGCGTGATTCAGCGCGTACAATGTAAGCCTTCATCATTTGAGGGATGTTCTTTTCACCTTTTGCCTTAGTGTATATTTTATCAACTACACTAATCACCGTTTTCGGCAAGTCCTTCTTCTGGCTTACTTCTACCTCTTTCCAAAGTTCATCGTAACTTTGTGCCTGCAAGATAGAAGGGAATAAACTGATAAACAGCACCAGCCAGCTCAACAGATGTACTTTCTTCATATTCTGTATAGTTTGGTTTCACATAACATTGTTCTATAAAGAAAAGAATTATTTCCTTAAAGGCTGCACTGATTTTAATTAAATTATCTGAAACTCAGACAAGCTTTCTCTGAAAACAGCAAAATGTCACATTTATCAGCCGAAACTTCTTTCGAAACCCCGCCGAGGTTTGAAAAGAAACATGCCCACGTTTGCTCCAACTTCCGCCCACGTTTTTCCTAAAACCTGCCCATGTTTTTTTAAGATATTCCACTAAAAAAGGAGAATACCCTCCTTCACTTTTGCAGAAAGAGAGTATTCTCCTTTATATATGTTTCGCGTATTTACTTATTTATGCGTCTTCACAACCTGAGTCGGTGCCAGTTCAGCATTCCGTTTTTCGGTTTGTGCTACGACATTGCGAGCCAGTTCCAGGAAAGCCTGTCCGATAACAGAGTTCTCATCCAGCGCAACCGGTGTTCCTTTATCTCCGTTTTCGCAGATGCTCTGTACAATAGGAATCTGTCCCAGCAACGGCACATGCAATTCTTCTGCCAGTCGCTTGGTTCCTTCCTTACCAAAAAGATAATATTTGTTTTCCGGAAGTTCTGCCGGAGTAAACCATGACATATTTTCTACCAGTCCGAGGATAGGAACATTCACCTTATCATTCATGTACATATTGATACCCTTACGTGCATCGGCAAGGGCAACTTCCTGCGGAGTACTTACAATAACAGCTCCCGTGATGGCAAGTGTCTGAAGCAAGGTCAAGTGAATATCACTTGTTCCCGGAGGAGTATCGAGAACAAAATAGTCCAATGCTCCCCATTTTGCATCGCCAACCAATTGTTTCAAAGCGTTGCTTGCCATACCTCCACGCCACAAAGTAGCCTGATCCGGATCGACAAAGAAACCGATAGAGAGCAGTTCGATGCCATATTTCTCAATCGGCACGATCAAATCACGGCCGTCTACCATTTCTGCATACGGACGAGCATCCTCTACCTGAAACATCTTAGGCACAGAAGGACCGAAGATATCAGCATCGAGCAAACCAACCTTATAACCTAACTTGGAAAGTGCTACAGCCAGATTGGCTGCTACGGTAGACTTACCTACTCCACCTTTACCGGAAGAAACGGCAATCACATTCTTCACCTGCGGAAGCATCTTTCCCGGTTCCGGACGAGCCGCCTGACGGCTTTCGGTAGCTATTGTTACTTCTACGTCTTTTGATATATAGGTATGAATAGCAGTTTCGGCAGATTTAACTACCGATTTCATAAACGGATCAGTCGGTTTCTCGAATATCAATGAGAAGCTCACCTTCATCCCGTCGATACGAATATTGTCGGCTACCATTTCGGCTTCAACGATATTCTTTCCGTTTCCCGGATAACGCACCGTTGCCAGTGCATCAAGAATTAGTTTTGGATAAAGTGTCATAATATCTCCTATTATTGTTTATTTACTTGTTTTCAGTCCGCTGCGCTTACTGCGGTTGTAGCTGCGGTAATCATCCAGTTCGATTTCTACATCCGGTTCCTGCAGTTCTCCCTCTTGCGGCAAGCGGAATTTAATATACTTTATATTCAATCCCCGGTCCAGCCATTGCTGTTCGTAATAGGTACGGATGCTCAAAATATCGTCATCCATCCCTGAATGATACAAATCGTCGGTGATAAATTCTACCGGCAGCTTATTGGCTTCTATCATGTACTTGGTATAAGTAAACATGAAATTGCTATCCGTTTTCAAATGTACCAGTCCATCCGGCACAAGAAACTTACGGTAACGGTTCATGAAATACGTAGAAGTCAGTCGCTTAGTAGCTTTCTTCATCTGCGGATCAGAGAATGTCAGCCAGATTTCACTCACTTCTCCCGGAGCAAAAAAACGGTCGATGATTTCGATGTTGGTTCTCAGGAAAGCCGCATTTTTCAGTCCTTCATTCAGAGCTTCGGTAGCTCCCGTCCACATACGTGCACCCTTTATATCCACCCCGATGAAATTCTTGTCGGCATAGCGTCGTGCCAGTCCCACGGTATATTCACCACGACCGCACCCTAACTCCAGCACAATCGGATTTTCATTTTTAAAGAAATCGCGGTTCCATTTTCCTTTCATTTCGAACGGAACATCATCTACTACCGAATACGGATATTCGAACACATGCGGATATTCCGCCATATCTGCAAACTTTGCCAACTTTCCTTTTCCCATTTTTACTGAGTTCTTCTTGTTTTGGGCACAAAGTTACGTTTTTTCACCGGAACGGACAAAAAAAGAATCACCATAGAAAACAGCGGACAGACAGAGGTTTGTCTTCCTCTGCCTGTCCGCAATATACTATAGTGATTTATAAATCAATTATTATTCTCTTCTTCGCTTACACATCTATCGCTTAATTCAGCCTTCAGATCTTCATAGAAAGCAGCACGAGCCGTATTCATGTAAGGTTGTAAGAACAGCAATCCGATACCCAAAGTCAATATAGATAAAATCATCCAGCCGATAAAGCTCAAATCGAGCAAGAATAATTTCATCTTATAGCCGTTCATCATACGCATGCTTTTTTCGATAGCCGCATTGTATCTCAATTCAGGCTCATCCTTTAATATAAAAGGAGTCAAAGCGTATGAATACGATTTGACAATACCCGGAATAATCAACAGGCAGGTCCACAGAATCGTATAGACAGCAACTAAAATCAACGTTCCCCAGACTCTTCCAAAATCCTTGAAACCATCGAACAGTTTTCCTATATCAATAGGTTTCCCTTCACGGAACAAGTCGAGAAACAATATTGCAAATCCATACGCAAGCGGATACGCTACGATAATGGCAAGTACACTTCCTGCAACAGGAATGGAACTAACACCTCCTGCTATCAGCAGATAAACCAATGTAGCAAGCGCAGCCATCATCCAGTTACCCGACAATGTCGTACGCGAAGCAGCTCTTAACTCTGAGTTTAGTTTTAACATAGTATTAAAATTTAAGGTTGATTATTTATTGTTTATCAGTAATAATTATTCTACAATCATTACCCATCCGTACGGATCAGCCTCGTCACCATACTGGATTGCACGCAGTTTGTTATACAGTTTCTCGCTGACAGGTCCTGGCTTGCCGTCTTTTGCAATGACATACGACTTGTGGTTTTCCAGATCGTCGATGCGTTCTATCGGACTGATAACGGCTGCCGTTCCACATGCACCAGCTTCTTCGAATGTAGAAAGCTCTTCTTCCGGAATAGGACGACGTTCTACCTTCATACCCATATCCTCAGCAAGTTGCATCAAGCTGCGGTTTGTAATGGACGGAAGGATAGAAGTTGACAATGGTGTAACGTAAGTATTATCTTTGATACCAAAGAAATTGGCAGCACCACACTCGTCAATATATTTCTTTTCCTTAGCATCCAGATAAAATTCGCTGGCATACCCTGCATCGTGCGCCATCTTGTTGGCACGAAGACTGGCGGCATAGTTACCACCCACCTTGAAAGTACCGGTTCCCAGCGGAGCAGCACGGTCAAATTCACGGATAATAACATACGGATTAGTAGCAAATCCACCTTTAAAATAAGGACCTACCGGAGTAACGAAAATCACAAACAGATATTCGCTTGCCGGATGAACACCCACTTGTGCACCTGTACCAATCAGCAACGGACGAATATAGAGAGAGGCTCCGCTTTCGTAAGGAGGAATGAAACGTTCGTTTGCCTTTACAACCATACGTACTGCCTCACAGAATTTCTCGGTCGACAGTTCAGGCATCAGGATACCTCTACAAGTACTTTGCAGACGTTCTGCATTGGCCTGCGGACGGAATACACGAATCTTGCCGTCTTTTCCACGATAAGCCTTCAATCCTTCGAAAGCTTCCTGTCCGTAGTGCAGACAAGTTGCAGCCATGTGAATATTCAAAGTTTCTTCTGAACAAAGTTCCAGTTCACCCCATTTTCCGTCACGATAGTAGCAACGTACATTGTAATCTGTCTTCATGTAACCAAAAGACAGCTTAGACCAATCAATTTCTTTCATTTTAATATAATGTTTATGTTTTACATTCCTTATAAGTGTTCAAGCAAAAGTAAGGCTTATATTTGCAAAATCCAACTTAATCACTGCTTTTTTCCATAGTATTGCCTTCATCAAGCATCTTTTTGATTTCGACATCAGCCTTATACAACTTCTCGCGACAATATTTTATCAGCTTTTGAGCTTCTTTCAAATTGTCGCCCAGTTCATCAATATCGAGTTCATTGCTTTCAATTCGTACTACGATAGCCTCCAGACGCTTCATAGCCTCGGTATAAGTTTCCTTTTTCGCTGCCATAATTATATCACTTTACTCTTGAATTCTCCTTTTGATACCCGGGTAGTTACTTCATCTCCCGGACGAAGCTGAGCCACATCCGTCACAGCTTTTCCATTCTTTAAGGTAATACTATATCCCTTTTTCAGTAATAATTCGGGGGAAGAAGCCTTTACCTGCTGCTCCAGCATTGCCAGACGGTGCTTCTCCCGTTGCATAACCGACTCCAACGCCACAGCTATCCGGCGGTCTACCTGCAAACGGTACTCTTCTTTCAACAAACGGGTCTGCCATCCCATCTGCAATTGCTTCGTCAATCGCTCCTGACGGAAACGTTCATGCTGCAAGCGCATCTGCACCCGTACCGGAATACGTGAAACCCATTGTTCAAACTGTTCCTTCCGGCGAAGGAACAAGGCCGGAAGTTCCTGATAAAAAAACTGAGTATATTCTTCCAGACGCTCTGCTGTCTGCCTCATATGGTCTATCAAAAACTCGGCAACTGCCGTCGGGGTTTTAACTCGCGTATGAGCTATCATATCGAGCACCGTATCATCACGCTCATGTCCGATACCCGTTATTATGGGTAAAGGAAACTGGGCACAATTGGTTGCAAGCTCGTAAGTATCGAAGCCCGACAAATCGGACGTAGCACCACCACCTCGGATTATTACAACCACATCCCAACGTTCACGTTCTGCATTGATTTTTTCCAGCGCACGGATAATGGAACTTTCCACACGGTCGCCTTGCATAACAGCCGGAAATAAACGAGGATAAAAAACAAAGCCATAAGAATTATTTTCCAACTGATTGCAGAAATCGCCATAACCGGCTGCCGTAGCCGAAGAAATGACTGCTATGCGTTGCGTCAATTCCGGCAACTCCAGCTCCTTATTCAGTGTCAAAACGCCTTCTTCATCAAGCCGCTTCAATATTTCTTTCCGGCGAAGTGCCATATCGCCCAGCGTATAAGTAGGATCTATATCAGTAACAGTCAACGAATAGCCATACAATTCATGGAAATCGACACTCACCTTTACCAATACTTTGATACCCGAAACAAATGCCTGTCCCGTTTCCCGTTCAAAATACGCCTTCAGCGAATAATATACATTACTCCAGATAATTCCCCTTGCCTTGGCAACCAGCATATTGCTTTTTGCATCCTTCTGTACAAACTCCAGATAACAATGTCCCGAATAATTGGCACGTACATCACTAAGCTCAGCTTGTACCCAATACGTATCGGGCAGGCACGTACGAATACTTTTGCGCACCAGAGAATTCAGCTCCAGCAAAGATAAAGAAGAATGTTCCATAAATCTGAAAATTTCATTGATGCAAAGATAAAGAAAGTTTTTCCCTTATAGGGAATTTTAAGTACCTTTGCCTCGATTTTAATCGTAAAAAGAGTTTTATGACACAAAAAGGAACTGCAACCGAACTGGGAAACCAGCCCATCGGCAAACTATTGATGCAATATGCCATTCCGGCTATTATCGCAATGACCGCATCGTCACTTTATAACATGGTAGACAGTATCTTTATCGGACACGGAGTGGGTGCAATGGCCATTTCAGGTCTTGCCATAACCTTTCCTCTGATGAATCTGGCTGCCGCCTTCGGCTCACTGGTAGGTGTAGGAGCTTCCACACTGGTTTCAGTTAAACTGGGACAGAAAGACTACAATACCGCCCAACAAATCTTAGGCAACGTTGTATCTCTGAACCTGATTATCGGTATCATATTCACCATTATCACACTGGCCTTCCTCGATCCTATTTTATATTTCTTCGGAGCCAGCGAAGCTACCCTGCCATATGCACGCGACTATATGGTCACAATTCTTTTAGGCAACGTCATTACCCACATGTATCTGGGGCTGAACTCCGTACTTCGTTCGGCAGGACATCCGCAAAAGGCTATGGTAGCGACAATACTTACGGTGGTCATCAATACCATACTCGACCCGATATTTATCTATGGATTCGGGATGGGAATACGTGGAGCTGCCGTAGCAACCATTCTGGCGCAGATCATTTCACTCTGCTGGCTGATTAAATTATTCTGCAACAAAGGTGAACTGCTTCATTTCCGCCGAGGTATTTACCGGCTGAAGAGAGTACTGGTAGAAAATATCATTGGAATAGGTCTGGCTCCTTTCTTTATGAACGTAGCATCGTGCATGATTGTCATCCTCATCAACAAGGGATTGAAACTGTACGACGGCGACCTTGCCATCGGTGCTTTCGGAATAGTCAACCGAATCACTTTCCTGTTTGTTATGATCGTCATGGGACTGAACCAAGGTATGCAGCCCATTGCCGGATATAATTTCGGCGCCCAGCAGTATCATCGTGTAAACCACGTCATGAAACTCACGGTCATTGCAGCCACAATCGTTACCTCTACCGGATTTCTGGTAGGTGAACTTATGCCGGAACTTGCCGTATCTGCCTTCACAACCGACCAGACACTGATAGACCTGTCGGCACGAGGACTGCGCATTACCGTGATGTTCTTCCCGATTATCGGCTTTCAGATGGTAACCTCCAACTTCTTCCAAAGTATCGGAATGGCTAAAAAAGCCATTATCCTTTCACTCAGCCGGCAAGTTCTGATATTGATTCCATGCCTGCTGATCCTTCCTTTGTTCTGGGGAGCAGCAGGAATATGGTTCAGCATGCCAATTTCCGATATAACGGCCAGCCTGATAGCGGGTTTCATGCTGTACAATCAATTCAAACAATTCAAGCATAAAGCAGCAGAACTAAATTAAAAAATAACATTTTTTTCTGCAGGACTTGATATGTTTCTTGCCACGAGATGGTAGAATATTTAAAATTTTAATTATATTTGCCTCACTTAATCCTAATTCACTTGATTATGAATGATCACTATATAATCAATCTTGGGCGTCAGCTGGGCAGTGGCGGAAAAGAAATCGGCGAGAAACTGGCCAAAGACTTAGGTATAGCTTTTTACGATAAAGAGCTGATAAATCTGGCTTCCAAAGAAAGTGGACTTTGCAAAGAGTTTTTTGAAAAAGCAGACGAAAAGGCTTCTCAAAGCATATTAGGAGGATTATTTGGAACACGCTTTCCTTTTGTGACCGAAGGTGCCTATCCTTATAATTCATATTTGAGCAATGATTCATTGTTCAAGATTCAGAGTGACGTGATACGTCACCTGGCAGAACAGAAGTCATGCCTGTTTGTCGGTCGCTGTGCCGACTACATTTTACGCGATTTTCCGCGATGTGCAAATATCTTTGTATCTGCTTCTCCCGAAGCGCGCATTGAAAGACTGATGAAACTGCATAACATCAGTGCAGAAAAAGCAGAAGAACTGATGGAGAAAGCTGACAAGAAACGTTCTTCGTACTATAACTATTACAGTTACAAGACATGGGGAGCAGCTGCAACCTATCACCTCTGCATCGATTCTTCGGTTTTAGGCATTGACGGAACTGTTGAATTCATCAAACAATTCGTAAAGCTGAAATTACAGCTTCCTTAATTTTTTCACAAACATTGATTCATTAA
>HF993244.1 GCA_000436795.1 Bacteroides sp. CAG:1076
TCCAGACCGGCTATAATCTTCATCAGGGTAGACTTACCCGCACCATTCAAACCGATGATACCGATCTTCGCTCCGTAGAAAAAAGATAGGTAGATGTCTTTCAAGACTTGCTTATTGTTCTGGAATGATTTGCTCACTCCGACCATAGAAAAGATAATCTTTTTATCGTCTGCCATACTCTTTTATTATTTATTTGTTTGATAATGTTTCATAAAATAGCGATGTATGTATGCCTGATAGAACAGAAATCCGGCAATACAAATCCCCAGTGCAACCTGATACGGTTTTCCATTTCCTGCCTCACAAGCATATTGGGAAATCCATACACCGAGCATAATCCCCGTTTCCCATAACAGTTGGTAGGTATGATAACCGGTACCCCGCTCGCAATGCAAAGGCAGCAGTATCATCATCCGCAGGAACTGTCCGATAGAAAAGCCCAATCCCAGTCCCAGCAACAGTCCGGCTCCATAAAGACTTTCGCCCGTATCTGAGCCACAGAGCACAACCAGCCCTACCCCTGTCAGCAACTGCCCGATCAATATCTGAAGCCTTCCGTTCATCGGGCTGGTAAACACTTGCCTGATAAACAGATATATCAAAAATCCACATCCTATGCAAAGATAGAAAAAAGCATTGGATATCATAATGAAAAGCATTCCTAAAACGACAGGTACAGTCATCATATTTACTCCGGGAAGCAAGGTCCGGAAAAGAATGAACCGGTCGAACGAACACAAGGGCAAGTCGAGCGGTGCACGAAAGCACACTCTCACCATCGACACCAGTACGATAGAAACCGCACAAAGAAAAGCCGAAACATACAGCAAGGAGGTAAAACTCAGATAATTTCCTCCCTCTATACCAACAATTATTCCCCCCAGCATACCGATGATAGACGACCAGGTAAATACCCGGTTAGCCTCATTACGCTTATTACTGGGAGTGACGTCAATCACCAGCGTACTTCCCGTAGCCATCAGGACAATGCCAAACAATGCTCCCTGCAAGATACGAAGAAGTGCCACCATCCCTACCGAAGTAACGTAAGGATATAATATTCCTACAAGTGCCAGCAACGCCATACTCCGGGTACAAACATTCTTCCGGCTAAATGTATCGACCAAATAATTATTGAAAGCCCCAGGAAGGAACAACGCGATTCCGAAAACAGCTGTTACCCCTGCAGCCTGTAGTCCGGTGCAACTCCAGGCTTGAATCATCCACTGATGAATCAAAGGGAACAACATGTAAACCGCTATATAGAGTAATATGTTTGCTGCAATCAGTAAAGAAAAATTTCTATTCCACAGCATATTCATATAGCAACAGTGAAATAAATATCAATACTGCTCGGTTTCATTAGGGAAATCACACGACTTCACGTCTGCTACGTAATGTCCGATAGCATCGGTCATTATCGTATGCAAGTCGGCGTAACGACGCAAGAAACGCGGACTGAAGCCTTTGGTCATCCCCAACATGTCGGCAACCACCAGCACTTGTCCGTCTACAGCTCCACCGGCTCCGATACCTATTACAGGAATGGTCAGTTCGGAAGCTACACGTGCGGCCAGATCGGCAGGAATTTTTTCCAGTACCAGTCCGAAACAGCCAGCCTCTTCCAGCAAGTGAGCGTCGCGAACCAGCTTTTCAGCCTCAGCGTCACCCTTGGCACGTACGCCATAAGTTCCATATTTATTGATAGACTGTGGCATCAGTCCCAGATGTCCCATTACAGGCATGCCCGCCCCGATTATTTTCCGGATGGTCTCGATTACCTCTTCTCCGCCTTCCAGCTTAAGAGCATCTGCACCTGTTTCCTTCATAATACGGATAGCGTTTCGCACTCCGTCGAACGGATCTGCCTGATAAGAGCCGAAAGGCATATCGACAACGACAAGCGCACGTTTTACACCACGCATCACCGACTTACCGTGATATATCATCTGGTCTATTGTTATAGGCAATGTAGTTACATTACCCGCCATCACATTCGAAGCAGAATCGCCTACCAAAATTACATCAACGCCTGCCCCGTCTACAATCTGGGCAATCGTATAATCATAAGAGGTCAACATGGAAATCTTTTCACCTCTTTCTTTCATCTCAATCAAACGGTGAGTCGTCACTTTACGTGTATCACCTGAAAGATATCCAGCCATAAAAATTCTCCTAATTTAGTAAAATTGTGGCAAATGTAGTTCATTCTTACGAGTTAAGCAAGAAGGGCTTTCATCTTTTCGAAGGAGAAGGCTGTAAAATCGGGCATCACCAACTTACATTTGTCGGCTATCGCTTCCTTCGGATTAGTGGTACACAATCCTACGACTGCCATACCAGCCGCATTGCCTGCTTCCAGTCCGTGAAATGAATCTTCAAATACTACACAATTCTGGGGAACCGTTCCGAAAACTTCGGCTCCCAGCAGGAAACAATCCGGAGCAGGTTTCGAACGGGTAAACATTTCGGCGGTAAGAATACGGTCGACCAGCTCTTTCAGTTCAGGGTGTGCCTTATATACATTGGCCATCTTCAAGTCGTTCGAGCTTGTAACAATAGCTATCTTTACACCATGCGCACGTAAGTCTTTCATGAAATCGACTACACCGGGAATATACTCAAACGACATTTCTTTTTCAAACTGGTTCAAGCGAGCCGTGATGTCCTGCTGTTCTTTCTCCATACCCGAAAAATGCTTTGCATAAATCTGAGTAAGGGTTTGTCCTTTAATGATACGGCCGAACTCTTCTATCTGGGGAAAATACTGCTTACCCACTTCATTCCAAAACAAACTATACTGTGTTTCCGTATCCATTACCACTCCGTCGAAGTCAAACAGAGCTGCTATACACTTCGTATTATCCATTCTATCTACCATTTAGTTGATTTAACGGTGCAAATTTCCGAAATATCACGTCATATTCCTAACTTTGAACAAACAAAATTAATCGAAGCCCAAAATGGAAAAGAACAATCCCCATGTCTTAGGAAATGCTCCCATAGGCAAATTGCTTTTACAGTACTCCATCCCTGCCATTATCGGCATGACACTGACTTCCTTGTACAACATTATCGACAGTATCTTTATCGGACACGGTGTAGGGGCACTTGCCATTTCCGGTCTTGCCATTACTTTTCCGCTGATGAACCTGCTTGTTGCGTTCTGTACCCTGGTAGGCGTAGGTGGAGCAACCATTTCTTCCATCCGTCTGGGACAAAAAGATATAAGAGGTGCCGAGAATATTTTGGGAAACGTCACCATTCTCTGCATCATCAATGCTATATTTTACGGAGGCATCACGCTGATATTCCTGGACGAAATACTTTATTTCTTCGGAGCCAGCGAAAGCACCTTGCCTTATGCACGCGACTTTATGCAGATTATCCTGCTGGGAAGCCCCATTTCGTATGTCATGATCGGGTTGAACAACATCATGCGTGCTACGGGTTATCCCAAAAAGGCTATGCTTTCGTCGATGCTGACGGTAGGATGCAACGTAATTCTTGCTCCTATCTGTATATTCGTTCTGGAATGGGGAATCAGGGGAGCTGCCCTTTCTACCATTTTGTCGCAGTTTGTAGGTATGATCTGGGTATTATATCATTTCTACAACAAGAAAAGTTATATACGCTTCAAGCGTTCCAGCTTTAAACTCAGGAAGCACATTATTCTGAATATCTTCGGTGTGGGCATGTCACCCTTCGTAATGAACGTATGTGCCTGCTGTATCGTGATTTTCATCAACAACCGCTTGCTGACTTACGGCGGCGACCTTTCTATCGGAGCATTCGGCATTCTTAACCGGATACAAATGTTGTTCGTGATGATCGTGATGGGAATTACCATGGGAATGCAGCCGATTTCCGGATATAACTACGGAGCACAGCACTACGACCGCGTAAAACGGACACTGCGACTGGGTATTATCGCAGGATGTAGTGTTACGACCGCCGGATTTCTGGTCAGCGAATTGTTCCCGAGCGTATTTGTAGGTATGTTTACCACCAACCATGAGCTGACGGAACAAGCTACCTTGGCTCTACGCATCGGTGTGCTGGCATTTCCTATCATCGGAGCACAAATCGTCATTACACAGTTCTTCCAGTCCATCGGTAAGGTCAGTATATCGATACTGCTTTCTCTTTCCCGCCAGTTGGTCTTCCTGTTGCCCGGACTGGCTTTGCTTCCACCGCATTTCGGAGTAAAAGGGGTATGGTTCAGCATGCCGCTGTCGGACACACTGGCTTTCATCATGGCTGCCGTCATGTTGATTTATCATTTCCGTAAGCTGAAAACGGTTCATCAACCTCAAGAATAATTTATTTTCTATTGCCCCATAACAAACGAAAAGCCGTTTCTGTATCTTCCTTTTGATTTACAGAAACGGCTTTTATGCTCATATTACATTTTTACAAACGCCGAGAACTTCTCCGGAAAACGTCCCGACGTTTCTAAAAAATTTGTACAAATTCTTAGAAAATTTGTACAAATTTTCTGCCGGACTTGCGGAGAGTATTTTTTCTCCCCGCCGGATGCTTATGCAAACGTCAGCTGAAAAGCAGCATGATGTTGAGCACGGAAACGACGATGGCAATGGTATAAAGCACAAACGTGCTCCATCGCGAGTTGGCATACTGCCCCATGACGCGCCGTGACGAGGTGAGCGACAGTTGCAAAAAGACGGTGAAAGGCAACTGGATGCTCAGCACCATCTGCGAAATAATCAGTCCCTGAAACGGATTGTCGATGAACAAGATAATCACCAGTGCCAGTCCCAGCGACAGCAGAACGCCTATTCGCGAGTGAATGTCGCGGATATGATAGGATTCTCCGAAGATTCCGGCAAAAATAGAACCTGCAGCCATCCCGCTGGTAACGGTCGACGAGATACCTGCCATAAGTAACGCCAAGGCAAAAATGGTGCCTGCCTGACTGCCCAACAGAGGGTCGAGCAACGATTTTGCCTGCTGAAGCTCTTCCACCGGGGTGCCGTGTGCAAAGAAGGTGGTGGCTGCCAGCAGAATCATGGCACTGTTGATGGCCCAGCCTATGCCCATCGACAGCAACGTATCGTAGAATTCGTACTTCAAATGTTTCTTGATGGCTTGTTCGTCCTCCTTATTATATTCCCGACTCTGCACCACTTCCGAATGAAGAAACAGGTTGTGCGGCATAACGACTGCTCCCAGTACACTCATGATGATGAGCATGCTTCCCTGCGGAAT
Organism: Bacteroides sp. CAG:1076; assembly: GCA_000436795.1. GTDB lineage: Bacteria > Bacteroidota > Bacteroidia > Bacteroidales > Bacteroidaceae > Phocaeicola. The sequence goes on from HF993244.1 coordinate 5,230, forward strand.
GCTCGGCGTAACCCACGAACGGGCAGCCAGTCCCCAGTCGACATCGACCAGAAAGAGCTCATAGAGGAAAGAAAGACCAATCACCGAAACGAAGGCGATGATACCCCGCTCGATGCGTTTGTACGAATTGGTGAAAAGCAGTATCAGCACAAAGACCGTCGTCAGTATGGCTCCAACGATAATCGGTATGCCGAACAGCATTTCCAGTGCAATGGCTCCTCCCAGTATTTCCGCCAGCGACGTAGAGATACTTGCCAGCACGGCACTGCCCAAGATGGGACGCGCTATCCACTTCGGCGTATATTTGTTGGCAGCCTCGCTCAGACACAGGCCGGTTACGATACCCAGATGCGCCACGTTGTGCTGAAGCACAATCAGCATGACGGTGGAAAGTGTCACGACCCACAACAGTGCATAGCCGTAATCGGAACCCGCCGCAAAGTTCGACGCCCAGTTTCCCGGGTCGATGAATCCCACGGTAACCAGCAGTCCGGGACCGATATACTTGAATATATCCAGACCACCCAGATAGCGCTGGTGGTCTTTCCGCTTTAATTCCCTTAACAGATTCTTCCACATAATGTATTTTCTTGTTATATAATAATGATATTACAAACCACCCCGCCCAAAAGTTCAGTCTAATCGAAATCAAAATTGAGCGTAAGCTGGCGTTCGTCCGTGCGTTTCTTGGGTTTCGGCACCAGCAGTTTCCGTACTCCCTGCGGAGTAAGCTCGTGTATCGTCTTGTCGGGCAGCTCGTTGCACGTAATAAAATAGCGAGCCTTCTTCATGACGGCTCCCATTTTCTTGAGCTCGTAGAAGCCGATGCGCGAGAAACGGCGCGACATGACAATCATCTTGGCCGAACGTACCCCGATGCCCGGCACACGAAGCAGGGTTTCATAGTCCGCCGTATAGATATTGACGGGGAAAAACTCGGGATGCTTCAATGCCCACGCCAGCTTGGGGTCGACTTCCAGGTCGAGGTCCGGACTGGCATCATCTACCAGTTCGTCTACCCGGAACTGATAAAAGCGCAGCAGCCAGTCGGCCTGATACAGACGGTTCTCGCGTACCAGAGGCGGTTGTTTCAGGGCAGGCAGACGTTTGTCGTAGGTATTGACGGAAATATATCCCGAATAATACACACGTTTCATGGTAGGCTGGGCGTAAAGAGCGGAAGAAACCTTCAGGATGTCGCGATCGCTCTCCGAAGTTGCCCCGACAATCATCTGCGTACTCTGTCCCGCAGGTGCAAAACGTGGCGCGTGGCGGTGATGTTTCCGCTCTTCCGCACTCTCGAGCGCCCCCTCACGAATATATCCCATAGGCAGATACACGCTGCGATGGTCTTTTTCGGGAGCCAGCATCTTGAGGTTTGCTTCGGTTGGAATTTCGAGATTCACGCTCAGACGGTCGGCATACAGTCCGGCTTCGCGCACCAGTTCCCTGCTGGCTCCGGGGATGCTCTTCAGGTGAATATAGCCGTTGAAGCGGTGAACCGTACGCAAGTCTTTTGCCACCCTCACCAGACGCTCCATGGTGTAATCGGGATTCCGTACTACGCCCGAGCTCAGGAACAGTCCCTCGATATAGTTCCGGCGGTAAAACTCCATGGTCAGATCCACCAGTTCGCTCACCGACAGAGTGGCACGCGGTATGTCGTTGCTGATTCGGTTGATACAATATGCGCAATCATAAATACAATAGTTGGTAAGCATGACCTTGAGCAGCGAAATACACCTGCCGTCTTCGGCAAAACTATGGCAGATGCCCCACCCTCCTACGGTATTTCCTACCCCGCCAGAGGCATTGCGCCGTACGGTTCCGCTGGAAGAGCACGACACATCATATTTTGCCGACTCCGCCAGCACTTTAAGTTTATGCAAGACTTGCTCGTTCATTGTACTTTTCTGATAATTTTGCAGTTGTATAAATATGGTAAAAGTAGACATACTGTGTGAGCTGTGCAAATCTTTATTGTTTTTTTGTAACTTTGCAGCCAAATTTATAAAGCGATATAAAAAATTATGTGGTTACTATTAGCCTTTTGCTCGGCGGCACTGCTGGGCTTTTACGATGTATTCAAGAAAAAGTCACTGAGTAACAATGCCGTACTTCCGGTACTGGCTCTCAACACATTGTTCTCAAGTCTTATTTTCCTTCCGTTTATTCTGTTGTCGCACTTTGCACCACAGACGCTGCAAGGTTCTCTTTTTTATGTACCCGAGCTGGGGGGCTGGGAAGTTCATAAATTTATTCTGCTGAAGTCGTTCATCGTTTTGTCTTCATGGACATTCGGATATTTCGGTATGAAGCATCTGCCACTTACCATTGTAGGTCCTATCAATGCCACACGTCCTGTCATGACACTCGTGGGTGCAATGCTGATTTTCGGCGAACGGCTCAACCTGTATCAGTGGATTGGTGTGCTCATGGCGATTATCTCGTTCTTCATGCTGAGCCGTTCGGGAAAGAAAGAGGGTATCGACTTCAAGCACGACCGCTGGATATGGTTTGTAGTGCTTGCTGCTGTACTGGGAGCCATAAGCGGACTGTACGATAAATTCCTGATGGGACGGTTCAATAATATGCAAGTTCAGGCGTGGTATAATATCTACCAGCTTTTCCTGATGGGCGGTGTGCTGATGTTTCTGTGGTGGCCTAAACGGAAAACATCGACTCCTTTCCGCTGGGACTGGTGCATCATTCTGATTTCCGTCTTCCTCTCGGCTGCCGATTTCGTTTATTTTTATGCACTGAGTATGGAAGATTCCATGATTTCCATTGTATCAATGGTACGCCGCGGCAGTGTCATCGTATCGTTCCTGTTCGGGGCCATGCTGTTCCATGAAAAGAACTTGAAGAGTAAGGTTATCGATCTGATACTGGTGCTTATCGGTATGTTCTTCCTCTATCTGGGAAGCCGTTAAAAGACAATTGCCCGAAAGCATAAAAAAACGTCCCGACGAATGGAAAGAAACATCGGCATGTTTTCATTCATTCGTCGGGACGTTTTTTGTATATCATCGGCACGTTATCCTGCCATCAGCAGAATAAGCAACTGAGCCGTGAGGATTCTCAGGAACATAGCAAGCGGATATACGGTAGAATATCCTACAGCCGGTGCATCGTTACCTGAAATCTGATTGGCATAAGCCAATGCAGGAGGGTCAGTATTACTACCGGCTATCAGTCCCATCAAGGTGAAATAGTTAATCTTATGTCGCCAGCGGGCTACCATTCCGATAATCAGCAACGGAATAAATGTAATCAGGAATCCGATACCTACATACAACAGTCCGTCACCTTCTACTACCGTCTGGACAAAATTGCCGCCTGCCTTTATACCGACACTGGCAAGGAACAACACCAGTCCCACCTCACGCAGCATCAGATTGGCACTCATGGTGGTATAGGTTACCAGCTTGACCTTGTGTCCGAAACGTCCGATAAGAATAGAAATAATCAGCGGACCTCCGGCAAGACCCAACTTCACCGGAGTAGGCATACCCGGCAACGCAATAGGAAGACTACCAAACAAGATACCACAGAAGATACCGATGAAGATTGTCACGATGTTAGGATGATCCAGACGCTTCAACTGATTACCCAGCAAATCGGCAACTCGTTCGATGGCATCTTGCGGACCGACTACCATGACACGGTCGCCCACCTGAAGAATCAACTGTCTTGCAGCAAACAAATCCATACCGGAACGGTTGACACGCGTTACGTTTACTCCATACATACTGCTGAAATGAAGCTCACCCAGTGTCTTTCCGTTTATCGCAGGCTGTGTAACCAGAATACGGCGGGAAACCATTGGCTTGTCTTGCTTGCTCTGGTTATCCCAGTCTACGTCTTCTACCTTCGAACCGATGAACGCCTGTATAGCCTCCGAATCGTCTTCAGCACATACAATATTCATTTCATCTCCCAGTCGCAATACGGTATCGGCAGTGGGAATGTGTACGTGTCCGTCCTGCAAAATACGGGAGCAGACAAAATCTCTTGCCAGGAAGTTCTGCACCTGTGAAAGCTTCTTTCCGCTCAATGCAGCGTTTTCAACTTTCAGAGCAAGGTTGTAAGGCTTCAGATGCGGATTGGCTTCTTCCTCTTTCTGAATATCGTCCGCTTCCTTGTCGAGGTTCACCCGACAGATATATCGGATAACAATCAGCGAAAGAATGATACCCATGACACCCAGCGGGTAAGCACATGCATATCCCATCGCAATTTCAGGTCCCTGATAATGCAGTTGCTGCAAAGCCTCGTTGGCGGCACCCAGTCCCGGAGTGTTCGTCACAGCTCCGCAAAGAATACCTACCATCATCGGAATGTCTACCCGCCCTTGCAACGCGTAATAGATAATCAGGGCCACTGCAATATTCAGTGCGACGATACCCATGGCCAGCATGTTCAGCCTGATACCTCCTTTCTTAAAAGACGAGAAGAAGGAAGGACCTACCTGCAAGCCTATACAAAACACAAATAGAATCAATCCGAAATCCTGCAAGAAGGAAAGAATGGACTGATTTCCTGTAAATCCTAAGTGTCCGGCAAGGATTCCCACAAAGAGTACGAAGGTAACACCCAGGGAAATGCCGAAGACTTTGATTTTTCCCAATAAAACTCCGGCGGCAATCACAAATGCGTACAATGCGACAATGTGTGCTATGGAGTCGGGATTAGTTAACAAATCTTGTAGCCAATTCATAATATTATTTTTTAAGCGTCACAAATGTAGACAATTAAAAAGAATCAGTCAAACATTGAATCTAAAAAAATACTCACTTTTTGCTGCGATGTGCAATAAATTTGTATATTTGCCTCGCACGGGTTCCAACCTCCGTGCCAACTAACTTAAATCATAATATCATAAACACTCATTCACTATGGCAGATAGTAAAGAAAAACTCTTTTCTGATTTTCCCCCCGTATCTACGCAAGAATGGATGGATAAAATCATGGTCGACCTGAAAGGAGCCGATTACGAAAAGAAACTGGTGTGGAAAACTAACGAAGGATTTAAAGTAAAACCGTTTTACCGCCAAGAGGATTTGGAGGGACTGAAAACAACGGAAGGACTTCCTGGAGAATTTCCATTTATAAGAGGTAATAAGAAAGATGATAATACCTGGTATATCCGGCAGGACATTCGAGTAGAAGATCCTGCAGAAGCGAACAAAAAAGCTCTCGATTTACTGAACAAAGGTATCGACTCGCTGGGGTTCCATATAAAAGCCAACGATTTGAACGCCGAATATATTGCCACTTTACTGAAAGATATTTGCTGCGACTGCATAGAACTTAATTTCACAACCTGCCAGCGTCATACTGTCCAACTGGCGGAATTGCTTGTCGCTTATTTCAAGGAAAAAGGCTACGATCCGGAAAAACTGCATGGTTCGCTGAACTTTGACCCGATAGGCAAAATGTTGCAAAACGGAAAAGATGTCAGCCCGATCATATCGAAAGCTAAAGAACTGGTGGAAACGCTGGCCGACTATCCTCACTTCCGCTGCATAGCTGTCAATTCTCTTCAACTGAACAATGCCGGGGCGTATATTTATCAGGAACTGGGATATGCACTGGCTTGGGGTAATGAATACTTAAGCCGCCTGACTGAAGCCGGAGTTCCTGTCGACCTGGCTGCAAAAAAAATAAAATTCAATTTCGGTATCAGTTCCAATTATTTCATGGAAATAGCCAAATTCCGTGCGGCTCGTATGTTATGGGCAGACATCGTAAAGGCTTACAATCCGCAATGTGAATGTGCATGTAAAATGTTAGCTCACGCCGAAACATCCAGTTTCAACCTGACGCTCTTTGACGCACATGTAAATTTACTCCGCACGCAGACAGAAGCCATGAGTGCTGCCATCGCCGGAGTCAATTCAATCACAGTGACTCCTTTCGACAAGACCTACGAAACTCCCAATGATTTTTCGGAACGTATAGCACGCAACCAGCAGTTGCTGCTGAAAGAAGAATCGCACCTGAACCGCATTGTCGATCCGGCAGGTGGTTCTTATTATATAGAGAACCTGACTGTTTCTATCGCCAAGCAGGCATGGGACCTGTTCCTTCAGGTGGAAGATGCGGGAGGTATGGTACAGTCTGTACTGGCAGAAAACGTACAGAATGCTGTAAATGCGAGCAATAAGGCACGCCACGAAGCGGTTTCCAAACGCAAGGAAATCTTACTGGGTACCAATCAATATCCTAACTTTAACGAACTGGCAGGGGATAAAGCCCCGCTGGAACACAAATGTGGCTGCGGAAGCGGACATTCTCACGACGAAGAAGCTTCTTTCGCCAAACTGGAAACCAGCCGCGCTGCCAGTGAATTTGAAGCTCTCCGCCTGCAGACCGAACATTCGGGCAAGCGTCCGAAAGCCTTTATGCTGACTATCGGAAACCTTGCCATGCGTCAGGCTCGTGCTCAATTCTCATGCAACTTCCTGGCTTGTGCCGGATATGAAGTAATAGATAATCTGGGATTCCCGACTGTAGAAGAAGGTGTGGAAGCAGCCATGAAAGCTCATGCCGACATTGTTGTAATCTGTTCGAGCGATGATGAGTATGCCGAATATGCCATCCCGGCATTCAAGGCAGTAAACGGCAGAGCTATGTTTATCGTAGCAGGAGCTCCTGCCTGCATGGAAGAACTGAAAGCTGCCGGTATAGAGAACTTTATCCATGTACGCTGCAACGTATTGGAGACCTTGAAAGAATATAATGAAAAGTTAGGAATTAAGTAATGCTATGAAACCGAATTTTAAAAATATCGACATATATGCCGGATTCCAGCCTCAAAATGGTATGGAATGGCAAAAGGCCAATGACATCAAGGCCAATTGGAGAACGCCGGAACAGATTCAGGTGAAGCCGGTTTATACGAAAGAAGACCTGGAGGGCATGGAGCACTTGAACTATGCTGCGGGTATTCCTCCTTATCTGAGAGGTCCGTACTCGATGATGTATACGTTCCGCCCGTGGACGATCCGCCAGTATGCGGGTTTCTCTACTGCCGAAGAATCGAATGCTTTCTACCGTCGTAATCTGGCTTCCGGTCAGAAAGGTCTGTCGGTTGCTTTCGACCTTCCGACTCATCGTGGTTACGATCCCGATCATCCGCGTGTAGTGGGCGACGTAGGTAAGGCAGGTGTTTCTATCTGCTCGCTGGAAAACATGAAGGTATTGTTCGACGGTATTCCCCTGAACAAGATGTCTGTTTCCATGACCATGAACGGAGCTGTACTGCCTATCATGGCATTTTACATCAATGCAGGACTGGAACAGGGTGCCAAGCTGGAAGAAATGGCCGGTACCATCCAGAACGATATTCTGAAAGAGTTCATGGTGCGTAATACTTATATTTATCCGCCTGCCTTCTCCATGAAGATCATTTCGGATATTTTTGAGTATACTTCTCAGAAGATGCCGAAATTTAATTCAATCTCTATCTCGGGTTATCACATGCAGGAAGCGGGTGCCACTGCCGATATCGAACTGGCTTATACACTTGCCGACGGCCTGGAATATCTGCGTGCCGGAGTAGCTGCGGGTATCGACATCGATGCTTTCGCTCCTCGTCTGTCGTTCTTCTGGGCTATCGGTATGAATCATTTCATGGAAATTGCCAAGATGCGTGCCGCACGTATGCTGTGGGCCAAGATTGTAAAACAGTTCAATCCGAAGAATCCGAAATCGCTTGCACTGCGTACACACTCGCAGACTTCGGGATGGTCGCTCACGGAACAGGATCCGTTCAATAACGTAGGACGTACTTGTATCGAGGCGATGGCTGCTGCACTGGGACATACTCAGTCACTGCACACCAACGCTTTGGATGAAGCAATCGCCCTGCCGACTGACTTCTCCGCACGTATCGCACGTAACACACAGATTTACATTCAGGAAGAAACTCAGATATGCAAGAACGTTGACCCGTGGGGCGGTTCTTATTATGTGGAAGCGCTGACCAACGAACTGGCTCATAAGGCATGGGAGCATATTCAGGAAATCGAGAAACTGGGTGGTATGGCCAAGGCTATCGAAACCGGTATTCCGAAGATGCGTATCGAAGAAGCGGCTGCCCGCACGCAGGCTCGTATCGACTCGGGCGAACAGACCATCGTAGGTACGAACAAGTATCGTCTGGAGAAGGAAGATCCGATCGATATTCTGGAAGTAGACAATACGGCTGTACGTCAGGAACAGATAGAAAACTTACGCCGTCTGCGCGAAGGAAGAAATCAGGCTGAGGTGGATAAAGCACTGGAAGCTATTACCGAATGTGTACGTACCGGCAAAGGCAACTTGCTGGAACTGGCTGTAGAAGCTGCCCGCGTACGTGCCACACTGGGAGAAATATCCGACGCGTGCGAAAAGGTCGTAGGACGTTATAAAGCAGTAATCAGAACTATTTCAGGCGTGTATTCATCAGAAAGTAAAAAGGATGCAGATTTCGCAAGAGCTTGCGAACTGACCGAGGAATTTGCAAAGAAAGAAGGTCGCCGTCCGCGTGTAATGATTGCCAAGATGGGACAGGACGGACACGACCGTGGTGCGAAGGTAGTGGCTACCGGATTTGCCGACTGCGGCTTCGATGTGGATATGGGACCGTTGTTCCAGACTCCGGAAGAGGCTGCACGTGAAGCTGTAGAAAACGACGTACATGCAGTAGGTGTTTCTTCACTGGCTGCCGGACACAAGACGTTGATTCCGCAGATTATCGCGGAACTGAAACGTTTGGGACGTGAAGATATTCTGGTATTTGCCGGAGGTGTCATCCCGGCACAAGATTACGACTTTCTGTACAAGGCTGGAGTCATGGCTATCTTCGGCCCGGGTACATCAGTTGCCAAATCTGCTTGCCAGGTAATGGAATTGTTACTTGAAAATACAGAAGATTAAAAGTTAAAACAGTACCTGTAAACTATAATGTACCCTCAGAGAAGCCACTATCTCATCGGCTTCTCTGAGGTAACAATAAAAACGAATGTCTGCCTGACATAATCTATTAAAACAAAAGTCAGACACAGGTATAAAAAGAATAGCGAAAGTTCCTTTTATCAGAACTTCCGCTATTCTTTTTTTATTATAGCATTATTATTTTTTCTTATAATCATGCACTATAGCTTCCGTAATCCAGTTTGCCAATGCCTGACGGTTATCGGGGATGACCAGACGCTGCTGGTCGCGGGCATTCTGAATATTTCCCAGTTCCAGAAAGACGGCATAAGGCGTTGAATTGCGAAGTACAAATAAATTTCGTGCACTTACCGTACCTCCAAAACCTCTGTTGGGCTGATGACGGTCGTACTTTGCCGTAAATGTACGACGTAACTGATCTGCCAAACGCTTTCCATACTTACTTCCCGGAGTATGGTAAAAGAAAACATCTGTCTGCTTTCCTCTACTACGACTATCCACATGAATGAATATGGCACGCTTATAATTGCTCTTATCCTTATAATACAAACGGTTGATTGCATCGCAACGCTGCTGTAATCTTGCCACCTGATTCAAAGGAATGGTTTTGCCCATACAAGTTTCACGCTTACTGTTATTCAGAACAGCCGTATTACGAATTCCATCCTTTTTATCCTGAATGATAAAATGAACCTTGGCACCACGCTTCAGCAATTCTCTACCCAGTCTCAGAACAATATCATAAGCATATTCATCCTCATGCAATTCCTTTCCATGATATTTACCGATACATCCCGGATCAGGACCTCCATGTCCGCTGACTAAATAAAACGTTGCACCCTCTAACGAATGGGATGTTATCTGATAAGCAGCCTGTGACTTTCCAAACAACGGTTCGTAACCCGAACCCTTCTTTTTCCGTGAAAATCCGGGAAGTACTACCAGACAACACAAGATGAGTAATATATACCTAATCTGTGTCATTTCAATAACTCATCTATTTTTTTACACAGAGCCGAAAACTCTTCTTCATTATACAGACGTGTCATCATCACAATCTTTCCCGTCTTATCAATCAAGACATTACGAGTAATGCCTGCATTTCGGACAGCGTATTTAGCAAATATATCTGCTCCGGGGTCGAGTCCGAGCGGATAAGTAACCTTCGTCTGCTTGGCAAATGCTTTCACTTTCTCCAATGGTTCATCACGGTCTACACCATAAAGTGCAAATGAAGCATTATCTTTATGTTTCTGCCAGATATCCCGTTCGATGAAAGGCATTTCTTTCCGACAGACACCACACCAGCTTGCCGTAAACTGAAGCATGACAACCTTTCCACGCAGAGAGGATAGTTTAATCTTTTGCCCATCGGTCAGTGTCATTTCAAAATCGGGAGCCTCATCTCCCACTTTTACTATATATCCTACTTCATCGGGAGTAACTTCCTGAGCCCTTACAGTAGATATTCCAGCAAACAGACAGCCAAACAAAGCTGCCATCATTACCCATTTTTTCATCATATACTGATAGTTTTTAATAATCGCCCCCAAATATACAAAAAAATCGACACATTAAAAGGAAACTTCCAGCCGATGCCCCCCTTTCAAACGTGTTTAAATATTCGTTAATATTATTTTAAGAATCATATTTAAAGAATCGATTCAAGGCTATTTGGCACATTTAACCGATTATCTTATCCAGCAACAATTCGTTTTGCACAAAAAATAAAACCACCCCTACAATCAGTAGAGATGGTTTTAAAAACTTTTTATGCTATTATTCCTTCAAAATTACAAAGGCATATTACCATGCTTCTTCGGAGGATTGCTTACACTCTTGTTCTGAGTCATTTCAAGAGCCTGAATCAGTTTGTAACGAGTATCCTTCGGAAGGATGATCTCATCGATATAACCCTGTTCAGCTGCACGATACGGATTAGAGAATTTCTCTTTGTATTCTTCTACAGCCTTAGCCTTTTCTTCCGGAGTAGCCTTACGATACAGAATGTTTACAGCTCCATCGGCTCCCATTACAGCAATTTCGGCTGTAGGATATGAGAAGTTTACATCAGAACCAATAGGTTTACTGTTCATCACAATGTACGCACCTCCGTAAGCCTTACGTGTAATCACTGTAATCTTAGGCACTGTAGCTTCGGCATAAGCATATACAATCTTCGCTCCGTGACGGATGATACCGTTGTGTTCCTGAGTACATCCTGGCAAGAATCCCGGAACATCTTCGAAAGTAACGATTGGAATATTGAAACAGTCGCAGAAACGGATGAAACGAGAAGCCTTATCTGAAGCATCGATATCGAGTACACCTGCCAGATATGCCGGCTGATTGGCAACAATACCTACCGAACGTCCACCCAGACGAGCGAAACCAACGACAATATTCTTGGCAAAATGAGGCATAACCTCGAAGAAATAATGATTGTCGACTACCGGTTCGATGATATTCTTGATATCGTACGGCATGTTCGGATCATCAGGAATAACTGTCATCAGTGATTCATCTGCACGACGGATATCGTCTGTGCAAGCGATAGAAGGAGCATCTTCCATGTTATTGGAAGGTAAGAAGCTCAACAATTCGCGGATGCTCATCAAAGTTTCTTCTTCTGTTTCGCAAAGGAAATGAGTCACACCACTCTTACTGCTATGGGTATAAGCACCACCCAATTCTTCCTTGTCTACTTCTTCGTGAGTAACAGCCTTTACAACATCCGGACCTGTAATGAACATGTGACTCTTTTCCTTCACCATGAAAATGAAGTCGGTCAACGCCGGTGAGTAGCAAGCACCTCCTGCACACGGGCCGAGGATAGCCGAAATCTGCGGAATCACACCCGAAGCAATTGTATTCTGATAGAAGATTGAAGCATATCCAGAGATACTTCCTACACCTTCCTGAATACGAGCACCACCCGAGTCATTCAAAGCAATAACCGGAGCACCATTCTTCAAAGCCAACTGCTGTACCTTTACAATCTTCTGTGCACCGGTAGCACTCAACGTACCACCATATACAGTAAAGTCGTAAGCATATACATAAACCAGACGACCATCAATTTTACCATAACCGCAAACGATACCGTCACCCGGAATATGCTTTTTATCCATACCGAAATCGGTACAGTGATGGATAACCAATTTATCTATTTCATTGAACGTACCTTTATCAAGCAACATATCGATACGTTCGCGGGCAGTCATATGACCATTAGCATGTTGTTTTTCTACACGCTCTACTCCTCCGCCTTGAGAAGCCAGCTTATCCAGCTCCTCAAAATTCTTATATTGTTCTGCTGTTGTCATAAGTTTAATTTTCTTCTTTTACTACATCCAGAGTCATGATAACCTGGTTACTGTTTACAGAGTCGCCTTCATTTACAAGTATGTCCTTTACAACACATTCGCTGTTTACCTTGTAATTACTCTGCATCTTCATAGCTTCAATTACAACTACGATATCGCCAGCCTGCAAGCGGTCGCCTACCTTCACCGGAATCTTCACAACCTTACCCGGCATCGGAGAAACAATCTTATCCTGCTGTTTCTCGTCAGCATTCTTACGCATACGGAGGTATTTAGCCTGTGAGTCTATGATATCGATATTATATGACTGGTAGTGAGCATTTACCGTATAACTCTTTCCACCTTCCTTACGAATCAGTTCGGCGTTGTACGACTTTCCCTCATGCAAGATAGAGCAACTACCGTTTTCTGCCATTACAATATCCACATCGTAAGGAACACCATCGATAGTCAACTGTACTTTATTGCCTTCTTTGCTGACCAGTGTAACGTCAGCCACTCTGTCACCTATATGTATTTCCATAAATATCTTCTTTAAATTCGCAATACACCTTTTTTCAATCCAAATTCACGCCAGCGGCTGATAGGACGGTTATCAGAAGAGCCTGAATTATTTTCTTCCAGATTCATCAAATAATCGATGTATGCTGCAATCATTGCGATATTTTCAGTTTCTTCTTCTTTCTGACCTGCCCATTTACGCAACATATCCTGGTGTTTGGGGATAAACAGAGTATTGTAATGTCCTTCTACAAAGTCGGGAACATTCATGATATGACGCAAATAACCGATATTCGTCTTCAAACCCGTAATCTTGTATTCATACAGCACACGACGCATACGTTCGATAGCGAACTCACGGGTAGTAGCCCATACAATCAGCTTACCAATCATCGGGTCATAGTAAATAGGAATTTCGTAACTTTCGTATACGTAACTATCGATACGTACACCGATACCGTTCGGTTCCATCAGTTGACGGATAACACCCGGCGAAGGCATGAAATTGTTTTCAGAATCCTCGGCACAGATACGGCATTCGATGGCATGACCACGCTGTTTCAAATCTTCCTGCTTGAAATGAAGAGGTTCATTATTAGCAATGCGAAGCTGTTCCTTAACCAGGTCTACACCTACCACTTCTTCAGTAATAGGATGTTCAACTTGCAGACGTGTATTCATTTCAAGGAAATAGAAATTACGATGCTTGTCGACCAGGAACTCAATTGTTCCAGCTCCTTTATAATTTACAGCTTTGGCAGCAGCCACAGCAGCCTCACCCATTTTCTGACGAAGTTCGGGAGTGACAAATGGAGAAGGAGTTTCTTCCACGATTTTCTGGTTACGACGCTGAATAGAACATTCACGTTCGAACAAATGTACAGCATTGCCATAATTATCTCCCAGAATCTGGAACTCGATATGATGTGGTTCTTCTACGAATTTTTCCAGATAAACCGTATCGTCGCCAAACGATGACATCGATTCCGAACGAGCTGTATTGTAAGCTTCCTCAACTTCCGACTCATTATGAATAAGGCGCATACCTTTACCGCCTCCACCCATAGAAGCCTTCAGCATAACCGGATAACCGATACGATTACAGATTTCCTTAGCCTCTTCTACACTCTGCAAAGGCTGTTCCGTACCTGGAACTACCGGAACCCCCGCAGCAATCATATGTTTACGTGCAGAAATCTTATCGCCCATAGCATCCATTGTTTCAGGATCGGGACCGATAAAAATGATTCCTTCTTCACGACAACGACGTGCAAATTCGGAATTCTCCGAAAGGAAACCATATCCCGGATGAATTGCATCCACTCCATGACGCTTAGCCGCCATGATAATTTTATCAATGTTCAGATAGCTCTCACGAGATGCTGCCGGACCAATCAGGCAAGCCTCATCTGCATAAAGTACGTGGCGTGCCGTTCTGTCGGCTTCCGAGAAGACTGCCACGGTACGAATGCCCATTTCACGGCAAGAACGCATCACGCGCACAGCAATTTCGCCACGGTTAGCGATTAATACCTTGTGTATCATGCTTTATGTTTTAGTTATTATCTTCGTTTAAGCCGCCGCCGCGTCATTCGGCACACGCAGCCAAAATCTGTGCAAAATTAGCAAAAAAAGATATACCGTTCCAATTATCCTTTCTTTTTTTGCCCATGGGAAGGAATTTAGCATAAAATACCTACCTATTGGTAGGCTTACATTCGCAAAAAGGGTGAAAACGCAAAGTCGAGGTGACAAAACGAAAAAAGTCCGGGAAACTTAACAGCTCCCCGGACTTCTCCTTAAATTTATTTTTCTTTACCTAAAAACAATCACCTTAATCTATTCTTAATTCTGCGACAAGTCGACTGCATAGTTGGCACGTTTACCCGATGGATATACACCAACCATAAACAATACCTGATCGGGCGACTGAGAAGCAGACTTCATAATCTCTTCCAGATCCTGAACTGTCTTCAACTGCTTGCCGTTTGCCTTCAGGATAATAAATCCTTTACGGATACCACAATCGGCCATTCTGCCTTCACTTACACCTGTTACCTGTACACCATAGCCCAAATTCAACTGTTTCTTCAAATCGGAAGGCACTTCACGGAATGCAGCACCCAGCAATTGCATATCGGCATTCTTTACAATCTTGGTATTACCCTGTGCATTCTTCAATGTAACAGTGAAATTCTTTTCTTTCTTTTCACGCCATACTTTCAAGGTAACCTTATCACCCGGACGATATTTAGCAAGTGAACCTTGTAGTTCGGCCATAGTCTTTATCTTCTTACCATTCAGTTCCATGATAACATCGTTCACCTTCAGGATACCGTCTACCGAACCGCCTTCAGTTACTTCAACAACCTGTACACCCTCGTTGATACCCAGTTCCTTCTGTTCCTTACGGATTTCATCCGGATAAGTTTCATCACCCATATTACGTCCGGCAACACCCAGCAAGGCACGCTGTACAGTACCATACTGCTTCAAGTCGGTTACCACCTTTGTCATGATGCTGGTCGGAATAGCAAATCCGTATCCCGAATAAGCTCCGGTAGGAGAAACCAGCATGGCATTAATACCTACCAGCTCACCCTTGGCGTTGACCAGCGCACCACCACTGTTTCCCTGGTTGATAGCCGCATCGGTCTGGATAAACGATTCTACACCGTTGGCACCCAGTCCACGAGCCTTGGCGCTGACGATACCAGCCGTAACCGTAGATCCCAGATTGAACGGATTACCTACAGCCAGTACCCATTCGCCCACTTTCAGACGATCTGAGTCGCCCACCGGTATAGCAGGGAAATCATCTCCCTCAATCTTAACCAAAGCAAGGTCGGTAGTCGGGTCGGCACCGATAACACGTCCCTTCATCTCGCGTCCGTCGTGCAACTTGACAGATATTTCATCAGCTCCGTCGATTACATGATTGTTGGTTGCGATATAACCATCTTTCGAAATAATTACGCCCGAACCAAAACCACGCTGTTCCGGAGTTTGTACCTGCTGCTGACGTCCACGTCCGTCGCCGAAGAAGAAATCGAAAATATCGGGCTGTCCCTGTATGGTTTTAACCTTACTTCTTTGTACAGACATTATATGTACAACAGAGTTCAGAGAGCTCTCTGCCGCTTTAGTCAAATCGACCGGCTGCATGCTTGATGCATCCAAGGCAGCATAACGAGCATTCGACGCTGTTTGAAATTCATCATAGAAAGACGTATTCTTATCCTGCTTAGATTGCATAAGAGTATAAGTAGTAACTCCTGCCACTCCTGCACTGACAGCCATTACTGCGACTGCCCCTAATGCGATTTTAGTTGTCTTTTTCATACGTTTATATCGTTTAAATTGTTAATTTCAATAGTTGTTTAACATTTCATTTGCTAAAGTAGAACAAAATTCATACGATTGTACTCGGCATCGCCTCTTTTTTCTCTCTTTTAACAAAGAAATATTATCCGTTAACCGCAGTTAACGACTACCGCCTGCCAATTTTACATTCATTACCAGACAGTTTGCAGGGTGAACAGATATTTCTGACAAAAATGTCATAAATTCATTTTATTTACGTACCTTTGCAACAAGAAAGCAGTTGGTCGGTTTGTCGCTGGTACATTTGTACAAGAGGAAAGTCCGGGCAACACAGAGCATCCTACTTCCTAACAG
>HF993245.1 GCA_000436795.1 Bacteroides sp. CAG:1076
ATTCTATTTTCAATCTATAATGTTTAGATCGTCATTTTGTTTTCTTATTTGGTTATTTCGCAGAGATATTAAAAGTCTTTGACTGATTTTGATAAGGGTTAATTCACTTTGGATATTATATATATTACTTGAAAATTTGGTCTATTCCTTTATTTATTCAGCTTATTGTGGACTTATATAATAAATGTTATTCGGATTTTATTAGAAATATAATAATTAATATTATTAATCTTTTGTTTATTTTATAAATGTGTTTATATTTGTGCTGAAAACATAGTAAAGCTGCTAAGAAAGCTATGAAGAATATGAAAACAAAGGGTTGGAGAGATTTCTTAAAGGAATCTGTATTGGCAGACACTCCGTTGTTGGTGATGCCATCTTTGCTTCAAGCTTCGCCTGATGGAATGGAATATCTGGTTGCTATACCAGTTGATGATGTAATTGGGTTGATAGTTCCTAAGTCGAACGGATTGAAGATTATAGGTACTTTTCTCGATGAAATATCGCATGATATTCCTCATCAGAATTTCCCTCTTGTGAAGTTTAATAAGCCATATATGAAATTTGAACTGGTAAGTATGCAGGTTATGACGAAAGCACTACGTCTGGGTTCTCTTATTTTATGAATCCACAGTTGACTTATCTACAGGTATTTTCATTTATATACTAAATATAAAATATTTCGAAATCAAATAATATTTAATAGGTATTTTTCAATAAGCCATCGCTCATCTTTGTTTCGTCTGTTTCTTATTGTCCTTAGTTGTTGATACTGTTGACTTTAATCTGTGAAACTGAAACGAAACTCCTGCTGTTTGCTCGGAATGCTCCGATGGCTGAAAGTATAAATTTAATAATGATAAAGTCGAATATAAATTATTCTTATTCGATTATGATTGTATCGAGTGGCTTCTTGTTCAGATATGACAGAACAGTCCATTCCCCAAAATGACTAAAAGGCAACCATGCTGATAGCTGGAAGTATCGGTAAGTTGACTGAAAACATAAAACGTTATTGGATAAAAGTTATCGACCTAATAAATATATTATTATGAATTTCAAAAGATTAGCAGAACAGTACAAAACAGAACTTATGGAGAGTGTTCTTCCTTTCTGGTTACAGCATTCTCAGGATAAGGAGTTTGGCGGCTATTTCACTTGCCTGAAGCGCAATGGTGAAGTGTTTGATACGGATAAGTTTATCTGGTTGCAAGGCCGTGAAGTCTGGATGTTTTCCATGCTCTATAATAAGGTAGAGAAACGACAGGAGTGGCTCGACTGTGCCATTCAGGGTGGTGAGTTCCTGAGAAAGTACGGTCACGACGGTAATTACAACTGGTATTTCTCGCTCGACCGTGAAGGGCATCCTTTGGTAGAACCTTATAATATTTTCTCTTATACGTTTGCTACAATGGCTTTCGGACAGTTAAGTTTAGCTACCGGCAAGCAGGAATATGCTGATATTGCCAAGAAGACTTTCGACATCATATTGTCGAAGGTAGACAATCCAAAGGGTAAATGGAACAAACTCCATCCCGGTACTCGCGATTTGAAAGGTTTCGCCCTGCCCATGATTCTCTGTAATCTGGCATTGGAAATCGAACATTTGCTCGATGAAGATTTCTTGGTGAAGACTATGGATACCTGCATCCATGAGGTGATGGATGTATTTTATCGTCCTGAATTAGGAGGTATTATTGTGGAGAATGTGCTGGCCGACGGTTCATTGTCCAACTCTTTCGAAGGTCGTCAGGTTACTCCCGGTCATGCCATTGAGGCTATGTGGTTTATTATGGATTTGGGCAAACGTCTGAATCGTCCCGACTTGATAGAGAAGGCAAAGAACATTACACTGACCATGCTCAACTATGGCTGGGACAAACAGTACGGTGGTATCTACTATTTCATGGATCGTCTGGGTAATCCTCCTCAGCAGCTGGAATGGGACCAGAAACTGT
>HF993246.1 GCA_000436795.1 Bacteroides sp. CAG:1076
CCGGATAAAAAAATCGGAATGACGGGGAAGAAACACGGCGGGCACCTGTACAAAACAGGCAGAAAAAACGCTCCAGGAACCCAAAAATACCGGAATTGTTGAGAAATTCCTCTCCGGAGAAAGCAGACAGACGGAAAATCCATTCCGAGAAATATGAATTTTACCTCCGGAAAGTCCTGAGAAAAGTGGAAAAATTATGGATATGGAGAGAAAAATTTCCCACACTGCACGGAAAAAAGCTTGAAAATGATTCGAAAGGTGAGGGAAAAATACCCGAGAATGGGAAGCGGAAGCCGAAAAAAACAGGCTTTTCCTTAGAAAAAAATTCAGGAGAAGCACAAAAAATACGGGAATGAGATGAAAAAACGGCAGGCAGTACCCACAAAACACGAAAGATTCCAGATGAAAAATCAAGATTACGGGAAAAAACACAGCAGGCGCCTGCACAAAACAGGCAGAAAAAATGCTCCGAGAACTGAAAAATGCCGAAATAGCCGATAAAAAAACGACAGGCGACATCCGCAAAATGTAAAAGATTCCGGATGAAAAATCAAAATTACGGGGAAAACACGGCAGATGCCTACACAAAATAGGCAGAAAAAATGCTCCAGGAACCGAAAAATATCGGAATGGCTGGTAAAAAAAACGGCAGATAGAATAGAAATTCCTAACGAACTTTCCACTAAAAGCACAAAAATTATCCCAACAGAACGAGAAAAAGATTCTCAAAAATAGAAAACAAAGTCGAACAAAACAGAAATCTCTTCCAGACAGAAATGAAAAACGCCCAAACTGTCTACAAGAGCCACAGAAGATATCACGATGGAACGAATAATACTTATATCCTGTCATAGCTGAAAATGATAGAAAGCAAAATAGAAAGTAAGCATTGTATATTAATTAAACGTTG
>HF993247.1 GCA_000436795.1 Bacteroides sp. CAG:1076
AGGTATAACACTTTAGGAGACAGTGAATATTACGCTAACTTACGTGCCTATAAGGAAACAGCTAAGAACTACGGACGTCCGGTTGCTTTCGGCTGGTTCTCAAACTGGGCTCCTTCAGGTGTAATGAGAAAAGGTTACTTATCTTCAGTACCCGACAGTATGGATATCATCTCCATGTGGAGTGGTGCTCCGGGAAGATATGAAATCACTGAAGCACAGAAGGCAGACAAAGAATTTGCACAGAAAGTAAAAGGAATCAAACTGCTGGAAGTAAGTTTGCTGTCATATTTAGGAAAAGGGAGAACTCCCGATTACATCTATGATGATATTGAAAAACAAGCTGAAGAAGAAGGATGGTCCGAATCAGAACTCAATGCAGCCAAGAAATATGCACGCTGGGACTTTTGGGGATTCAAGTCGCACAACTTCAGCAATACAGATGAACTGAACCAAGCTATAGCAAACTACGCCAAAGCACTTTGCGACTCGTTGTTCGTAAGCGACTGGGATGGTTTTGATATTGACTGGGAACCAGGAAGTGGTTTTAATGATTCAGACGGTACTCTGAATAACACAACTATTCTGGTGTTGGTAAAAGAAATGGGAAAATACATCGGTCCCAAAAGTGATCCGGAAGGTAAAGGTCACAAACTACTCTGTA
>HF993248.1 GCA_000436795.1 Bacteroides sp. CAG:1076
AAACGCCTTATTGACAGGCATTACGAAGACATTTGTCCCTTTTTATTCGTCTTTTCCAGAGATTTATTGTAATCTTGTTGCATTAGATACGCCTACTGTTGCATCGAAAGTTATGCTGCTTTGTCCTTTTACACCGCTTTTGGTCGTAATGATAACAACTCCATTCGCTCCACGTGAACCGTAAATAGCAGTAGAAGAAGCATCTTTTAAAACTTGCATGCTTTGAATATCTTCCGGATTTATACCTTCTAATCCAGATTCACGTACAATACCATCTACTACGTATAACGGATCGTTGCTTTTGTTGATTGAGTTTGTTCCACGAACACGGATCTTTACAGAACCTCCCGGAATACCGTCGCTTACAACATTTACTCCCGACATACGTCCTTGAAGTGCATCACTTGCTTGAGTAATAGGTTGATCTCTAAAAGCTTTATTGTCCATTACAGATACAGAGCCAGCTAAATCCGCTTTTTTAACAGCTCCATAGCCGATAACCACTACTTCGTCTAATGTTTCCGTATCTTCATGTAGGGTTATATTGAAAGAGGTTTGATTGTTAACTTTAATTTCTTGTTGTTTATAGCCAATGTAAGATACAACTAAAACTGAATTTGGAGATATATTTAAGGTAAACTTTCCATCAAAGTCTGTAATTGTACCATTGGAAGTCCCTTTTTCTGAAATATTTACTCCAATTAAAGGTTCTCCAGCGGAGTCGGTAATGCGTCCGGAAATTTGATGATTGTTTTGCATGATTTCAACCCTGTTAGAAAGAGAGTTTGAATAAACTGCTGAAGCATTACCAATAGCAAGCACTAAACTTAGTGCGATAGGAATAGAGCATAGGAGATTTCTATTCCTAGGGGATTCATACATGTAGTTCATAATTATATAAGGTTTTTAGTAAAGGTTAACTTGATATTTTCCGCGGTAAAAATAGTATTTAAAATTTTATACACAAAATATTCTTTGCTTTTTTTGTGCAAAAAATAACTATATGGTGCTTTATAAATCAAAATATTATAAAATTTAGGCGTATATTTTAAAGTTTTTTGTGCTTTGCAGAAAGGAAATTTATGTCGTTGGAAGAAAAATAAAAGGTGATTGATTTTATTAAAAAAACTAAGACGCTCTATAAAATAAGTATAGTTTTTAGTAATTAAAGCCTTATTTTTCTTATTACAACACAAATACTTTGAAGA
>HF993249.1 GCA_000436795.1 Bacteroides sp. CAG:1076
ATATGCACACGGTAACGAACCAAGCCATCATGTAGCGTACTTGTACAATGCGGCAGGACAGCCATGGAAAGGACAGAAATACATCAGCCAGATTACTCACGAGTTGTATACCAATACTCCGGCAGGACTCTGCGGCAACGAGGATTGCGGACAGATGTCGGCATGGTATGTATTTAGTGCCATGGGATTCTATCCGGTCAATCCGGTATCGGGCATGTACGAAATAGGTAGTCCGGCATTCCCCAAAATGCAGTTACACCTGAACAACGGAAAGACATTCACCGTCATTGCCCGGAATGCCAGCCGTGAGAATTGTTATATCCAGTCGGTGAAGCTCAACGGAAAGCCATACGACAAGAGTTACATTACTCATCAGCAAATCATGGAAGGAGATACACTTGAACTGGAAATGGGAAACAAACCGGGATATATATGGTTCAAATAGCCGGATAGTTATTGTCTAAACGTTTTTCAACATGCAGTAAGTGTTTTTATTCAGTCGATTGTTGTATATTTGACAAACAGGGTGAAAAGATGAATACAATAAACTATCATACAATAGTACGTTTCTTTAAAAACGAATGTACTGAAGAAGAACGCTTGCTCATTATCCAGTGGGTGAACGAATCGAAAGAACATGCTGAATGGTTCTTTAAATGGGAGGAATTATACCATTTGGGCACGCTGCCGGAGCAAGACAATGACTTGGTTATCAGAAAAGCAGAAAAGAAACTATACGAACGGATTGAAACGGAAAAGAATCGCCAATGGTTCTTTTCCCGTATCAATCACTGGGTTAAATATGCAGCTATAATAACATCTATACTGGCTATATCCGGTTTCTCACTGTGGTACTTCGTTGCCGATTCTCAAGAGAAATGGATTACCGCATCGACTGAAAATGGAGAAACAAAAGAAATAACGTTGCCGGACAACAGTAAAGTATGGCTGAACGAAAACTCAACCCTGAAGTACCCTCAACATTTTGCAAAGGAGGAACGTGAATTGCAACTTGATGGAGAAGCCTATTTTGAAGTAACCAAAAACAAGCACAAACCTTTTATCGTGCAAAGTGCAGCCATGAGCGTACAAGTACTGGGAACGAAATTTAATTTTAAAAGTACCAGTAACTGCCGGATTGCAGAAACTTCACTGATAGAAGGTGAGGTGAAAGTAGCCGGAAATAATAATGAGGGAGCCATCACACTTTCTCCAGGACAGAAAGTGGAACTGAATACCGTAACCAAACAGATGAAAGTGTCGGAAACCAATGCCGCACTGGATGCGATATGGCACAACAACCTGATTCCATTCAAGAATGCGGATGTATTCGACATTGCCGAAGTATTGGAAAAAGTCTATGGAGTCAAGATTATCTTCTCGCCTGATATCAGTCCTTCAACGACTTATTCAGGAATGCTACAAAAGAAAGATTCCATCGAAGATGTACTGAAGATATTGCAGAATACCACACATTTGCAATATAAAATACATCAGGGAACTATTTTCATTTCGTCTGCATCAAAATAATAATAATCCAAAAACTTATAACTTAATATTATGAAAATTAAAATCTGTGCGATAGCATGTGTCGTAGGAATGGCAGTGGCTGTAGCTTCATGTAATCCGAAAAGCGTAGAAAAGGACTATGCTGCATATGTAAATCCATTTATCGGAACGGGAGGACACGGACATACATTTCCCGGAGCTGTAGTACCCAACGGAATGATTCAGCCGAGTCCGGATACCCGCATCGACGGATGGGATGCTTCTTCAGGATATTATTATGAAGATTCCACCATCAACGGGTTCTCGCACACACATGTTAGTGGCACCGGTTGTGCCGATTATGGTGATATTTTACTGATGCCGACGGTAGGCAAGCAGATTTACAATCCTCAGGACTATACCAGCCAGACACTGCCGTATGCGTCGGGATTCTCACATAAGAACGAAACAGCCGAACCGGGATATTACTCGGTTTTTCTGGACCGGTATAAGGTAAAGGCGGAACTGACTGCTACCAAGCGGGCGGCTTTGCACCGGTATACGTTCCCGGCAAGCGACGAGGCCGGATTTATTCTCGACATGGATTACTCTATCCAGCATCAGACAAACATGGATATGCAGGTGGATGTGGTCAGTGATACGGAAATCAAAGGATATAAGCTGACTGAATACTGGGCATTCGACCAGCAGATCAGTTTTTATGCCAAGTTCTCCAAACCTTTTACGTATCAGATTGTAAGAGATACGCTGACCGACCAGAATGGCAAGATGCAGCCCCGCTGTAAGGTACTGCTCAGTTTCAAGACGAAAAAGGATGAGCAGGTCATGGTGAAGATGGGTATCTCGGCTGTCGATACGGAGGGGGCAAAGAAAAACCTGGATGCCGAAATTCCGGCATGGGATTTCGAAAAGGTGCGCTCCGACGCTCGTCAGGCATGGAATGACTATCTTTCTAAAATAGATGTTTCAACTTCCAGTGATACCGACC
>HF993250.1 GCA_000436795.1 Bacteroides sp. CAG:1076
TTTTTTATTCTTTGAGGCAATACGTCAAAATTGGACGCTTACATATTTATTTAAGTAAAGTGCTAAGGAAATAGGCAAAGTTTTCCCATGAATGTTTATTGAGGAATTCCATTCTTTTAGATTCGTCTATTTTTCTTGTTTCATTTAATACATTTTTTAGTTCTGTGTAATCATTGTAAACGAAACAAAGTCCTTCTTCTGATAGATCTTTAAAAGCGCCGCGATTAGGTCCAATAGGAGTTCCTTTTAATAATAGGGTATCAATTAATGCTCCAGAACTAGAAATACTATTACCGATATAAGGAAATAAAACATATTTGCTGTTTTGACAATAAAATGCTATTTCATTAAAATTTGCTTTACGATTGTCGTAATGTATATGATGGTTACAAGCTGATTTTATTAGTCTTTCTAAAATTTTATCTTGACTCTTTCCAAGTATATATATTTTTAACGGAGAATTTTGTATAAATGGTAATGAAATAAATTCATATATTCCTTTGTATTTTGATACTGTTCCCCAAATGAAAATGTCAATATCTTTATTTGTCTCATAGTTTACTACCTTTATGTTATTTATTGGATGTGTAATAAAATATATAGGTTTCTTCGTCTTATTTTTTGCTACCATTTCTGCTTCTTTTGAATGTGTTACAATTATTGTAGCATTTGAAAATAGCCATTTCATAAGATATTTTGATTGCCAATTATTGCTTGTATGGGGTGATAAATTATGAAACATCATTACTATTTTACATTTTCGTATTTTTATTATTTGTAAAGCTATTATATTAATATAGAATTGAATTTTCCCATAAGGGAAAAATGGAATACTTTCTAACCAATTAAAAATAATGATATCAGCATAAAATGAATTTATAAGTAAGGTAAACATTCTTTTTACTTTACTACTCTTTTGCATATCTAGCACTTTATAGTACTTGGATATGGATTCTTTGAAATTTTTGCAATATGGATTTTGATATCCTGATAAAGGCTCAGAAGGAAAGAAATAAAGTTTTTTCATTATGTGATTGGTATTTACTCATTAAATTTGTGTATTAGATGGGTTAAGATTAATGGCTATTTTATTTTGTGAAAAATATCTTCCCATTTGTCTACTATTGTTTTTATATGGTATTTTTTACAACTATCATATCCTAAAGTCGCCATTTGTTCCCTTTTTTTATTGTTTATAATTAAACTATAAATAGCATCGGAGAAAGCTTTTATATTACCATTGGGTACTATTATTCCATTTACATTATTAGTAATAATATCGTGTAGTGATGAATATGTGTCCATTACTATTGGTACAACTGAATTTTGTAAGGATTCTACTAATGTCATAGGAAAACCTTCATAAGCTGATGACATTACAAATATTGATGCTTTTTGATAATATTGTAAAGGGTTTTGATAACCCGTAAATTCTATTTTTTTTAAGCCCAATTTTTTGGATAGTTGTTGGTATAACTCTTTACTAGGACCATCACCGACAATAATAAGTTTCCAATTATTATGATCATTTTGGATTTCAATCTTTTTCCATGCATATAATATACGAGATAATTGTTTGTGCTTTTCTAATAAACGACCAACAAATAATACTATATTTTCTTTTTGCCTTATATTGATTGGGCTATCAATATTATAAACAAGAGGGTTATAAACAAAATCAGTTTTTAGAACTATATTCTTCTTATTCCCTTTCTGTAAACGATAAAAATTTAAAAATGATGGAGAAAGGAAAATAAGCAAATCAGAGTGATTAATATATTTATCTAAAGAGTATATATGTTTTTTTCTCTCAATATATCGATAGAATGGTAATATGATTTTAAACAATAGGCCAAAAGCTCCGTTAAAATGAAAAACTCTTTTTGTATCAGGATCCATGTGTAGGCATTTTATAATTTTCGCATTTGTTTGGTTTCTTACGTTATTCAGAAATTCTATTGGCCACCACTGGTTTATTATGAAATCAATTTTATTTTTTAATATATATTCAATTGTAAATTTGCTTACATATTTAGCTTCCTTTTTATTTACGAAAAATTCTTTAGAGGTTTCATTGAAAGAAACATTGGGAATTAATGTCTGGGTTATTTTACTATTCACATCAGAATCTTCATTTTTTTTTATAGATTTTTTAAAATATAATATGTGAATATTATAGCCACGTTCTGTTAATTCATTGGCAAGACATTTGGTGACAGTCTCTCCTCCACCATATGAAGGCCAAATTCTGTGTAAAAATAAAATATTCATATTTTTTTCGTATTGAATAGTTAAATAAACGATTAAAGTTTTTATTTAGGAATCTTCCGATACAAAACCAAAAGAAATATATGTTCCATGGTAATAAAATATAAAGAGTAAATTATAAAAGTTAGGTTAGCGTCCAATTTTGACGTGTAGTATAGAGAAAGCCGCTT
>HF993251.1:0-16679 GCA_000436795.1 Bacteroides sp. CAG:1076
CCTATAGAGCAAAGTTACTAAATTGAAAGCAAATCATAATGAATTTATGGCAGGTCTCTTTTCGAAAAGTAGCTGTATCCTATATTTTTCTATTGCGTCATTGGCATACGGAATACCCTTTCTTTTTGCACTTTTTAGACGTATTCGTGAAAATATTTGTGCCGTTTTTCGGTACAAATGAAAAATTTCGTATATTTGTCTTACTCTTAGAAGAAAAAGAAAGTATTAGAAGCGTTTTAGGCATTATCCAAAGTTCAGGAAATCCCCAATTTCACAACGATAACAAAGGATAATACAAAAACGCTCCACGGACTATTGTATCTGTGTATCTGCTGTTTGAGCAATATGTATGCATATAGGCGTGGGGCTTTATGTATTGCTCGGTTATCAAGTATGGGGATACTTTTGAACAGGTAATACTAAAGTTCCCCACGCTTAACTTTTATAAAAACAGCTTCAAGGGGAAGCAAGCTGACATATTGTATATGTATGAAAGCACTTAAACTAAACAACTATGAAAGCGGTATTGAAACCTTTGTTTCGTTTGCCGCAGGTTACCGTTTCTTTTATTGGATTCTTTTTTTTAGCGTTTTTCTTGTTTTTATGTTGCAGCATATAATTTACAAATTATGTGCCATTCATCTTTTTGTATGTATCCGATAGTGGACTATGGACTATGATGAAACTCGCCATACCGATAGCGAGATATGGAGTTTAATCTATCGTACATTGAAAGATATACGTGAAGTAAGAGAGTTATTATGTACCGATGAGCTGGAAAAAATTTTTTGTAAAATAAAGCTCATTGAAAAGGAAATTGATATTTTGTCTGTTTTAATATTTTACTTGTGACATATTGTCATTATGTACAGCTTTTGGCGAATTAGGCGTCACATGGGGAGTCTTAAAGTGGATTAAAAAGAAAGATGATGGATAAAAGGATAGAAGAGGTAGTCAATGAACAACTGAACACGGAGTTATGGTCGTCCAATTTGTATACTGCATTTCAGATATATTTTGAAGAACAGGAATTACCCGTGTTGGCTTTGTGGCTGAAAACACAAGGACAGAAGAAAGCGGACAGGATGCAAAAGCTAACGGCATTTTTATTGAGAGAAAGAGGAACTGTTTCTATACGTGAACTGGCATATAAAGCCGAAAAATGGCAAAGTCCTGTGGTTGCCTTGAATGATTTGTTTGAGCATGAGCAATATTTTCATAAGCAGGTTTGTGATTTTATGGCTTTTGTGCGTAGTACGGACGATTCAGTCTTGCACTCTCTGGTTTTGAGTTTATATGTTGATGAGGTGCATGTGAGTGATTTTCTTGTAGAGCTGCTGCGTATGCTTGTCAAAGAATGGAAAAGACAGTTACCATTGGAGTGAAATTAAAATGATGTGTTAAGCTGACAGGCTGTTTAATGAACGTTGAAAATGGAAACTGTTGACTTTGAGAGGGAGCTGATAGCATTGCGTGAAAAGCTTCTGAAATATGCGCTTTTGATGTTTCCGAAGAGAGAAGATGCGGAAGACTTGATTCAGGAAACATTGTTGAAGGCACTTGAAAACAGAGATAAATATAATGAGAATGTTAATTTTAAAGGATGGCTCTATACGATAATGCATAATACATTTGTGAATATCTGCAAGTCGAAAAGTTATTGTATGTATCAGAATATTTCGGATAATAATGTTTGTGCTGAAATAGATAGAAGCGTGGAAGAGTTTATCGACGATAGTTGTGGCATGGAGGAAATTTATAAAATGATAAACAAGCTTCCTGATGATTATCGTGTAGTGATACTGATGAGGCTGGCCGGATTTAAATATCAGGAGATAGCCGATAAGTTAGGAATATCGATAAGCTTGGTAAAGAGCCGGATTTTTTATGGAAAAAAGAGATTAAAATATATGTTGTGTGATTTTAAGTAGATTCAATAAAGGACTCTTGCATTACAGAGAGGTACTTGGTGAATTGTTTTTATAGGTTGGTTTGGCCATGAGTCGATTCATGGAGAGAAGCAGCTTCGTTGGTATAATGAGGCTGCTTCTTCAGTAAATAAATAGTATGTAATCTCGATCGCTTTTGCCGGAAGCCGGATAAACGTTTGCTTTATAATTTCCTTAATTCTTGATATAATCGTTGGACAGGCAGTCCCATAACATTAAAATAGGAGCCTTTCAATCCGGTTACTCCGATGAAACCAATCCATTCCTGCACACCGTATGAACCAGCCTTGTCCATGGGACGGTAATGTTTTACATAGAAGTGAATGTCTTCTTCACTCAGAGTATCGAAAGTGACTTCTGTTGTGGAGGCGAAAGTTTTTTGAAATTCGGTCGTTGTAAGACATACTCCTGTGATGACTTGATGCGAACGTCCTGATAGTTTGTGCAACATGCTGACGGCATCTGCTTCATCTTTGGGCTTACCTAATACTTCGCCATCTATATAGACTATTGTATCGGCTGTGATAATCAGTTCGTCTTGCTGCATGGAAGGGCGGTAAGCATCTGCTTTTTCACGGGCTATATAGACAGGAATCTCTTCGCCTGTCAGTGTGCCGGGATAGGTTTCGTCTATACCTGGCAGAATCTTGACCTCGTAATCTATTCCTAATCCGGATAATAACTCTCGGCGGCGCGGAGAGTTGGAGGCCAGTTTGATTTTATATTTCTTCAGATTTTCGAGCATAATCGTTCTTGTTAGTTACCAGCCAAAAGCGGCTTCGTGTGACATCCATTTGCCTTGGGCGCGGAGTACTTGTTCTACTACGTCACGTCCGCATCCATACCCTCCGTTCCGGTGGGAGATGTATGTGCAGATTGCTTTGATTTCTGGTGCGGCATCTGCCGGGCAGCAGGGAAGTCCTGCCCGACGGAGTACTTCGTAATCGGGGATATCGTCTCCCATGTAGAGTACTTCTTCTGGCTTCAGATTGTATTTGGACAGCAGTTCTGCAAATTCTTTTGTCTTTACGGCGGCACCCATGTAAATGTCTTTTATGCCTAATCCTTCGTAACGTTTGCGTATGGACTCTGTTTTTCCTCCGGTGATAATGGCTACATGCAGGCCGCACTTTACTGCTAACTGCAGAGCGTAACCGTCTTTTATATTAACCGTGCGCATGGGTTCGCCATTGGGATGTAGTGTAATGGTTTCGGCACTCAGTACACCGTCTACGTCGAATACCAATGCACGTATTTGGGTTAGATCGTAATTTATCATAAGTCTTTTATTTGGTTTCTATTGTATTCATGAATGTTTTTGCTGACTTGTTCGTATATGGTTGCCAGACGGGGTTCGTTTTGTAGCATTTCCAGATGCTTGTTGATGACGTTTTCATCGTATCGTTGTGCCGGACCTGTCTGTGCTGCAACAGGAGAGAGTTTGTGCACTTTCCTGGTTGTTTCGTCGATAAGTGGAAGCATCGCTTCGAAAGGTAGTCCGTGTGTGGATAGTAAATGGTCGGCTATTGCATACATGTGGTTGGCAAAGTTGCAGGCAAATACGGCTGCTATATGCAGATAGCGGCGCTGTTCCGAAGAGGCTTCGTATGCTTTGCTCCCTAAGTTTGCTGCTATTTTGTTTAGGGCTTGCAAATCTTCAGGAGAATTTGCCTCTGTAAAGAAAGTAACTTCCTGAAAGTTTACCGGACGTTGTTTGCTGAAGGTTTGCATCGGATAAAGTACGCCGTAGCGTTCTGTGAGTCCTTGCCATATATTCATGGGGACGCTGCCCGCAGTATGTACGAATAGGGCGTGTGGTGCTTGCTGTACAAGTGGTGCAAGCAGGGTGTTGAGAGCGGAATCTTTTACCGATACAATGTATAAGTCCCCGTCGGAAGCAACGCTCCCGATGTGAGTCGTATAAGGGCATCCCAGTTGGTTTGCCAGTTCGGAGGCAGAGGCTTCTGTCCGGCTGTAGATTTGGCGGATATTGTATCCAGCTTTCAAGAGGGCGGTGGCGAGGTGTGTTGCTACATTTCCAGCTCCTATGATAATGATGTTTTTAATTTCCATGTAAAGTTGACATTTGATGTGGTGATGTCTTATCGGGAAGATAGCCAGTAGAGTAATATTCCTATTAGCAGTAAGGCGGCAGGAAGCAAGTAGCTTGACATTTGCCCTAACAGGGAAACTACCAGACTTATGTTTTGAATGAGCCAGATACCTGCCAGAATAATTCCTACCGATTTGTCTGCCTTGAACCAAAGAAAGATAACTGCAGCATAAAGTAGCATGGTATCTTTTTGCATAACCCATGGTAGTCCGTGGCTCGAAAAGCCTATCAGACGGTCTGCAAGATAGAGAATTCCCATCAAGGCGAGAAAGACAGCTGTAGCACGGTAGGTGTCTTTATGGTTTGATGCTTTTGTTACCACGTTTATTCTCCTCCATATTTATTAATATGTACTTTTTCCCATAACAGATGTGACTCGTCGAATGGTCTGCGTTCCATACCTTTGTGTCCGATTGCAACGATGGATAGTACCTGAAGTTGTAGAGGAATGCCAAGAATGCCGTGTACATATTCGTCGGAAGACATGCCTGTAGCGGTATATCGTTCGCGTATTTGTATCCAGCAACTGCCCAGTCCCAGGTCTTCAGCTTGTAGCTGAATCATCAGGGAGGCTATAGAGGCGTCTTCTATCCATACATCACTGGCAAGAGGATCGGCTAATACTACTATGGCAAGTGGGGCATCTTTTAGGAAAGATGATCCTGTTTCCTTACAACGTGACAACTTGTCGAGTGTTTCTTTGTCGTCGATAACTACGAATTGCCAGCAGTTGCTGCGCTTTGAGGAAGGTGACATGAGAGCGGCTTTCAGCAGAGTTACTACTTCCTCTTGTGTTAATTCTTCGGACGTAAACTTGCGCATGCTGCGCCGTTGCTTTATCAATTCGCTGAAACTTTTCATAAAATATCTGTTTTTTGTACGACAAATATAATCTATAAACTCGTAATGCTCAAAAAAAATCATAAATTTGCGATACAATGACTATCAGGTTGACTACATACGAACATGCAAAAGACATTCCCGATTTGCCGGGAACAAATGTCTTTCATTCTACTGAGCTGTTTCGGATATTGGAGCAAACGCCCGGCTATCGTCCGGTGCTGCTGGTTGCTTCCGAAGGAAACAGACCGATAGGGAAGCTGTTGTGTGTTACTCGGCGTAATTTCCGTTTATTAGGGTTTACAAGTAAAACGTATGTTTATGGTACAGGAGAGTATTTCTGTCAGACACAAAGGCGAGAGAAGGTTTTCGATGAACTGCTGACGTATTTTACTCTTCGCTATAAGGAATCCTCCTTTTTATTGGAGTTTCGTAATATCGAAGAACCTTTGTTTGGGTATCGGTATTTCCGGCGAAATGATTATTTCCCGGTACGTTGGCTGCGGATACGTAATTCTATTCATCATGAGCAGCTCGATAAATGGATGAGCCCTTCTCGTAAACGTCAGATTGCCAGAGGAGTCGAAAATGGAGCTTCTGTTGAGATTGCTTCTTCTTCTGACACTATCAAAGCTTTTTTTGCAATGTTAAAGAAGTATTATTCTGCCAAAATACATCGTTATCTTCCTGATTTCCGTTTCTTTGCTTCTTTTTCTGAACAATCCTCGATTGGTGGAATAGGTAAAATCTTTGTTGTTCGTTATAAGGGAAAGGTGATTGGAGGAGCAGTATGTTTGTTCTCTGGTGATACGGCTTATCTGATGTTTTCGGCAGGTATGCGTAAAAGTTATCCGTTGCTTTATCCGGGAGTACTGGCTGTTTGGGGAGCGATGACTTATGCGAGAGAGCATGGTTGCAATCATTTTGAATTTATAGAAGCGGGACTTCCTTTCCGAAAATTCAGTTATCGCGACTTTATTTTACGTTTCGGAGGAAAACAGTTGAGTACACGCCGCTGGTTTAGGGTGAAATGGAATTGGCTGAACCGCTTACTGATCCGTATCTATATATAATCTCCGTGTACGATATGTGGCAGATTGTGTTTTTACAATATAACTTCTTTTTGTCGAGAAATGGAAAATAATATCTTTTAAGCTTTGAGCAGAAAAGATCATTAGATGTTGTTTGGTAAAACAGGTTGACGATAATTTGTGATGTTGAATTGCGTGTTGTTTGTAGTTGAGTAGCCATCTTCAGAAAAATGGATGCTTAAGATGTTGATAAATAAGTAATATCATAGGAAAATACTTTGTGAAGTCTATCTACCAATGAAAGAAAAATATTTCTGACATTCGAGATTTTTGTAAAATAAAAATAAACTAAAAAAAGAGTTTATAGCGAAAATAAAATAGGGAAATATTTCTTTATTCTGCACATTTTTGTTTTCTTTGTGCAGTTGATATGAACCAACTTTAGATTTTAATACCATTAAAAACAACTTGATTATGAAAATTTCTCACATCGAACATTTGGGAATTGCTGTAAAAAGCATTGAAGAAGCCCTTCCTTATTATGAAAATGTACTTGGATTGAAATGTTATAATATAGAAACTGTCGAAGATCAGAAAGTGAAAACTGCTTTTCTGAAATGTGGTGAAACGAAAATTGAATTACTTGAACCTACAGGACCTGACAGTACGATTGCTAAGTTTATTGAAAACAGAGGCATGGGAGTTCATCATGTAGCATTTGCTGTTGAAGATGGTGTAGCAAATGCTTTGGCTGAAGCTGAAACAAATGGCATTCGTCTTATTGATAAAGCTCCGAGAAAAGGTGCAGAAGGCTTGAGTATTGCTTTCCTTCATCCGAAATCAACGATGGGGGTATTAACCGAACTTTGTGAAAAATAATTACGGACAATGAATGAAATGGTGAGGACATTGACCGTTTGTTGTCATTCGGAATAAAGAAGTGACGGAGAATTTTGTGAACATTTATGAATGTATGCAAGATTCTTCGTCACTTTGTTGCTTTTAAGCGAAGGAATGTCCGCCGTTGTATGTTGTCATTTACTAATTTAATAAATTTCTAGTACCATGAGTAACCAACTTGAAAAAGTAAAAGAGCTTATCGAACTGCGTGCCCAGGCTCGTTTGGGCGGTGGTGAGAAGGCTATCGAAAAGCAACACGCTAAAGGGAAATATACAGCACGCGAACGTATTGCCATGCTGCTTGACGAAGGTAGTTTTGAAGAAATGGATATGTTCGTAAAACATCGTTGTACTAATTTCGGTATGGATAAGAAACATTATTTGGGCGACGGTGTTGTTACAGGATATGGAACAATTGAAGGACGACTGGTGTATGTCTTTGCACAAGACTTTACCGTATCGGCTGGTTCATTGTCGGAAACCATGTCTCAAAAGATCTGCAAGGTTATGGATATGGCTATGAAGATGGGAGCTCCTTGTATCGGACTGAACGATTCGGGTGGAGCGCGTATTCAGGAAGGTATCAATGCATTGGCTGGATATGCTGAAATTTTCCAGCGCAACATATTGGCTTCTGGAGTAGTTCCTCAGATTTCAGGTATCTTTGGTCCCTGTGCCGGTGGTGCTGTGTATTCTCCTGCCTTGACCGATTTTACCTTGATGATGGAAGGTACTTCGTATATGTTCCTTACTGGCCCGAAGGTGGTAAAGACTGTGACCGGAGAAGATGTTTCACAAGAGGACTTGGGAGGTGCAAGTGTACATTCAACTCGTTCGGGTGTAACTCACTTTACAGCTGCTACTGAAGAAGAAGGTCTTGCTCTGATTCGTAAACTATTAAGCTACATACCTCAGAATAATCTGGAAGAACCTCCTTATGTCGACTGCACAGATCCGATTGACCGTCTGGAAGATTCATTGAATGAAATCATTCCGGATAGCCCGAACAAGGCTTATGATATGTATGAAGTTATCGGAGCAATTGTTGATAATGGTGAGTTCCTCGAAGTACAGCGTGATTTTGCCAAAAATATCATAATAGGTTTTGCTCGTTTCAATGGACAATCGGTAGGTATTGTTGCCAATCAGCCGAAGTTCTTGGCCGGAGTATTGGACTGTAATGCTTCTCGTAAAGCTGCACGTTTTGTTCGTTTCTGCGATGCTTTCAATATTCCTATTGTGTCATTGGTGGATGTTCCGGGATTCCTTCCAGGAACAGGACAAGAATACAATGCTGTTATTTTGCATGGAGCTAAATTACTTTATGCTTACGGCGAAGCTACTGTACCTAAAGTTACTGTAACTTTACGTAAGTCGTATGGAGGTTCGCATATTGTAATGAGTTGTAAGCAGTTGCGTGGTGATATGAACTACGCATGGCCAACTGCAGAGATTGCTGTAATGGGTGGAGCCGGAGCTGTAGAGGTCTTGTATGCTAAAGAGGCAAAAGAAGCTGCCGATCCGAAAGCGTTCATGGCTGAGAAGGAAGCAGAGTATACTAAATTGTTTGCAAATCCGTATAATGCTGCTAAATATGGTTATATAGACGATGTGATAGAGCCGCGTAATACTCGTTTCCGTATTATTCGTGCTCTGCAGCAGTTACAGACTAAGAAGCTGACGAATCCGGCTAAGAAACACGGAAATATTCCATTGTAATTCGTGGACTATTCGATTATTAACTTTCAACTTAAGAAATCTATGAGAAAAAACAGAATAGGAATATTTCTTTCTTTGCTATTGCTGGTCGGTTTTACTTCTTGTACAGAAACGAAATCGAACAGTAAGCTGGTCATCAATGAAGTACTGGTGGACAATCAGAATAACTTCCAAGATGATTATGGCGTACATAGCGGCTGGATTGAAATATTCAATAAGGCATATAGTACAGCCGATCTTGCCGGGTGCTTGCTGAAAGTGAGTAGTGAACCGGGAGATACCGCTACCTATTTCATTCCGAAAGGCGATGTACTGACCAGCATCAAGCCGCGTCAGCATACACTTTTTTGGGCAGACGGAAATCCGAGACGTGGAACTTTCCATACCAATTTTGTATTGAGTAAGACTAATGCAAACTGGATTGGGTTGTATGACTCTGGTAAAAAGTTACTTGATGAAGTGACGGTTCCAGCCGGAATTTTGAATGGAGATCAGTCGTATGCCAGAGTAGGAGATGCTTCGGCTGAGTGGGAAGTCAAAGGAGCGAGCGCAGACAAATATGTGACTCCGAGTACAAACAATCAGACGATAGAGAGTAATCCTAAGATGGATAAGTTTGAACAACACGACCCCATAGGTATTGGTATGGCTATATCTGCCATGAGTGTTGTCTTTCTGGGACTGATATTGCTTTATATCTGCTTTAAACTGGTTGGTAAGGCTGCCATCAAGTTGCGTAAGCGTAATGCTATGATTGCACACAACATTACCGACAAGCAGGAAGCTAAGGAGAAAGGTTTGGGTGAGGCACCGGGTGAAGTGATTGCTGCTATTTCTATGGCATTGCATGAAGCGCAGGGAGCCGACCATGATGTAGAAGAAACAATCTTGACCATCAGTCGTGTGAAACGTAGTTATTCTCCGTGGAGTTCGAAGATTTATACTTTACGTGAAACTCCACATAAGAAATAATCATCTTAAAATGATAAAAACCATGAAAGAATACAGATATAAAATTAACGGAAACTTGTATAAGGTAACCGTGGGTGACATAGAAGATAACAATGTGCGTGTAGAAGTAAATGGCACGCCATATACCGTAGAATTAGAAAAACAAAATAAGCCGAAAATTAAACCTGTAGTACGTACCGCATCTACCAGTCCGGCTGCTCCTCCTGCTGCTGTAACTCGTCCGGCGAGTGTCGGAAGCAAGGCTGGCATCAAGTCACCGCTTCCTGGTGTAATTCTTGAAATCAAAGTAAAGGAAGGCGATATGGTAAAACGCGGACAAACGTTGCTTATTCTGGAAGCCATGAAGATGGAAAACGATATCAAAGCAGACCGCGATGGTAAAGTTACTTCTATCAAGGTAAGCAAGGGAGAATCTATTCTTGAAGGTACAGACCTTATAATCATCGAGTAATATGGGAGAATTTAGTAGTTTTTTACAAAATAACCTGGCAGACTTCTGGACCTATACTGGTTTTTACAATGCCACTCCGGGACATCTTATTATGATCCTGATAGGTATAGTGTTCATTTATCTTGCCATTGCTAAGGAATTCGAACCGATGTTGCTGATTCCTATCGGATTTGGTATACTTATCGGTAATATTCCGTTCAATATGGAAGCCGGACTGAAAGTAGGTATCTACGAGGAAGGCTCAGTTCTTAACATTTTGTATCAGGGAGTGACTTCCGGATGGTATCCGCCGCTTATCTTTTTAGGCATTGGGGCGATGACGGACTTCTCGGCTCTGATCTCGAATCCGAAACTGATGCTGATTGGTGCAGCTGCTCAGTTTGGTATCTTCGGCGCCTACATGATTGCACTGGAAATTGGTTTCGATCCGATGCAGGCTGCTGCTATTGGTATTATCGGTGGTGCCGATGGTCCGACGGCTATCTTCCTGTCATCGAAGCTGGCACCTAACCTGATGGGAGCAATTGCGGTTTCGGCTTATTCGTATATGGCACTTGTGCCTGTGATACAGCCTCCTGTTATGCGACTGCTGACTACTAAAAAAGAACGTCTTATCCGTATGAAAGCACCTCGTGCCGTATCGCATACAGAAAAGGTGATGTTCCCTATTATCGGTTTGTTGCTTACTTGCTTCCTGGTTCCTTCCGGTTTGCCATTGCTGGGTATGCTGTTCTTCGGTAATCTGCTGAAAGAAAGTGGTGTAACCCGTCGTCTTGCAGAAACAGCCCGTGGTCCGCTGATTGATACAATTACTATTTTGTTAGGACTGACCGTAGGAGCTTCTACTCAGGCATCTGAGTTCTTGACCTGGGATTCTATCAAGATCTTTATTTTGGGAGCGTTGTCATTCTTTATTGCTACTGCTTCTGGAGTGATTTTCGTTAAGATATTCAACTTGGTATTGAAGAAAGAAAATAAGATTAATCCGCTTATCGGTAATGCCGGTGTTTCTGCCGTTCCCGACTCAGCACGTATTTCTCAGGTAGTAGGATTGGAATACGATCCGACTAACTACTTGTTGATGCACGCTATGGGTCCGAATGTTGCTGGAGTAATTGGTTCAGCTGTGGCTGCCGGTATCTTGTTGGGATTCTTGATTTGATAGAAAATTCATAATATAAGCTTTTTTAAGATTATCATGCCCTCTGCCTGACTGTGTGAACAGTTTTGGCAGGGGGCATAATTATTAATAGTCTATATTTATGAGATTCCGGTAAAAGTTTCTTTATAATGATTTTAGGAATCATTTTCCTATTTGATGTGTTAATTGTTAATTAAATGAATGATAAATTGTAACATATTGAAATTTAGATTGACTTTAAGCCATCATGTTTTTGTCGGGTTAAAAATAAGTTGTACTTTCGTCCACTCATTTTTCAAACTTCAATCTTTTGAGGATTATGGAACTAACAGAGAATAAATTAAAGCAAAAAGTCCAGCGAAACATACTGATGATATCAGTATTAATTTTGGTGGTTAAGTTCGTCGCGTATTACCTGACCAATTCTGTAGGTGTACTGACGGATGCTATGGAGAGTATAGTCAATGTGGCAGCTGGAACAATAAGTTTGTTCAGCTTGTGCTGGTCGGAAAAGCCTCGGGACACTGATCATCCTTTCGGGCATGGTAAAATAGAACTGATATCGGCTTCTATCGAGGGCATATTGATATCAATTGCCGGAGGAATGATTATTTATGAAGGTATAAAGCGATTGCTTGTACCGGATGAAATTCAAAAGGTAGATATCGGTATTTATATCATTGCAGTATCGGGACTGATTAATTATCTGATGGGGTGGTATAGCATACATATCGGAAAGAAGTATAATTCTATTGCGCTGGTGGCAGGAGGAAAACATTTGCAGTCGGATACTTACTCTACGATTGGTTTGGTAGTAGGATTGATTCTTCTTTATTTTACGAAAATTACCTGGATAGATAGTGCCATGGCACTTATCTTTGGGTCCATCATCATCATAACCGGAATTTCTATTCTGAGAAAGACGACGGACAACTTACTGGATAGAGCAGATATCAATTTGTTGAAAGATCTTGCCGATACACTAAACCGTAACCGAAAACCGGAATGGATTGATATCCATAACGTAAAGGTTTTAAAATCGGGAACTTCTCTGTATATGGATTGTGACCTGACTATTCCCTGGTATTATAACATTGATCAAGGGCATCGCATCGGAGCTCAGTTGCAGAAGGTACTGAACGATAAGTATTCGGAGCATGCTGTACTGAATATTCATTTGGACCCATGTAACATTTTTGAGAGTCCGAAATGTAGTAAATGTCTGTGTACGGATTGTCCGTATCGTAAACAAAAGTTTGATCAGGTTGAGGAAATCAATGTCACGACGTTTATCCGCAATGAAATGGAACGACATGAGTAAGTGACAATTCGATAAATAAAAAAAGAGATGCGATGAAATTCATTCTTCATCGCATCTCTTTTTTTATTTATCAATGAGTTAAGTTCGGATTAGCTGCTATTGCCTCCTTGGGAATTTGAAGCGTATAGCGCGGGTCATCCTGCTCCAATACATATTTCTGACCGTCGAGTATCTTTTCGATGCGTGGACGAGTTGTACGGCGTAAGTCGAACCAGCGGTGTCCTTCGAATGCAAGTTCTCGGGCACGTTCGTTCAGAATCTCTTTTATCAGTTCATCTTTACCCATGCTTTCTACAGAAGTTTTCTTTT
This sequence comes from Bacteroides sp. CAG:1076, assembly GCA_000436795.1. Lineage (GTDB taxonomy): Bacteria > Bacteroidota > Bacteroidia > Bacteroidales > Bacteroidaceae > Phocaeicola. Next base: position 12,747 of record HF993251.1, read on the forward strand.
GGGCATACGCTTCTACCGTATAACGCTTTTCCATAAGTTGCAGCAAACGCTTGCGAGCTTCAGGCAGGTTATCCGATTGTGCTGCTGCTTCTGCACTGTTCAGGTACAATTCGCCTGTACGTATAGTGCAACGAAATTCAGAATTACCCCCCTTTTTCGATTTGCGGTTACCGTCTTTATCTGCCGGAGCAAAGTAAGCATCCGGGCGAAGGTCGCCTTCCTGATACATTGTCAGGAATGAAGGAAGTACAGATACAGCATTCTGATAGTTGTTGTTAATCGTATATTCCAGTGCATTGATTGCTTCTACCGACTGATACTGGTTGGGTAATTTGAATCCGTCTGCCTTGAAATCTTCCAGTTCATTTTTAGTTTTAAGAGCCTCTTCCGCCTGTGCATAAGCATTCTTCCAGTCACCCATGTATAGGTACACACGTGAACGGATAGCCGGAACACATACTTTGGTAAAACGGTAAGAGAGGGTAATGTCATCCCATTTTTCCACGTTTATCAGCTCTTCAGCACTTTTTAAATCTTCCAGAATAGAAGTATACACTTCGCTTACGGTATTGCGGAACAACTGTTTTTCCAGGTCAGTATCCAGTTTCAGTGGAATAGCTTTGGTAGCTGGAGCTCCCGGTTTGGTATAAGGCTGTCCGTGCAGATTCACCAGAATGAAATGCATGTATGCACGCATCAGGTAAGCCTCACCTGTAAGTTGTTCTATTTCGCTTTGACTTCCTTCGGATATTTCATCGTGATGTTCAATGATGAAATTAGCAAAAAACAGTACTTCGTAATAATTAGCCCAGTCAAACGATACGGTAGTTGTAGAAGTTGTCGTACCTTCCCATCGCTCGATAGCTCCATATTTGTCCTGATCGTTTTTATTGCTTACAAACATTTCGTCAGCACCCATACCGGCAAGTCCCCGGTCTGCCGGGACTGTTGTACAGGCATTCAGCCATAAAGCACGGTATTCGGCCAGCGTTTGAGGAATCACACTCCCTGTTGGCTGAATATCCAGAAATTTGTCGCAGCCCGTCAAAAAGAAAGTCAGACAGGCAAAAAGCAAGCCAATATATTGTTTTTTCATTGTTCGTTACAAATTAAAAGTTAAGATTCAAACTGAATGTAAATGATTTCGGGATAGGCTGTGCATACGGATTACCCATTGTTTCCGGATCGAGATAATTGTCGTAGCTCGAGCCGAATACGAAGAGATTGCGACCTTCCAAAGCCACGGTTGCCTGACTGATACCCAGTTTCTTTATCAAATCGAACGGAAGTTCATATCCCAGACGAATACTTTGTATACGCATGTAGTTCTGTTTCTTCACCCACAAGCTGGAATACGCATACGGGTTTACAGCTCCGTCGAGGAAGAAGTAAGCATCCATGTCCGTATTAGAGTCTACCAGAGCCGGCATCGTACCATTCGGGTTTTCCGGTGTCCAGCGATTCAGAATATCACGGTTCGTATTTTGTCCGCGGTCGAACGACGTAAGTGAGTAGCTGGGCTGTACACGTACATAGCCTCCTGCATTGAAAATACAGTTGATGCCCAGTTCCCATGCCTTATACGTAAACGTATTGTTAAAACCTCCAGTGTAAGGTGAATCGGCTGTTCCTATATATTCATACTTATTTCGGAGTTCTTCGTTGCTCAAGTCGTAAGCTCCAAATCCGAATTCCTGTATTTTAAAGAATTCTTTCATCGATTCCACCTTACCCGTTTCCTTGTTATAGAATGTCATCTGTCCGTTTTCGTCTATGCCGGCATAAGGGAAAGCAAAGATTGCTCCAGCCGGATAACCTTCACGGCTTGGGTAAGTGGCATCTTCTCGTATAGCTTCTTTCAATACCTTATTCTGGTTGTAGGCAAAGTTGAAAGTTGTAGTCCACATAAACGATTTGGTATGTATGTTTCGTGTAGACAAAGCTATTTCAATACCCTTGTTTGTCATACTTGCCCAGTTGATATTAGTCGAGGTAAATCCTGTTTCCAGCGGAAGCATCTGCATGCCGATCAAGTCTACTCCCTTGCGGTAATAATAGTCTACGCTCAGGTTGATAGCCTGATTCAGGACGGCAAAGTCCATTCCCACGTTTACGGAGTGAGTCTTTTCCCAGCGCAACTTGTCGTTTGGTGCCGAGTTTACCACAATCATGTCTTCCGTGTTTCCAGGAAGGATCGGATTTGCGTTCGACTGATATTTCCCCAGCAGATATGGAGAAGTGTTCTTGTCGATGTTTCCCTGCAAACCATACGATGCACGGATCACCAGATTATCCATCCACTTCGCATTTTCTGTAAAGGGTTCTTCTGAGATACGCCACAAGGCACTGACCGAATAAAGTGGCAGGTAACGATATTTCTTGTCTACCCCAAACAAGTCGGAACCGTCGAAACGGATACTTCCTCCCAGCGTGTATCGGTTCAGCAGCGAATAAGACATGGTAGAAAAAGCAGATACATAGGCGTTCTCTACATTAGTCTTGGAATGCAAGGGGAAAGCCTGTGATTCGCTGGGGAATACCACCGGCTGGTTGGTCATGGTACGGCGGTCGTACCCGTAGCCCACCGAGTAAAGTGTCGTAGCCCACGTACGACGAAGTTCCGAACCGACCATAATTTCGAATTCGTGAATATCAGCATACGTGTCGCGGTATGTACCCATAGTTTTCCAGGTTACTTGTGAATCCGAATTTTCATAATTCTTGTCGAAACCACCTTTCTTCGGAAGAAAAGAAACTCCGTTGTTACGTCGGTTCTGATGTTCCAGACGCATGGCAAAAGATTCCTGGTCGGCAATCTGTTCACGCGAAGTCTTGTCGAGCTGCAATCCCACCTGAGAAGTAATTTTAAAGCGGTCGTCAAAACGAAGTTCTACATCGAAGATGGAAGACAACGAATTGATTGTTGTTTCATTCGAGGTATTCTGTCGTTCTTCAAAGGTGTTGAACAGCAAATCCGAGTTTCCGCTTTGAATATCACTATCGTATACATAATTTCCATCTTTATCGTATGGAGTCAGATACGGATTGGCGATACGGGCATAAAACATCGGGTTGGTAAATCCGTCAGTAGCGAGGTATGAATCGTTGTTGCGGCGGTTCACGAATACCGAAGCGCCAAATTTTAAGATATGGTTCACCTTATAATTGGCTTTCATCACAAGGTTCAGACGGTCGGAAGCCACATTGGGAATATTTCCCTGTTCCTTCGAATATCCCAGTGACGTATAGTAAGTAGCTTTCTCGTTACCGCCCGACAAGCTCAAGTTATATTCCTGACTGAATGCATCCTGTAGCAAGATATCATTCCAGTCGGTATTTATCAGACGCAATGCGTTTATTTCGTTTTGGGCATCTTTCGAGAGGGCATCCCAACCATTTTTCTTGAATGTATCTATTGCATTGTAGCGGTTCAAGATACGGTATACTTCTCCCTTGTCGGCATTCATGGCATAGTTGCTTTTCATCAGCTGCAATTCCAGATCGACCTTTTCCGATGCATTCAGCAGGTTCAGACGGTCGATATTCTGCTGAGGCGACCAGGTGAGGCGGGTACTGAAGTTGATTTTAGTCTTTCCTGCCTTACCGTTTTTAGTCGTGATGACAATTACACCGTTTGCTGCGCGTGCACCATAAATAGCCGTTGCGGCAGCATCTTTCAATACTGTGATGTCGGCAATGTCGGCTGGGTTCAATCCTGCGATGGAAGACTGCTGTACATCATCAATGTTTTTCAGCGATTCCAGACTGGGAATATCAGTTCCTTCCAAAGGAATACCATCGAGTACCCACAGCGGATCCTGCGTTCCGTTCAGCGATGACGTACCACGAATACGGATTTTTACAGGAGAGCCGGGAGCTCCAGAAGTAGCTACGGCAGAAAGTCCGGCAATTTGCCCCGAGAGTGCCTGATCG
>HF993251.1:16723-51606 GCA_000436795.1 Bacteroides sp. CAG:1076
GACGCTCTTTACCGTACCGATACGTTCTTCTGATATATCGATTTTGGAAACGGCCGCAGTCAGCTTACGACGCTCTACCGTCTGGTAACCGGTCACAACCACATCATTCAACATCGTCGATGAAGGTTGCAATGAAACATTATAATGCGTTTGTCCCGGCTTCAGTTCTATTTGTAATGTAGTGTAACCTATATAACTGCATTGCAGTTTTTTTATGCCAGAAGGTACAGAGATGGAGAAGTTTCCGTCGATATCGGTAACGACTCCCAAAGACATCAGGTTGCTTCCGGCTTTTTTCAAGTCGTCTGCAGAAACATATACAGAAACACCGATCAGTGGCTGTTTATCGTCATCAGCAATTACGTTACCGGTAATTACCTTGTCGGCTGCCCATGCTGCACATACGTGCACGATGAGCAGCAAAGTCAATAATAAGGATTTCTTCATTGAAAAAAATGTTGTTGATTTTGTATTAAATAGTTTAGTATTTGTTTTTGTGCATCGGCACGGGAAGAACGAGATTAGTCGTTCAGTCCCAGTGCTGTATTGATACGAAGAATCATGTCGTCGTAATGATAGCGTGCTGCTGTATCCGATGTGTTGCGTCTTGATTCCAGCAATTTCTTGATACGCAGCAATTCCCCCCGTTTAACTGATATGGCATCTGATATACGATTTACCTGTCCGCCATAGAAACTCAGCTCACGTTTATCCCCCATACGTTCGGCCTGTTCGAAAGTAAATTCATCATGACTGCACCATGGCGTGTGATGAAACAGATACGGATTGCCACTTGTTGCGGTCAGTTGCTTGTTTATTTTTACCCCCTCACTTTCAGCCGCAGCCGTAATCAGTGCATCAAGGAATCCTTTTTGCAAGTTACGCTCCATAACGTCGGGAGTACCTCCCTTAATGGTCGTTGCAAAAATGGAATTATGCATCTTGTCCATCATCTGTACTACGGTAAATGCCTTTTTGCCATTCTTCAACTCATTTTCAAGCATACGCATCAGTCGTTCGTTGGCGAGCAGATCCCAGAAGATATATCCCTGCGTATTTTTCAGAATCTGGCTCGGAGCATATTCTATTACCCCCGTCGGATTTTTGCGCAGCAGGAACGTATAGTCGGAAATCTCTGTATCGAACAGCCAGCGCGGATAGCAAAGTACTTCATTCAGTAGAAAATCGAGTGCAGCTTCCTGCTTTTCCTTTTCTACGTACGTATACGTTTTCACTCCGTCGCCAACTGTAGTATTCTCTATATAAATACCGCCGATATTTGCCATTACGTGGTACAAGTAATTATTCCATTGCAAGATCACTGCATAATACAGGCGTGAAGCCTCTTCGTAAGTCTGTCCCTTCTCTCCTGTAGTCGTCCACTTGATGATTTCGGGTACGATACGTTTCAGGTTGGCTATGCCCAGTTCCGAAGAACGTACCGGGTCATCTCCCAAATCCTCATTCTGTGCTCTCGGATCGACTGCCGAACGAGGGTCCTGTGCTTCACTGTATTTATACAATCGTCCGTTGTGTTTGTTCAGAAAGTTGTATAACATATCCTTTTCTGCTTCCGGAGTAGGCAGACCGTACCAGCGGTAACCGTATTCGATGGCAAAGATATCGTACGGACCGATATGCGGCGACACAGCTGTAACTCCGTCGCCGGGCTGTGCCACGTAATTATAACGGGCATAATCCATGATAGACGATGCCGTAGAATTCATCCGGTCTGTAAAGCTTTTCGAGCGAAGTGAATCCGTAGGGAAGGTCCACGAGCCCATCATGTTATGGCGCAATCCCAGCGAATGTCCTACTTCGTGACAAGCCACAAAACGGATGGCATCTCCCATCATTTCGTCGGGCAGTTTCGTTCCCCGTGCTCTCGGGTCGATGGCACCCGTCTGAACGGTGATCCATTCCTGCACCATCGAGATGACATTGTGCCACCACATGATGTCCGCTTCCAGAATTTCTCCCGAACGCGGGTCGAGAATAGACGGACCCATCGCATTGGCTTTCGACGAAGCCGCATACGTTACAACCGAATAGTTGATGTCATCAGCATTTGCCGCTATGCTGTCGGGCAGTTCCTTGGCTATGATTGCATTTTTGAATCCGGCACGTTCGAAAGCTATCTGCCAGTCTTCTATACCCTGCTTGATATATTTCCGCCAGCGGTAGGGAGTAGAATTTTCAATATAAAATACAATCGGCTTTTCCGGTTCTACGAGTTCTCCGCGCAGATACGCCTCTCGGTCTTCCGGTTTCGGTTCCAGTCGCCAGCGTGTGATGTATTTTTTCTCTTCCGTTTTCTGCTGAGAGTCGCTGAAGTAGAGCAAATCCTTAGTGAAGTATCCCACTTTCGGGTTGTCAAGACGTCCCATCATCGGTTTTTCCGGCAGCAATACAAGCGAAGAACTTACCTCTACAGTAACGTTGACCGACGACATTCCCTCACGCACTTTCGTAGTCAGTTCGGAAGTTGCCACGATGTTGTTGGGGAAAGCCTTTATCGAAATGATGCGTGATAAATCCTTTACCGCCGAAGTGCCCAGATTGATATTATCGAAAACATTGTTGATGCTGGTTTCCGAGCCGTCGTAAATGTCGTTTATCTGAATCAACACCGAAGCAGAATCGGCACTGCAAGCTTCTACTTTGAAATCGTCGATAAGTGGAGATATGAAGTTATCCCGAACCGAGCGGGTTATGGCATCATGTTCGGGCGATTCCGGCAGCGGGCGGCTCTGCCGTACCATGATTTTCTTCGCCTGCTTGTTCCATTCAAAGCGTATCATCTGAGTTTCGTAGTTTGTGCCACGATTCACACCGGCATCATTCAGTTCGAAAGGCACCCTTTGCAATTTGTTCACCACCAGCATGTCACGCTGAAGCAGTGAAACAGGGATTTCAAAATAGTACTTGTCGTCTTGTGCATACACATTGAACATGCCTCGGGCAACGAGATTGCCTTCGGATGCAATTTTTTCAAAGTCGGTTTTACTTACTTCCTCCGTCTTTTCTTTGTTCTTTTTTTTCTTCCACGGAAAAACTTTAGCTTCTGTTGCTGCATTGTAATGGCTTATATTTCCAGCCGATGCACAGACTGGTGCGCACAACAAAGCTCCTGCTAAAGCTCGCAATAGTAGGGGTCTGTTTAGTATCATATAATGTTTAGTTTGAGGTTGTATCAAATTGCAAAACTATGAAATTTATATAATTGTTTAGAGGTTTTTTATATAAGAAATGTATATTTATTGATTATTAAGTATTATTTGTATCTTGTTTTGCCCTTCACATCCTTCACATGGCTTGGACTTGGGCTTTTTAGCATTCCATTCTATCGGATTTCCTGTCTTGAGCGGGGATGGTGAAGGGCGTGAAGGGTGGAAAAAGCATGATTGCTATTGTTTGATATAACTTTTGCGCTTGTTCTTCGAAATTTCTCTCGACGTTTTTTGAAAATTTGTACAAATTCTAAAATGTTTTGTACAAAAAATCAGTGGAATCTGCTGAAGAAAAAAAGAAGAAGAAACGATGTTATCTGAAGATTCTTTGTCTGTTTTATCGATGAATAAAGGCCTTTATCGAAATTTTGCTATATTTGCATATGTTGAATCTAAACTTTACTTATGAAAACAAAACTTTTATGCTGTGCAATGGCATTTGTTGGGAGCCTGATGATGACAGATGTTTATGCACAACAGGCAATCGTAGCTTGTAATGGAAAAAACTACGAACAGGGTGATACTCTTATTATTGGTAAGCCAGCTTCTTCAGGATATTTATTTATGCGGACAGTCGATGAACAAGGTAGTTTAAGTTCCGTTTATGAACGAGATATTGATGGCTTAAAAGTTGTTATTACTTCTATACCCGGATATGATAAAAAACTATATGAGTCCATGGGAATTTATACACAGCCTGAAATGCCGTTGGTTGTCATGGCTGAAGGAGGAGGAAAACGCTTCAGTATCAGTTTGAATGAAGCTTTAACCAGTGGAAATGTAATGTCTGATTGTATGTTGTCTTCAGTTGAGGGAGCTGTAGACCTGACTCCGTCTATTTTATATATTTATGCATTGAAACTTTATCAGACTCCAGTAGATGAAAAAGTTGTAGACAAGTATATTTCATTGTGTGTTCCTGAAAAATTTAAACAGGCGTCAGCAGATCCTTTTGCATTGGAGGAAATGCGTAAGACTTATCTGGCAACACTTCAGCAGGAATTGGGAAAGGCCGATTTTTCAAAAGTCTTTCGTTTAAAATGCTTGTCGGAATTGCAACAATATGATATGGCTAAGGAGTGTTTTCCTTTGTCTGGCTTTTCTTGTACAGATGTAAAGACCAAGCAGCAGAATGATTTGAGTAAACTTCGTTACTGCCTATGGGAAGAATGTGCATTTCATTTTGCAAATGCTTCTCTGTTTACTTCTCTTCCCGTTGATAAAACACGTGCCAAAGGTTTTTATGGCATGCGAGAATATGCTCGTGTCCCTGCGTACAATAAACCTATGGCTACTTTATATGTATATGTTAAGTTTAAAAATCAGCCGGTAAAACTTCCGGAGAAAAAGATTATGGTATTTTCGAAAGGAGAAAATTTCGATTTTGGCTGGTCAACATTAAATAAGGAATATGGGAAAAAATCATTGGATATGGATATTATTCGAGTAGATGGCTATAACGATCTTTTGCCTTATGTAGAGGGAGAGGTCGTGTATAATTACTTAGGCAGCATTACATTGTAAATGTTTTCTTAAATTGAAATCTATATTTCTCTTGTACTTCTTCTGTGTAAAAAGTAATTGCTGGTGGAAATATACCGATATAAATATATTTAAAAAAGTGGGATAATATTGTGTTAAGCAATACTATCCCACTTTTATGCGTTTTGAGTGCTAATTGCTCAAAATTGAGCAACTTTGAATAAACTGTTATTTGTTAGGTGAATCCCATTTGTGTGTCTGGCTGCACGTAATGTTCAGTGTCTGATTGCCGCTTTGCATGCGGAAATCACCCTGCTCGAGAATCCATTTACCGTCGGCTCCAACGAATGCGAGGTCGCTGGCTTTAATGGTCAAGGTAACAGTCTTGGTTTCACCCGGCTTTAATTCTATTTTCTGGAAGGCACGCAGTCTGCGGTTTTCGGGTACAAGCGAGGCTACCAGATCGCTGCTGAACAGCATGACTGTTTCTTTTCCCACACGGTTTCCGGTATTGGTTACATCTACTGAGAACTGAAGTTCATCGGTAGCAGTGAATGAGGTGTGGTTTACACGCAGGTTGCTGTACGAGAATGTAGTGTAGCTTAATCCGTAACCAAACGGCCACTGTACGGAAATGACGGCATCGTAGTCGTAGGCTCCTTCCATCTTATCCATTTCTTCGCTTACCCGGTAATCGTAAGTCGTAAGTGCTGCCTGATGACGCGGGTAGGTGTAAGGCATCTTGGCACTCGGATTGACATCGCCTGCCAGAATATTTGCCAAAGCATCTGCTCCGTAATTACCCGGCAACAGAATATTGATAATTCCGCTGGCAAGAGGTTCCAGATCGTTTATCAGACGAGGTCTGCCTTCGTTCAATATCAGAACAATCGGTTTACCGGTAGCAGCCAGTGCCTTAACGAGTTCACGCTGGCTGGGTGAAATAGTCAGGTCGGAAAGATTACCCGGCGTTTCGCAATACGAGTTTTCACCGATGCAGGCGATGATGATGTCAACGTTCTTTGCAGCAGCTACGGCTTTTTCAATTTCCGGTTCGTTTTCTTCGGTATAAGCACCTTCCGGCTTGTAAGTTACGCCTTGTTCAAGAGTGATGTTTTCGGCACCGAACTTGTTGCACAGGGCTTCGTAGATGGTATTGTACTTTCCGGCAAATCTGTCTGCCAGATGTCCTTGCCATGAATAGCTCCAGCCACCGTTCAGACAACGCATGGAGTTGGCGTTCGGACCGGTTACCAGCAGTTTCTTGTCCTTAGCCAATGGCAGAATGTTGTTTTGGTTCTTCAGCAAGATTTCCGATTCTTCGGCTGCACGGAGAGCCAGTTCGGCATGTTCCTTGCTGCCAAACAAAGGATATTCCTTGGGTTGGGTATTGGGGCGCTCGAAGAGCCCCAGACGATACTTCAGCCGGAGGACACGACGTACGGCATCGTCTATACGACTCATCGGTACCTTATTTTCTTTTACCAGCTCTTTCAACAGTGTACAGAAGTTCAAGTCGTAGGGTTCCATGGCCATATCGATACCCGCATTGATAGCTATCTGGATTGCTTCTTTTTTGGTGGCTGCAATACGTTCACGGGTATACAGATTATTGATGTCGGCCCAGTCGGTAATCAGCATTCCGTCCCATCCGAGGTCTTCTTTCAACCATTTCGTCAGCAGCTCGTGGTTGGAGTGAACGGGGACACCGTTGATGGAACCACTGTTGACCATGATGGTCAGTGCTCCTGCTTCTACGCATTCCTTGAAAGGAGCAAAGCATTTTTCGCGCAACTCCGATACAGGAATATAGGCAGGAGTACGGTCTTTTCCTGTACGTGGCAGGCTGTAACCCATGTAATGTTTTACCGAGGTAGCGATGCGGTCAGCTGGAATATGGTTGGGGTCATCTCCCTGAAATCCGCGGACGGCTGTACTTCCCATGATGGCGTTTACCAGACAGTCTTCACCGTAGTTTTCCCACACGCGCGACCAACGTGGATCGCGTGCCATGTCAACGGTAGGAGAGTATGTCCACGGACAGTCGCTGGCACGAGTTTCGTATGCTGTTACGCGGGCTGCTTCGTATGCCAGGTCGGGGTTGAAAGAAGCTCCCAGGTTGATGTTCTGCGGGAAAAGTGTTCCGTCCAGCGTATAAGTTGTTCCATGATTCTGGTCCAGACCGTAAATACAGGGAATGCCTATTTCTTTCATCGACATAGATTGGATAGCTCCTATGATTTCCTGCCACTTGGCTCTGTCTTGTGCGACTGGGCCCGGTGCATTCAGAAACGATCCGACTTTGTATTCGGCTATAGCCTTGTGCAGTTTAGCTTCATCAAGTTGGAATTCTCCATCAACGAAACTTCCCAGCACATCAATGGAAAGTTCGGTCATCTGTCCGATCTTCTCTTCCAGCGTCATCTTCGAGAGAGTCGTTTCTACTTGTTGTTCCAGTTTGGCATCTTTAGCGATTGCTACCGGTGGAGCTGCCTGTATGGAACAGGCAGCTATTGCTATGGAAAATAAATTTAAGGCAATTTTTGGGTGTATCATAATGCTATTAAGTGTATTATTGTACGCTGATTCTATCTACATAATATCCGTGTCCGATGCATAAGAATCCATCTTCTGTCTGAATCTTATCCAGCACTTCCTGCGTGAGTTGTACTTGCTTTACTCCGTCTTCCTGGAATTCGATGACAGAGGTGCCTGGCAGGTCGTTCCACCAGCCGGTTGTGGTACGCAACTGATGGTATGCATCTGCCGGATTTACGGAATAATGGATGCTCAATACAGCACCTGCCTTAAAGGTGGCAAATACATCTTTTCCAATCAGATTGAAAGTCTTGTTCGGATTATCATCAGGCAAATCCCATGATACGTAGTGATGACCCTCCCACAAAACTCTTTCCGAAGAAACGACTACAGTCTGTTCCGCGATGTTTCCTTCGCTTGTATAGAACATTACTTCTTTGCCCGAGGTAGTTTTTCCGGTAAGTGCGTATTCTCCGTCTTCCAGAGAAGGACAGATAAAGGCTATTTCGGTAGCCGACTGTCGGGTAAAGCTGGTTATGGTCTGTCCGGCGAAAGTGAACGATGCAATCTGGTTGAGGTTGATACCTGTCATTACCCATTCACTGTTTGCTGTGATGCGTTCCGAACCGGCTGTGATAAGTGCATCGTGTGTAACGGTTACTTTGTTTCCTCCGTATTCATTGCCTCCATCGTCTACAAGGATGATTCGATACGTTCCGTCTGTCAGGTCTGCCGGTACAGTGTATTCAATGTAGCTGTTGGCTCCGTTGTCGGTGTAAGTGACATCGGTTGCTGTTTTTCCACCAATGACGATGCTCTTTACTTTATTGAGATTGTCGCCATAAAGCTGTGCTTTTTCTCCTGCGGCAATGATGCGTTCAAAGGCAACTTCCGTAGCCCAAGGGTCGTCTGCCAAGGGATTTACCTGAATAAGTCCTTCACGGTAGGTCGATTTACCGATGTTGGTTGTAGCAGTCACTTTCAGGTGATAAGTTCCTGCTTTCAGTGCGAGGTCAATTTCTTTTCCGGTCTGTATTTCTTCTCCGTCGATGAACCATGTAACGGTTGTATAATCGGCAGGAGTCACGGTTAGTGTCATCGAGAAATTGACATTGCGACTGATGTTTGAAACAACTGGCAGTTCGCCGTTAACGCGGTCGGGAAACAATGGGTCGAGGATGTGGGGATCGTCATTCTCTGTTGCTGTAGAAAATGGAGTCTCTTCCGTGCAGGCAATGAGTCCGAAACTCAAGGCAAGCATTATCAATAGTATGGAATATATCTTTTTCATATTGATTCGAATTAAAAAAATGGTTGTTATTTTGTTGCATCTTTGTCCCACCATACCGGAGTATACCAGTTGTCTGTTCCTCCCATGCGACTTAATGCTTCTTCGTAACTTGCTTTGTTGTAAGAAGATTCCAGTACCGGATAGCAAAGACGTACCGGAATTTCTGTACCTCCGGTGAGGTATTGTCCAAATCCGTATTCTGCCGGTGATTTCAATTTCGGGTAACCGGAACGGCGTATGTTTGCCCAACATTCGGCAGGATTGGTGAAGTGAAGAATCCATGCCTGAGTATTAATGGCTTCTTTCTTTTGTTCGTTAGTATAGCCTATTCCGTTGTTGCTGATGTATTCGTTGAAGGCTTCGTCCGAAACTTGTTCACATCCATAATTGTCTGTCAGGAAGTCTATAGCGGCACGTACACCTTCTTTATATAAATCTTCTACCGATTTACTTCCGGCGTTCCATCCCTTCAGGGCTGCTTCAGCCAGCAGGAATTTAACTTCTGCGTAGGTTATGACTACGCCGGGATTGGTACTTTTCAGGAAGTTGCTGGCCAGTTTGGGCTCGGTTTCACGAGATACGCTCACGGTTACCGAAGGATTTGTTTCTGCCAGTTCTTTCAGAATGTCGCTGTCGTATCCTGCCGGCCAGGGTTCCCAGGAATAAGCTCCCGGATCGCACGGATGGAAGTCTATGCCTTTTTCAAGCATTTCGTTCGTCAGGTCGATACGATTGTCGGGGCTGGTAGAACTCATCAGTCCGTCGTAATAGCAACGTCCGATCATAAATGTACGAGGGTCGCCAGTATTATACAGATGGTTGAAGAGGGTAGAGCAGAGGTAGCTCGGGTTATTTGCCGGGTCATTACCGAATAATAACTGAGACAAAGCGTTACCACGGTAGTCGGTGTAGGTTTCTTGTCCGAAACTGAATGATTTTTCCATGTATTGAATCAGTGCGTCGTCGTCGCTGCTCTGAAAAATACCTCCTTCATCTTGCAGGGCTGATTCAAACTCTTGCTGAGCTTTTTGAGGAGCTATGTTGGAGATACGCATGGCAAATCTCAGTCTTAGTGAATTGGCAAGTTTTTTCCATTTGCTTACATCGCCGTTGTAGATTACATCTCCTGTGATTTTGTCCTTGCTGGCATCCAGACTGTTGCCGGCTGCCTTGAGTTCTGTAAAGAAATCATTGTATATTTCTTCCTGTGTGTCGTAACGAGGGTTGAACTTTTCTTCCAAAAATCCTTTTCCGGCTTCACTGTAAGGTACATCTCCGTGAATGTCTGTAATGAGTGACATCAGGTATACTCTGTAGATACGTACGGCAGCGTTGATATTTACTTTGTCGGGGTCGTCGGTCGTACGATATTGTGCATCGGTCAGGTTCTTAATGGCATTTGTATAAAATGTAGTCCAGATGCGTCCCATTTCATTGTTATCGACAGTGTGTCTGCCTCCGTAGTTGGTTGTATTCCAGCAACCCATCAGCTGCTGGTTGAAGGCGTACAGGTAGTTTCTGTAGATTTCTACCATACTCAAGTCGCCGTAAGTCTGCAACTGAGCTGTGGTGAGCTGTGCATTCGGATCGATGGTTGCGGCTTTCGACGGGTCTGTATTCATACTTTCCATGTACTCATCACTACATGCGGTGAAGAGCAGGGTGAATGCCGTCAATATCAAGGTAAGGTATGATTTATAGTTTTTCATTGTATATCTACTTTAATATATTGAACGATGAATATTGTTAGAATTTGAGATTGACATTGAAGCCGTAACTTCTGCGTGACGGCAGTGAACCGTATTCCAATCCCATACCGGTAGTGTTGTTGTAGTTCGAATCCGGGTCAATGTTAGGAATGTTTTTCCATACAATGAACGGGTTACGTGCTACGAACGAAACCGTGAGTCCTTTTACTACATTCTTCAACCATGTTTCGGGAACTCTGTAACTCAATGTGATTTCACGGCACTTGATGTAGGAGTTATCGTAGATAAACATGGAAGGAGCGTTTCGGCAGACACTCATCCAGTAGTCTTCCGGATTGATGTAGATGTCGTTCGGACGATAAGTTCCGTCGCCATTGTCGATTACACCCGGAGCGATGAAACCACCGGTCGGAGTCCAGTCGGGAGAGCCTTTTGCAATTCCGGCAGCCTGACGCTGTTCTTCAGAACGATACCATTCTTCACGTCCGGCAAGTGTTTCCTTGCTCTTTCCTGATTCGTAAGAAGCACGGGCTGACATAGAGTAAAGATCGGCTCCTACTTTGATATCGAAGAGGGCAGACAGTGACAGGTTTTTATAGGTAAGAGTCGTTCCGACACCACCGGTCCAGTCCCATGAAGCATTACCCAGAACGTGGTTGCTCTTGTCGTACTGGGGAAGTCCGGTCTGCGGGTCGATCAGAATATCACCGTTTTCGTTGCGTTTGAAGTCCGGACCTACGATGGAGCCAAAGTTTTCACCTACTTTGGCTGCGACTTGTACATCCAGCCATGCAGCTTTTTCAAGTTCGAACATATCCATGTCGTCCACCAGCTTCTTAACCTTGTTGCTGTTCTTTGAGAAGTTCAGGTTCAAGTCCCAAGAGAAATCCTTGAGTTGTACCGGACGGGTGTTGAGGGCTATTTCAATACCTTTGTTCTCAATTTCACCGGCGTTGATGAGGCGGTAATTATAACCGGTAGTCCATGAACTTGCCATACCCATAATCTGGTTCTTACTGTTTTGGGTATAATAAGTAAAATCGAGTCCAATACGGTTTTTTAAGAACTTCATTTCCAGACCAAGTTCAAAGGAGTTGGTTTTTGTTGGTTTTAAGTTCTTGTTTGGCATGGTCGAATTGTTGATATAACCGATGGTGTACCCTGGATAAGTAAATTTAGATTTGGTATAAACCAGTCCCAACTGATACGGATCGGTGTCACTACCTACCTGTGCCCATGACAGACGGAATTTTCCGTAAGGCATCAGGTCGCTTTGTTTCAGCAGTTCGGAAAAGACGAAACTGCCCGAGAATGACGGGTAAATGTATACATTGTTTCCGATTGGCAGGGTAGACGACTGGTCGCCACGCAAGGTTGCATCGAGATAAACCAAATGTTTCCAGCCTACGTTTACCGCTCCGTAAACTGAATTGATTTGCTTGCGGTAGCTGTTTTGCTCCAGACTGGTTTCGTTGAAACTCATCAAGGCTACTACATCGCGAATCTGCATATCCTGTGCGGTTGTGATTGTGGTCTGATTGTTTACCTTATAAATGTTTCCACCCAAGGTAGCGTTGAAATCAAAATCTCCCCATGTATTGTTGTAAAGAGCCAGCAGTTCGAAGTTGTACATACGGTTGCGGAAGTTACTGTTCTGCAAGTAACCGGCTTCGTATCCAGGAGTTGTAGGTGCCTTGAAGTCTTCGAAAATGAAATAATTCAATTCGGCACCGATGGTTCCTTGCAGTTTCAGATGCTTGTTGATGTTCCAGATTGCCTTACCGTTGAAACGGAACTGGTCTTTCTTTGAATTATTTGAGTTCTTGTAAACATCCCAGTAAGGGTTTATGTTATACGGATCCATACCGTTCCAGTTGGAATATTCACCGTTTTCATCCTGATAGGTTTTCAGCCATTCCTGGTTGTATGTCGTTGACAGTGTCATCAGGTTCTTTCCGATATTCGATTTGCTGTCGCCCAGTGCCGGACGATTCTTTACAGCTTCACGAGTATAGTTGGCACTGAAATCTACGTCAACCTTTCCCAAACTGGTATTGGTACGTAAGTTGAAGATATCACGGCTCATGTTCGACTGAGGAACGATATCTTTGTTTCTCATATCGGTATAAGTAAAACGTACGCCGGTGTGTCCACTATTGGCGCTGATGATAGCCGTATTTGTTGCAGTCAGACCTGTACGGAAGAATGCAGATGTATTGTCTGGAATAATCAGGTAGGGGCGTTCTACGCCGTCGAAGTATTTCAGCATGTTGCTGCCGTCGGCTTTCGGTCCCCAGCTCTTGTTCGTATTCGAGATGGCATCGATGCTGTATGTTCCGTTGCTACCCATACCATATACTTGCTGTATGTCGTTCCATTTGGCCAGCTGGGTATCGAAAGTCAGGGTACCGTTGTATTCTACGCTGAACTTTTCTTTACCGTTTGCCTTCTTGGTCGTGATGAGGATGACTCCGTGGCTGGCACGGCTACCGTAAAGAGCTGAAGCGGCAGGACCTTTCAGTACGGACATGTTTTCAATATCATCGGGGTTGATGCTGGAAATACCATCACCCAGGTCGAAACCTCCGGAAGTTCCGGCGCTACCGTAGTTGGTATTGTCGAGGGGCACTCCATCGATGACGTACAACGGCTGGTTGTTTCCTGTCATTTCTGTACTACCACGTAAGATAACTCGGGTAGATCCGGAAGGACCTCCGGCTGTCTGGCTGACAACCAGTCCCGGTACACGACCTGCCATGGAGTTGATTACGTTGGTTTCCTTGGCCTTGGTCAGTGATTCACCTTTTACTTCGTCTACACCGTATCCCAGTGCTTTACGTTCACGCTTGATACCCAATGCTGTTACGACAACTTCGTTCAGCACTTTACTGTCTTCCGACATGACAATTTTCAGGGGCTTCTTGCTGGCTGCTATTTCTACGGTTTTATATCCTATATAACTGATGACTAAGGTTGCTCCAGGACGGATATTCAAGGTGAATTTACCATCTAAGTCGGTGATGGTACCATTGGTCGTATTTCCTTTTTCAATAACTGATGCTCCGATGACAGGACCCGTTGCATCTGTTACAACGCCTGTTACGGCAGTGGTTTGTTGCTCAACAGCCGAATGGGTAGTTTGGGCAATCGCCTGCATGGGTGGAACTCCACCTATAAAACAAAGTGAGAGTGTTCCGCATAATAATGTGTACTTACAATTTTTTGTTCTCATAGTTTATATTATTAGGGTTAATACACTTTTATCCAGTCAATGTACATATTGACTTTTTCTCCGTCTTTCAAAGCTGTAATGTCATCTATGTTGGTAATGCCTGTAAAACTTCCTCCTACAGCGAGGTTGAACAGGAGATAGAAGTCATGATGGAAATATTCGTAACGTCCGCTGATTTTGCTGATGTCGAATGTGTGGAACTTTACGTTGTCGATACTTACGGTTAAGGTATTCTCGTTCCATTCCAGTAAGTAAGAATGGTAGTTGCCGTCTTGCAGACTTTGAGCTACGTTGTCGGCATGATATTCCTGACGATGTCCGCTTTCGTAGTCTGTTCCATAATGAATGGCTGTATTCAGGTAAGTTTCAGTACTGCCGGAGGTTATGCCATTTTCTTGTCCCATTTCCATAATGTCAATTTCTCCACATTGAGGCCACGGCATATCATTGTCGCCCATCATCCAGAAAGCCGGCCATAATCCGTTTGCTGTTTTAGGAAGCTTAATGCTTGCTTCTATTTTGCCATATTGGAAACTCTTTTTCCCCTGACTGTTTACTCGTCCGGAGTAGATTTTATCACCTTTGCGTTCGGCTGTCAGAATCAGCACAGATCTTCCTTCATCGGTTCCGACCGATACATGGGCTGCATCGTAAATCTGTAATTCCTGGTTTACCCAGCCAGCTTCGTGACTCTCTTTGGTCCAGATGCTTTCATCGAATGTTTCGAAATCGTCTTTGAATACGAAATTTTCCTGAGGTTCTTGTGGTGATTCCAAGTTGCTTTCATCAGATGAGCAGGACTGATACATAGAACACATTAAGAATAGAAGTAAAAATTTTGCCTTTTTCATATTATAGATAATTATAGGGTTAATGAATTATGTCTGGCTAAAAAGGATATCTTTTTCCTCTTTGGCTGTTGCAAAAATGATGATTGTGTGTAAAATGGATGGTCAGATAGCTGACATATAAGGTTTGATTGCTGACAATTTTGTTTATCCTGATAGCTTTATGTACTTGAAAAACTGTATTCTGCCTATGAATTGGGGTATTTATTACCTTATTGAGCGGGATAATATAAAAAAAGCCAGTAAACATTGCTGCTTACCGGCATGAAGGAAAAAGTATGATAACTGATTTCTTGTCTTGAAACGGGTTAATCTGTATGCTCTTGTTCGTATTTGCTTGGCTGGATGCCAAATTGTTTTTTGAACAGCATGCTGAAATATTTTACATTGATAAAGCCTGTATCGGTGGCTACTTCTGTCACATTTCTTCCTTGTTTTAGTAATTCGGCCGCTTTCTGAAGGCGTATGATGCGAATGAATTCCTGAGGGGCTTTCCCTGTCAATGACTTAAGTCGACTGTAAAACAGTGTACGGCTCATAGCCATTTCCTGACATAAACTGTTGATGTTGAAATCGGCATTGCTGATATTTTCAATTACAAGCTGGGTAGCACGTATGACAAAAGCATGGTCACTTTCGGATAAAGAGGACTGGACCTCATCTACTTTGTTTGCAGGTTGGATTGTATCCGAAACAGATGGTTCGTTGGAATCAGGCTGTACGTTTCCTACTTCTTTCAAAACCTGTCGCATGATGAAAGCCCGTTGCCTGTTCCTGTTTT
This sequence comes from Bacteroides sp. CAG:1076, assembly GCA_000436795.1. GTDB lineage: Bacteria > Bacteroidota > Bacteroidia > Bacteroidales > Bacteroidaceae > Phocaeicola. The sequence goes on from HF993251.1 coordinate 31,835, forward strand.
CAATAAGCCCTTGTACTTTCAGTTTTAGGATTTCAGTGCTGAAAGGTTTAGGAATATAGTCATCGGCTCCTTTCTTCAATCCTTCGACTACGGCATCGTAATTAGTTTTTGCTGTAAGCAGAATGAAAGGAATACCAGCTGTTTCTGGATTTTCTTTGACCAGTTTACAAAGTTCATCTCCTTGTATGCCCGGCATCATGACATCCGATAAAATAAGGTCGGGATATTCTTTCGACAGATATTCGAGAGCTTCTTTTCCGTCGGGCATATCGATAACCCGATAGTCTGGTTCGAATGTTTTGCGTAGGTAATAGCGGAGTTCTTCGTGGTCTTCTACTATCAACAGAGTGTTGAGGGAATCGGTACGTTCTTCCATATCCTGTTGCTCGGGAGAGGAATGTACTGTAGTGCCTATATTAAAGGAGTGAATTTCTCGAGTTTGGTAGGTCTTGTTTTCCTGACTTCCGGCAGATGCAGGCACAGCATCGGCCTTTTGTAATGTAACATGGAAGATACTTCCTTTATTTAGTTCTGATTCATAACTGATTTTTCCATGTAACATTTTAACGATACGTTGTACTTGCAGAAGTCCGAATCCGGTACCTGTTTCTTGTGATTCTCTGGCATTTTCAGCACGATACACATTGTTGAACAGTTGACTTTTCGCTTGGGTAGGAATACCTATTCCAGTATCTTTTACTTCGATAGTTACTTTTTGTTTGCTACATGACAGGCTCAAACTGACACGACCTTGTGGCTGGGTGTATTTACATGCATTAGATATTAAATTGTCGAGCAGCATTTCCATCAAATGCTGGTCGCACAAAGCGTATACTTCATGATTTGGCAGAAGTAATTCCAAGTGCAATTGCTTTTTGTCGCAGAAGGATTGAAAACTGGCACATTCTTCAGTAAGCAGTTTATTGATATTGGTGGGCCTTAGTTCTATTGGCTTTTTATGAGTATCTACTTTTTCAAATTCAAGTAGTTGTGTAATAAGAGTATGTAACTTGTGCGTATTGTTTCGAGCCATATCCAGTAGATAGTGGACTTTATCGGACAATCCTTGTTCTTTGCTAAGATCTTCAAGGGGTGCCATAATAAGAGTGACCGGAGTTCGAATGTCATGAGCTGTATCGATGAAGAACTTTATTTTATCTTCATCATACTTCTTCTGTAACTGATTGCTTTTGTAGCGTAATATGAAGTAGAATATACTACCTATGAGGCAGATATAAATAATCCATGCATACCAGGAGTTCCACCAGGGTTGTGCTACAGTAATAGGAAGTGTGCGCTCTGAAATGATTTGTCCGTTGCTCTTTTTCAGGCTGCGTACTTTTAACAGATAGGTTCCCGGCGATACGTTGGTATATCGTATTGTGCCGTTTGATGATAAGTCGCTCCATGATTTTTCATAACCGTCGAGAATATATTGATAGGCAATGTCGTGTTGAAAACGGTAGTTGATGGACTCGAAAGTTACGATAAAGGAGTTATGCTTATAATCGAGTCTGACATTGTTATCCAACAGCATCTGGTAAATATAGGGATGCAGTTGTTTGGATTCTTGTGGATTGAGGTATTCTACCCGTAAATCGGTGAAACGAAGCGGGGCTTCATAGTTGGCTGCTGTTATAGCATTGGGATTTATCAGGACGACACCACTGGTACTGCCGTATGCAAATCGTCCGTCGGACAGGCGTATGCAGGATGATTTATTGTATACTTTATCAATGTCGTAGATATAATTTAAGTTTAATACCTTGGAATCTTTTACAATGGCCAGACCTTTTCCCGTACTTGCCCATATGCAACCTTTTGAATCTCGTTGCAAACTATATACGTCATCCGACAACATACCCTCGTGCGTTGTGAATGTTTTCAGTGTGTGGGTGTGCATGTTGTATAAGCTGAGGCCGCCTCCTTCGGTGCCTAACCATACGGTACCGTCGTTGTTGAAGAGCATGGAAATAATGTATGCACTTGCATTTTGTTGATTAAAATCTTCGCATGTGGCATAGCGGCGTATTTCTTCACTCTTTTTGTTGACAATGCAAAAGCCATTTACTGTGGCTACAGCTATTTGGTCTGAATTGATTACTTCGATGGAGTGAATCCAGTTTATGGTATTGAATATTTTTTTAGTTTTTCCTGATTGTGTTATAACCTGCAGGCATCCTTCCATTCCACCTATCCATAAATCACCTTCATTGTCTTTGGTTACCGAAAATATGTAATTGGTTGTCAATTCTCCTGCTCCTTGAGTAAGGTGTTGAATAATTTTTCCTGATTTGTCGAGCAGGTATAATCCGTCACCGTAAGTACCCACCCAAATTGTACCGTTTTCTCCTTTGCAAAGTGTTACAGCGACGGTAGACTTGAGTGTGTGGCTCCACGTATGAGTTGTTGAGGCTTTTAGAATACTGATACCATCATCGGTTCCGAACCATAAATCACCGTTCGTATTTTCTTCTACATCGTTGACATTATTATTTGCCAGTGATTGGGGATTCCCCTTTTCGTGAGTGAAAATAGTAACCGGATATTTTAATAAGATAGCGACGGAAACTCCTCCTGTATAGCTTCCTATCCAAATATTATCTTGATGATCTTTGGTGACTGTGTATACTCCGTTGCCTTGTAAAAAGACATCACTGCTATCTTCGGTGCTGATAAATAGTTGGGCTTCTCCTGTTTGTTGGTCTACTGTATATACACCTCCTCCATCAATTCCAATTAGGAGTTTTTGATTGTCGTAGGGGGTAATGGCGCGTATCGGGTTGAGAAAAATGGAATTTTGTTTCTCCACTTGCTGTAAGGCTGATGTTTGCAAATTTATATTCCACAAGCCGCTGTTAAAGGTCCCAATCCAAAGCTTCTGTTGGATAGTATCGTAATATAAAGTTTGTATGTTTTTATCTTTAGCAAGTACTTGAGGACGAGAAGGATGAGAACATGAAAGTTGTAAGACACCAGTAGAACTCCCTGCAAAAAGTGAATCTCCTACGCAAGTAATATCGTTGATATATTGTTGTGGGACAACAAGGGAAATTTTTTCGTTGGCTGTTTTTCTGTAAAGCCCTTTGCTTAATCCAATCCATAATGTTCCATCTGCATCTATACATAACTTATTGAGAATGATTTCTCCATTAATGTATTCTCCTAAGTATAATACTGGCTCAAAGCTGTCGGTCTTAGCTGAGTATTGATAGATTCTCCCTGTGTGATCGTACGCCCATAATCTGTTGTGATGGTCATATAATAATCGGATGCGGCGTCCGGCCATGTCACCGTAATAAAAATTTCCTTGAAGGGTATAGTTTTTTACGCTTTGTCCGTTATAACGATCTATCCCATCTTTTGTTGCAATCCAGATTACACTATGGTTATCCTCTATAATGGAGAATACACGTTGGCTGCTAAGTCCTTCAGTATTTCCTATTTGTCTGACATTGAACATGCCGTTGAGTAATCCTGCTTGAAGTTGGACCGTGAAAAGACAGACAATGATGATGACGATATATCTTACTGATAGTTTCATACGATAAAGTTTAACAAAGGCGTATTTATTTTAGCAAAAGCAACATATCCGGCTCTTTTTGGGTACAGTAGGGTATGAAATTGAGTATAATTTTAGTGTTATAATGTTGATGCAAAAGTAATCAAATTAGTCCGAAAAAGCCCAATAAATGTAAATTTTGTGGACACACTTTAGAGGAAATCTATAAAAGATTATTCAGACAATTGAGGAGCTTGCAGAAAAAGGAATCTTTATGGCAAGGCATTGTGCTGCTGCATTGGTATCTGAAATCATGACAGAAGACAAACAGCCTACTGTCCATTTTATGATAAAACTAATAATAAGCGAAAGTTTTACAACTTATAGTACAATGTAGTAGCTCTCTTCCTCCAATGATGCTGCAATTATAATTGCAGCACTAAAGAAGAATTGATTATGGCTGAAGTTCATTCCATCCGGCAGCATTATACCATGCGATGGATGACTGACAGTATCTGTCCCACGTATAGTTGATATTCTTACCCGGAAGATACATACCCATACCACAGAAGCGGTCTGGATCAATTTTCAAGGTCATGAGTGGATATTCTTTTCCATCCAGACAGTCTTTGGCGATCACAGCTTGGTCGATACTGCTCTGTACCGATGCTGGAATATTACCTCCGTTCAGTTGTGAAATGAAATCGATTACATCAAATGAAAAATTTTTGTAATCTCCATAGCCATATTGCTGAACCTGTGTATAGTCGATAGTCTGTAATTCCGACTGGTGACTGGTGAGTTCTGTCTGTATGGCTTGTGCCATATTTCCCATTGCTGTACAATCTACTGCGGCATATGTTCCCCACCAATTATTTTCTCTATTATATTGAGCTGTTTCGTTGCATATTTCTGCATAATCGATAGAGTCATCATAGAGATTGATGAAGAAACGATCGTAAGGAAAACCTGCGACAGGAGTTTCCATTACAGAAGCTACGCAATAGTGAGTTGCGTTACGTAATTCGTAAAAAACTTCCGCTGTACCCATCATACACGCATCGAATAACGTAAATTCAAGATTACCGGAAGGAAAACTCTGTTCCAATGTACTTGCAAGTTCTGGAATATCAATGGTATTGCTTTGTATACCGTCCCAACCAAACGAGCGGGTGTTTGCTGCATTAGGAGAGGGAAGCCAGCCACTGGCATGAGATCCGAAAATTAACCCGTAAGATTGAGCCGGAGCTATGTCCTGCATCATACGTAAATTTTCTTTCATGATGGAAGGATTGGTTGCAATGCCAAGTAAGGCTTGATGATGCTTAGCCTGTGCTATAATGTTTTCTTTGATGAGAGAAGTCCCTTTTAATATCTCCTGACCATTTATCTTTCCATATCCGTCAGTCTGAAATTCCAAAATTTCAGCAGTATCCAGATATTTGTTGCTTGCATATGGTTTATAATAGACAACAAGTGTGCAGGTATCTTGTGCTGTAGACAAACTTTCGTACATCCATTGTACATTGTCCATGATATAGTTGTCGAGATTATTATTGGCTATTAAATAAGCAAGTACTACACGCTTGGCACGCGCAGACTGATGATATTCTGGAATTTCATCAGAGCAAGCACCCAGAATCAGTAGTGAAACGATATATAGCAGGGCTTTCTTCATGCGTAATTAATATAATTCGGCTTTCTTAAATGTGAACTCAGGATCTACATCAAGTACTACGATACTTTTATTTTTCTGATATTTTTGTTTTAATTTGCTTATTTCCTTCTGTAGGTTCTTTTTCTTTCGGTTATAATAAACAAAGCAAGTACGGTTTTTCAATTTTTTATTTGATTCCAGATAATCTTTCAGTTGCATGCTGTATTCAGCACGTCCGGAAAGTAATCCTTTTTCATCAACAGCAGCACTGTCTACATATTGGATATTTGTAAAGTAAACTAATGAGTCGGAGAATGATGCTGAAACTCCTGTGATGTATACACCATACTTATGTTTGTCTTTCGGTGCTTTTGCCAGTGCAGGAAGAACCACTGATGCAATAAGTATCAGGCAAAATAATTTGAAATATTTCATAATTTAATTGTTTTGGTCACAAAAATAGACAATTACACTCATATACGAAAAAGGAATGAGGAAAATTAACAAAGAAAAACGCATTGTTTAGAAAAACAAAAGATGCAATAGTGTGGCGCGCTGCCCACTGTTGCATCCTGTTTTTTTCGGAAACGATCCTTATCTTATTACCCTAAATAAGATTTGAGCAACTTACTACGAGAATTTTGTCTTAATCGTCTGATGGCTTTTTCTTTAATCTGGCGTACGCGCTCACGAGTGAGTCCGAATTTGTCGCCGATTTCCTCCAACGTCATTTCCTGCGTGTTAATACCGAAAAACATCTGGATAATATCCTTCTCTCTTTCGGTTAGCGTAGAAAGTGCTCTGTCGATTTCCCTCGAAAGTGATTCATTAACCAAGGAACGATCCGCCATAGGGGAGTCGTCGTTTACAAGAACATCCAGCAAGCTGTTGTCTTCTCCTTCTACGAAAGGAGCATCTACAGAAATGTGGCGTCCTGAAACTTTCAGCGTATCCGAAATTTTATCTACCGGAATTTCAAGCTCATCGGCAAGTTCTTCCGGAGAAGGGCGTCGTTCGTTTTCTTGTTCGAATTTAGAGAATGCCTTACTGATTTTGTTCAGTGAACCTACCTGATTCAATGGCAAACGTACGATTCGAGATTGTTCTGCCAAAGCCTGAAGAATAGACTGGCGGATCCACCATACAGCGTAGCTGATAAATTTGAAACCACGAGTTTCGTCAAACTTCTCTGCTGCCTTGATCAAGCCCAAGTTTCCTTCGTTGATCAAGTCCGGAAGGCTCAAGCCCTGATTTTGGTACTGTTTGGCTACTGATACTACGAATCGCAGGTTAGCACGTGTTAGTTTCTCTAAAGCAGCACGGTCTCCCTTACGAATACGCTGAGCGAGTTCTACTTCTTCTTCGACGGTAATCAGGTCCTCACGACCGATTTCCTGCAAATACTTGTCAAGAGAAGCGCTCTCTCGGTTAGTGATACTTTTGGTAATCTTTAATTGTCTCATTATTATACACCGAATTTGGCTACAAAAATACGAAAAAACTTTCGTATATACGACTTTCTATTAAGAAAGATTAAGCTTGATGCTTAATTATTTTACTCTGTTACTTCAAATGGGAGTTCTTTATACACAAAACTCCTGCCGTTTTCCATCCCTTCGAGGACGATACGGTAGCTTCCTGGGTATGAAGGAGCCTGAAAAGGAATCGTACAAGTGCTGTCGGCTGGTATGGTGCAGACTCGTAAGGGAACTTCGGAGGAAAAAGAACGGTTGTCCGAAAGTCCTTTCGGCGTATAAGTGATTCCTTCGGGTTCGACTTCTGTATGCTGTTTTCCGTTAAGTGTTTTGATGACAATTACTCCATTGAATGCTCGCGAACCATAAAGGGCCATGGCTCTTGTGGCTGGTATGTATTCGATTGAAGCAATGTCTGTAACATTGACCATCGACCGTAAATCTTCGTTCAAAGCCCAGCTGCCGTCTATATAGAAATGAACGACAGGGAGTTCGTTTAATGTTCCGCTTCCTCTGGTAGATAGAACCAGTTTTCCATCGATGCCATTTTGATTTTCACCGTCTGCCTTACCTGTTTCGACTATTCTCAGGCCCGGCATTGCACGTATAATTTGCTCTAGGTCAATATAATGTCGTTCTCTGATTTTCTTTTCATCGAAGTAGTTGGTAAAAGGACGGCTGTTGGGGTTTTCTACATACGGCGTACGGGCTGTCACATCTATCTCCGATATCCATATTATAGTATCGCTGAGTGAAGAGCTTTTTTCTCCGTTATACAAGCCATCGTATTCTTTCCATGTGATCTGTGAAGCCTTTGAGGGAGGGAAGCTGTCTGTGCACATCTCGATATGAGTATCTTTGTATTTCCCTTTTTTGTCGTAAGCCTGGATAAAAAAACGTTCTCCATCTTTAAAGTCATCTATTCCTAATACGAAATGACCTTGTTCGTCTATATCTGTGTCGTAAGTAAATCCCGTATTCGAACTATATGCTACTACTGTTCCTCCTTTCTGATAAGGTTTTCCCGAAGCTGTTTTTACATTTCCTTGCAAGGATAATATTTGTTCTGGAACGAAATGATATTTCCAGGTTCCGAAAAGTATTTTTCCACATGCGTCACTTCCCTGTGCCTTGAATGTTCGTAAGGCTTCTAACATTTTTGCCGAACTCTTTTTACGCACATTTTCCATTCTGCAAAGCAATTGCATACCGTATCGTCCAGCCTGTACAGATATATTCAGTGGTTCTCCTGTCTGAAGTGTGTCTGCCGATAAGGACCATTTTATCCCTGCTCTACCAGAAAGCACTTTGATACTGTCTTGCAACTGTGAGGAGAAAATGGGATAACGGTTTCCGGTTTTTACCCCAACTACGGTCTTTCCCCATGTATACGATGGGAAGTTTCTCATAAAACGGGTGTATGCTTTGATTACCAGGCAATGAGAAGCAGGTAACTGCCCTACCGGGAAACGGCAATAGAAAGCCGATCCAATGTTACGCACTTTCTGCCGTTTTACTAATGTTCCATCTTCTTGCGACAGTTCAATATAGCAATAGTGACCAAGTTCGCTTGGAACAAACAAATGAGGGGCACATACCATTCCTGTTACATAGATTGTATCTCCTGCCTGATAGATGTCTTTATCTGTTGCCAATATAGTTGTTTCATAATAGCTTTGTCCATATAATATGACAGGAAAGAGCAATAAGAACAGTAACAAGGTAATGTGTCTTTTCTTTTTCTTCATAATATTCAGTATAAGGGGAGAACATTCTTTCCAAAGATAGAAAAACATTGCAAGAAAAAAACAATCTTATCTTTTTAATCGGTAAATTTTAACTCTAACTGTATCCATTGGGGAGCATAGACTTCCTGCTCCTCTTTCGGATTGGATACGGACAGTCCGAGCAGACGGATGGGGTGTTGCTGGAAATCTACCTGATTTATCAGTTCTTTGGCAAGAGGCAGAATTTCTTTCAGTTGATACAGGTTGCGGTTTACGCTTATACTGCGTGTAATTTGTGTGAAATCGTAGAATTTTACTTTCAGGGTAAGTGTACTGCCGCGGAAATTCTTTGCTTTTAATCGTTCTGCCAATTCGCAGGCTACGTGATAAAGCTCGATAATCACCGACGACTTCAGTGTGATGTCTTTTTCCAATGTGTGTTCGCATCCGATGGATTTGCGTATTCGTACGGCTTCTACGGGGCGTAGGTCTATTCCTCGTGCAAAATCATAATATATTTTTCCAGCCTTTCCGAATTGCCTTGTCAGCATGTCCAAGGAACAGTTGCGTAGTGTTGTCCCGTTATAGATACCTAATGTATGCATCTTCTGGGCTGTGACCGGCCCGATGCCCCAGAAGGCCTCTATCGGCAGTCCGGCAATAAATTCCTCGGCCTGGTCGGGATGTATGGTACATAATCCGTCGGGTTTGCGCAGGTCGGATGCTATTTTGGCCAGAAACTTGTTGTATGATACTCCGGCTGACGCGATCAGATGTAGCTTCTCCCGGATACGCTGCTTGATTTCGCGTGCAATGTCTACGGCCAGTTCAATTCCTTTTTTGTTTTCCGTTACATCGAGGAAGGCTTCGTCCAGTGATATCGGTTCGATAATGTCGGTGTATTCATGGAAAATGTCGTGGATTTGTGCCGATACCTGTTTGTATACTTCCATTCTACCTGGTACAAAAATCAGTTGCGGGCAGAGTTTTTGTGCCTTGACAGACGACATGGCAGAACGTACCCCGTATTTGCGCGCTTCGTAGCTTGCTGTTGCAACTACACCACGTTTCTCGGCATGACCTACGGCTATAGGCTTTCCTCTCAGCTCCGGGTTATCGCGCTGCTCGATAGATGCATAAAATGCATCCATGTCTATGTGTATGATTTTGCGGTTGGTACTCATGTCGGTATAACACTCTTTCATGCAAATTTAATGAAAGTTTTTTGGGCTATCATAAAAATCATTTGTACTTTTGTGATGCTTTGAATAAACTAGCGAGAACGTTCATTATGATGAAAGATGAAATTAAAAAGGCATGTGAAGTCATGCAGAAAGGTGGCGTAATACTTTATCCCACCGATACAGTGTGGGGAATAGGTTGTGATGCGACCAATGAAGAGGCTGTAAAACGTGTGTACGAAATTAAGCGAAGAGCTGATAGTAAGGCGATGCTGGTACTTGTCGACAGCCCGGTGAAAGTAGATTTTTATGTTCGTAATGTACCTCCTGTAGCATGGGATCTGATAGAAATGACAACTAAGCCCCTTACAATTATTTATGATGGCGCACGTAATTTGGCTCCTAATCTGCTGGCTGAGGACGGTAGTGTCGGAATACGTGTGACAAGTGAGGCATTCTCAAAGGAACTTTGTTTCCGCTTCCGTAAGGCAATCGTTTCAACATCGGCTAATATTAGCGGACAGCCTGCACCTGCCGTATTCAGCGAAATAACTGAAGAAATAAAGAATGCTGTAGATTATATAGTCGATTTCCGTCGTGAAGAAACAGGCCATCCCAAACCATCCAGCATCATTAAGTTGGGTGAAGGAGGAGTAGTGAAAGTCATAAGAGAATAAAATACATAGTTGATGAAAACATCGCAAGACAAATTTGATTTGCTTCAGCGTTTCATCCAATGGCGGGAAAAACATATCACGAATAAACAGTTTGTCCTGATATTAAGTTTTCTCGTAGGTATTTTTACAGCATTAGCTGCTTATGTGCTGAAGTTCCTGGTAGAATATATAAAGGAGTTCCTGACGGAGAATTTTGACCCGATGGGTGCTAACTGGTTGTATCTGGTTTATCCGGTTGCAGGTATTTTTATTACCAGTCTGTTTATTCGGAAAGTGGTACGTGATGATATCAGTCATGGTGTGACTAAAATTCTGTATGCCATATCACGTAAACAAAGTCGTATCAAGCGGCATAATATCTGGTCGTCTGTTTGTGCTTCTGCCATAACAATTGGATGTGGTGGTTCTGTCGGAGCAGAAGCGCCTATCGTGTTGACAGGTTCGGCTATCGGTTCTAATTTAGGTAGTATTTTCCGTATGGATCATAAGACGCTAATGCTACTTGTGGGATGCGGTGCTGCCGGGGCTGTTTCTGGAATCTTCAAGGCTCCTATAGCCGGGCTGGTATTTACTTTGGAAGTGCTAATGATTGATCTGACAATGGCTTCGCTTCTTCCATTGTTGATTACGAGTGTAACAGCTGCTTCTGTATCTTATTTATTGTTAGGTACGGAGGCTATGTTCCAGTTTCATCTTGATTATCCTTTTTCCCTGGAGCGTATACCCTATGCCATTGGATTAGGTATATTTTGTGGACTGGTTGCCTGGTATTTTACTCGTTCCATGAACTGGATAGAGAACATATTCCGGCGTTATTCCAATCCGTATGTAAAATTCGTTATCGGTGGTGCAATGCTGAGTATCTTGATCTTTCTTTTTCCACCGTTGTATGGTGAAGGATACGATACAATCAGTCTGTTGCTGAATGGAGAAACTGCTGCCGATTGGAATACGGTGATGAATAATTCATTCTTTTATGGTCATGCCAATTTGCTGGTAGTGTATTTGGTGCTCATAATTCTGTTTAAGGTTTTTGCATCAAGTGCTACCAATGGTGGAGGTGGTTGTGGTGGTATCTTTGCTCCGAGTCTGTTCTTGGGATGTATTGCTGGTTTCGTCTTTTCATATGTCTGTAATGAGTTTCATATAGGCAATACTTATATTCCGGAGAAGAACTTCGCTTTGATGGGAATGGCTGGTTTGATGTCTGGAGTCATGCATGCTCCTTTGACAGGCATTTTCCTGATAGCTGAACTGACCGGTGGTTATGATCTCTTCCTGCCCTTGATGATTGTTTCGGTTTGCGCGTATCTGACTATAATCGTATTCGAGCCTCATAGTATTTATTCAATGCGTTTGGCAAAGAAAGGAGAACTGATTACTCACCATAAGGATAAAGCAGTTCTTACTTTGATGAATATGGAAAGTATCGTTGAAACCGATTTTCTGAAAGTTCGTCCGGATATGGATTTAGGTGAGATGGTAAAACGTATTTCGCAGTCCAGTCGTAATCTTTTTCCGGTAGTCGATGCCAATGATAGGCTGATAGGTATTGTTGTGTTGGATGATATTCGTAACATTATATTCCGTCAGGAATTATATCATCGCTTTCGAGTAGAAAGTTTCATGAAGCCTCCTACAGCTCCTATTATCAATACTGATTCGATGGAGGTAGTGATGAAAAAGTTCGATACGACCGGTGCATGGAACTTGCCTGTGGTGGATGAAGATAATAAATATATTGGCTTTGTGTCTAAATCGAAGATGCTGAATACCTATCGTCAGGTACTGGTAGATATTTCAGCGGAATAAAAAAAGCAGAATATTATGGATAAAAAAGACTTGAGAATTGTATATATGGGTACTCCCGAGTTTGCTGTGGAAAGTTTGAAAAGGCTGGTAGAGGGAGGATATAATATCGTTGGCGTAATTACGATGCCTGATAAACCAATGGGGCGTCATGGTAGTGTCTTACAGCCGAGTCCCGTAAAACAATATGCAGTTTCACAGGGATTGAAGGTTCTCCAGCCTGAAAAATTGAAAAATGAAGATTTTATAGCCGAACTCCGGGGATTGCATGCCGATTTACAGATTGTGGTAGCATTCCGTATGTTGCCGGAAGTTGTATGGAACATGCCTCGTTTGGGAACATTTAATTTACATGCTTCTCTGTTGCCTCAATATCGTGGAGCGGCCCCGATTAACTGGGCTGTGATAAATGGAGATACGGAAACAGGTATTACGACCTTTTTCCTGAAGCATGAAATCGATACAGGGGAGATTATCGATCAGGTACGTGTCCCTATTGCTGATACGGATAATGTGGAAATGGTTTACGACCGTTTGATGCATTTGGGAGGTGATTTGGTATTGAAAACAGTTGATGCAATATTGGAAGGCAATGTAAAGACGACTCCCCAAGATGAACTTGCAAAAGTAGAAGAACTTCGTCCTGCTCCGAAAATATTTAAAGAAACCTGTCGTATAGACTGGACCAGAGGAGTAAAGCGTGTGTATGATTTTGTGCGTGGTCTTTCTCCTTATCCGGCAGCGTGGACGGAGCTTTGTCAGGAGGGACTTGCTCCTGTAATGTTGAAAATATACGATACAGAAAAGCAATTCTGTGAACATTCATTGACACCGGGAAGCATCGTAACTGATGGTAAAACTTATTTCAAGATAGCATCAACAGATGGATATGTAAATGTCCTTTCGTTGCAACTGGCTGGTAAAAAACGTATGAATGTACAAGATTTCCTTCGTGGGTATCGTCATGCAGAAGGAGCATGCGTTAAATAATAAAATACCATTCAGAACAGCCTGGAAGAGGATAAAGGCTGTTGCTGAATGGTATGAGATATAAACTTAGAAACAACAAGATTCTATCGTTTGTGAGGGATTTTCTTCTGTCTGTGTCCCTTGTGAGTTTGACTTTACTACCCATTCTGCACGTTTGTTTGCTCCACTATTATAAATGATTTTAAATCCTTTACATTGGGTATTGTAATCAGGAATACTTTCGAGTGTATATGAAACAATTCCCCAAAGGTGCTCTGTGTAAGTATCTCCTTCATTATTGTGCCTGAATTCTACTTGTAATAATCCGTTTTCATCTAATTGTGTATCAGCATTGAGTACAAGACTGATTCGATGACTGATGTTTGTGCTGCCATAATATTCGTATTGAATATTCAAGTGTTTTGAACTGAGTGAGGAAGCGGTTATTTGAATCGGATCGTTACCATAAATATCTGCTGATCCTGCTTGTCGCAAATCGTCAGCCTTTTTGGTTAGAACTTTATTTACTCGGATCAATTCGACCGACGTGCTGTTCGATTCATTTTCTGTTGCACTTCCCGCATATTGGAATACAGTCAGTACTCTTTGTCCGGTAGAATCTGTTTGAGTTGAAGTAATAAATCCAGGGTTGATAGGTATCAGTAATCCGTATGAGTCCGATTCTATCTTTATGTCTTTTCCATCGGCATTTACGGTTCCAAGAGTGGAGTAGACTATTTCAGGCTCGTTGTCATTCAGGCAAGCCGAGAAGAGAGTACAACAAAATAATATTCCAATAAGGTGGTAAAAATATCTTTTTCTTTTCATGGTTATTATTCTTGTTTTATTTCATATATAGAATGTATAAAATAACTTTTTACTGCATGCCTGATTGTTAAAAACACTTTAAGTGGAATTTTATTCTCCAAGATGTGCAGTATTTTTGCCTTTGTTACATTTCATAGTAAAATGCAGATGAAAGCTGATATATCGGAGGAAGAATTGTCGTTACTGTGTCAACGGGGAGATATGCAGGCGCGCCGCACGCTGTATGAGCGTTATGGTGGAGCGCTGATGGCTATATGTCTTCGTTATATTGGAGATCGTGAAACGGCGGAAGATGTCTTGCATGATGGATTCCTTCGGATTTTTCAGTCAATAAAGCAGTTTACTTATCAAGGAGAAGGCTCACTCAAGGCTTGGCTTTCGCGAGTGATGGTAAATGAAGCATTAGGATACTTAAGAAAAAAAAGCGCACAAGTACAGCAGGAAGTCTTGATGACGGAAATTCCCGATGTTCCTGATACCGACGATAGTGATGTAAATGATATACCTCGTTCGGTTTTGATGAAATTTATATCAGAACTTCCTGAGGGCTATCGTACCGTATTTAATTTGTATGTTTTCGAAAATAAGAGCCACAAGGAAATTGCTTCATTGCTTGGGATAACAGAACATACTTCATCATCACAATTTTACCGTGCCAAGAGTTTATTGATAAAGAAAATAAATGAATATAGAAAAAAGGAACTAAGATGAAAGAGAGTGATAAATGGGTAGAAAACCTTCGAAATAAGCTGGAGGATTATTCTGAACCGCTTCCAGATGATTTGTGGGGAAGATTGGAGGAGGAATTGTCTGCACCACGCGTCATTCCGATGTGGAGGACACGCCGCTTTGTTGCTGCGGCTGCCGCTGTAGCGGTTGTANNNCCGCCGTTTTTTTGCTGCGCCTGCCGCTGTAGCGGTTGTAGCTGTTTCGTCGCTGACGTTCTGGTTTATAAATTCTTCTACAGCCGATTACGTGCGTGATAAGCAATCGTTGGCTGAAGAGCTTGGGCAACAGCAACACGCGGCAACAGATATTCTTTCAGAATTACCGGAAGAAGAACAACCTTTGACGGCTTCTCGTCCGGTACTGGCTGCTACAGTTCCAGTGTTGGATGAAAGAAAAGAGGCGATAGGAGGGACAATTGAAGAAACGAGTGAAGAAATATTACCGGAAGGCGAACGGGAAAGCATTGGGGAAGAGAATAAGGAAGAGGAAAATACTCAACGTACTGTGGTAGGTCACGATGACTCAGAACAACATAACCGTGCTTATCGTACGTTGGAAGCAGATCGCCGTCAGTTACAGCGAAATCAAGAAATGCTGGCTTCTATAAAAACTGATAGGAACCGTAAATGGTCGGTTGGATTGTCTGCTGGAAATACACCGTATGCTTCATCTCGTTCGTTTGAAGGTATGAGTCGTCTGAACACTCGTTCATTATATGCCAGCCCTATTAATATGGCTGCTGTATCGGAAGACGATCATCAGACAGCTTACAGTCAGGTACTGTTTAATAACCGTGATCGCAGCGCTACCACCAATGTACATCATAAGATGCCTGTTACGGTTGGAGCTTCTGTAAAGTGGCATATAACTGAAGCATGGGCAATAGAGTCGGGCTTGAACTATACGATGCTTTCATCCGAATTGCATTCGGGATCGGGCTCCTATCTGGAAGAAGAACAGAAATTGCACTATATAGGCATTCCGTTGAAGGTGCACCGGGCTATATGGGATAACCGTTGGTTCTCATTTTATGCCTCAGCGGGAGGAATGGTCGAGAAATGTGTATCAGGAAGTGTAGATGTTGTATATGTAAATGGTACTTCCAATCGTGATATGGAGCATAATTCATTAACTGTAGATCCTTTGCAATGGTCATTATCGGCTGCGGCAGGCGTTCAGGTTAATTTTACGAAAAATATCGGATTGTATGCCGAACCTGGTATTGCCTATTACTTTGACGACGGCAGTCAGGTGGAAACAATACGTAAAGAACATCCGTTCAATTTTAATCTTCAGTTTGGATTACGTTTCAGCATTAAGTGAAAAAGACTGTTTTTACATTCATTGTAGTTGATATTCCATAAAAATACTTACCTTTGTTTTTGGAATGACACGTTTGTAATATGAAAAATGAATTAAAAATATCACCTTCCCTTTTGTCTGCCGATTTCGGAAATTTGAAAGATGACATTATTAAGGTAAACCGTAGTGAGGCCGACTGGTTGCATATTGATATTATGGATGGAGTATTTGTACCGAATATCTCCTTCGGATTTCCAGTATTAAAATATGTAGCCGAATTGAGTGAAAAGCCGCTCGATGTACATTTGATGATTGTACAGCCTGAGAAGTTTATTCGTGAAGTGAAAGAACTGGGTACGATGATGATGAATGTACACTATGAAGCATGTACACATTTGCATCGTGTCGTACAACAGATTAAGGATGCGGGTATGCAGGCTGGGGTAACCTTGAATCCGTCTACACCGGTATCGATGCTTGCTGACATTATTGGCGACGTAGATATGGTCTTGTTGATGAGCGTAAATCCGGGGTTTGGAGGTCAGAAATTTATTCCACATACATTGACGAAGGTGCGTGAGTTACGCGAATTAATAGAACGTACGGGTTCGGATGCTTTGATAGAAGTAGACGGTGGCGTGAACCTGGAAACAGGTGCTGAGTTGGTAAAGGCGGGTGCCGACGTACTGGTTGCGGGCAATGCCGTGTTTAAAGCTCCAGATATGGAGGATATGATTCACCGTTTGAAAAGTCTAAAATAACAAGTTTGTGAGTTCTCGTTTCACATTTTATCCTCTCTTCCGGTTGTCGGTTGTACTGGCAACCGGAATTTTTTTATCCTATTTGTTGCAGGCAACGGACGAATGGGTGCCTGCACTTCTCTTTTTATTTGTTCTCTCAATTCTCCTTTGTCTGTTGTCTTATCACATAAATTCTTATTCCCGTCGTTTTGTCTTTGGTTTATCTGCAGCAGGTAGTTTTATGCTTTTAGGAGGAATCTTGTATATTATAGCTTGCGATAAGGTAGATTATCAGTGGCCGTCAGCAGAATCTGTTTATATAGGAACCGTAACAGATATTCCTCATCGTAAGGGAAAGACCATACAGGCAACGGTAAGTGTGGAACACTTGAAAGATACTCTTTCGCATGAATGGAAACAGGTAAATCGAGAAATTATGCTTTACTGGATGCCTGATTCAGTCCAGTCATTAAAGTGTGGCGATCGTATTTGTTTCTTCTCACGGATACGTAAACCTGCTTCCGATGTCGATTTTTCAGGTTTCGATTATGGACGCTATTTGGAAATACAGGGAATTAGTGGAACAGCGATTGCTTATGCCGGACATTGGAAAAAACTTTCACAGGCAGGTAATCCGACATTTACTCAACGTGCTTTATTGCTTCGGGAACAAGTGGTTGCTATATATCGTTCCTGGGGACTGAGCGAAAATGTTCTTGCCGTGGTATCGGCTCTTACTGTAGGCGACAAGGCTGAATTGACCCAAGATTTGAAGGCTACATACAGTGCAGCAGGAGCCAGTCATATACTGGCTCTTTCCGGGCTTCATATCGGCATTCTTACAATGATTTTTTCTTGGTTGCTCTATCCTTTACGGTATGTGCGAGGCGGAAGATGGATTATGGGAGTCAGCCTTGTTCTCATGTTGTGGGGATTTGCTTTTCTTGCAGGGCTGAGTGCTTCGGTTGTGAGGGCTGTAACCATGTTTACGATTTATACACTGGCCTCAGTTGTTTCCGAAGAACGTTTCTCTGGCTTTTCTGCACTTTCATTAGCAGCCTTTCTGATGTTGCTTTACCAGCCGATGTATTTGTTCGATATTAGTTTTCAGCTTTCCTTTGTTGCAGTATTTTCCATTCTTTTGTTTTATCCTTTACTCAGCCGTCTGCTTCATCCCCGCAGCAAGATCGTGAAATATATTTGGAATATTCTGTCACTTTCAATGGCTGCCCAGCTTGGAACCTTACCGTTTGTTCTTTACTATTTCGGCGCATTTCCGGCATACTTTCTGCTGGCCAATCTGGTTGTTGCTCCGCTTTCCATTTGTATCTTGTCAATTACACTTTTGGCGTTGTTGCTTTCCGTATATACTCCTTGGATAGGAAACTTTGTAGCACAGGGAGTGGATATCGCTGTACGGATACTAAATGGAGCTATGGAACAGATACAGCATTGGTCGGGGGCTCAGATTACATCTGTCTATATTTCTGGCTGGCAGGCGGTTTTGCTGTCAGTTTTGTTGTTGGCATTGTGGCAATATTGGATCAATCGTCGTGCCCGCGGATTGATTGTTTTCTTACTCTGTTTGAACGTACTCCTTGTCAGTTTTGTCGTCAATTCCATAAAGGATACGGAAGATTATCTATACCTGACACGAGCTGGTATATATACCAAACATGACAGGCAGATAAACGAATTGTTTGCTGTCTCACATATATATAAAGTAAAACATATATGTGTGGCTCTTTTAGATGATGGTAAATGGAAAAATCAGCAGACACATCATCCTTTATCTGTCGATTATGTATATATCTGCCGCGGATTCAAAGGTTCCTTAAACGATATTGTTTCGCTATTTCATATTGGTCGGGTTATACTTGATGGATCGTTAAGTGAAAGTTATCGGGAAAAATTAAAACGTGAGTGTGAGGCTGTCGGACTTGATTACATGGATATCTCCGAGAAAGGTTCTTATGCTATTCTTTTGTAGATTAAGAATTAATTTGTAATTTTGCCTCTCAAATCAATTCGAAAATTTTTATGTTGACGAAAGTAATACTTCAAGCCAATATCGATAAGGTTGCCAAATATTTTGAGCGCGCCGACAAGATAGTAATCGTAACTCATGTTTCTCCCGATGGCGATGCGTTGGGCTCATCGTTGGGACTTTTTCATTTTTTAGAAACTCAGGAAAAAAATGTTCATGTGATTGTTCCCAATGCTTTTCCTGATTTCCTTCGCTGGATGCCCGGAGCCAAAGATATTATCCGTTACGATAAGTATGCAGAATTTGCCGACCGGCTGATAGCTGAGGCTGATGTGATTTGCTGCCTCGATTTTAATGCTTTGTCGCGTATAGACGAGGTCGCTAAACCAGTTGCGGCAGCTCCCGGACGGAAAGTATTGATCGACCATCATCTGAATCCTGAAGATTTTTGTCGGGTTACCATTTCTCACCCGGAAATATCGTCTACTTCCGAATTGATATTCCGTCTGATTTGCCGTATGGGAAATTTTGAAGATATTACACGGGAAGGGGCTGAATGTATTTATACTGGTATGATGACCGATACTGGAGGCTTTACTTACAATTCGAATAACCGGGAAATTTATTTCATCATCAGTGAGCTTTTGTCGAAGGGCATTGATAAAGATGAAATCTATCGCAAGGTTTTCAATACCTATTCCGAAGATCGTTTACGTTTGATGGGATATATTCTGTATGACAAGATGCAGGTACTTCCACAGTTCCGTTCGGCACTGATTTGGTTGACAAAGGAAGAACAAAGCAAATTCCATTGTATCAAGGGAGATACAGAAGGATTTGTCAATATACCTTTGCAGATGAAGGGAATATGCTTTTCTGCTTTCCTGCGTGAAGATACAGAAAAGAACATGATTAAGGTTTCGCTTCGTTCGGTAGGTACGTTCCCTTGCAATAAAGTGGCTTCGGAGTTCTTCAATGGAGGGGGGCATCTGAATGCCTCGGGAGGTGAGTTTTATGGAACGATGGAGGAAGCTATTACCTTGTTCAAGCAGGCTTTGGTGAAATACGAAAGTTTGTTGCTTAGTGAAACTGGAAAAAATTAACAACCTGAATAAGCCTGTTGGAACGACTGGTTCGAACAGGCTTTTAATACACCTAAAATCCGCAACTATCATCCAATACACGATTA
>HF993252.1:0-9563 GCA_000436795.1 Bacteroides sp. CAG:1076
TACCCCAAGACGGGCTGGCATTATAGTTCATATTACCACGCTCACTGGTAGTATTGTCTGCATCAGCACCTAAACCATCTACCAGTTCACAATCGGAGTTCAATCCCCATATAATAGGAATGTATTGTGAATAAGTCTGATCCTGTGCCAGTCCGCCATAAATTTTATTCACACGCAATCCTGTATAATAAGTTGAGTTGTATACAGTATTGTCATTTAGTTCAGAAGGAGCCGTCTGTTCCAAGAAATCAGAACAAGCACTCATGCCCGCAACTCCTGCTGCTAAAGCTAATAACTTAATTATATTTTTCATAAATGATATCATATTAGAAATTAGAATGTAACATTAATACCTGCAACAAACGAACGGCTCTTTGGATAAGCAGCATAATCAATACCCGGAGTCATTGCATTCTTCTTGCTGCTTGTATCGACTTCCGGGTCCGGACCAGAATAGTTTGTCAGGCAGTAAAGGTTATAACCTGTAACGTAAATACGTACGTTCTGCATAAAAGCTTTTTTCACCCAAGCTTTCGGGAATGTATATCCGATAGTAATATTATTTACTCTCAAGAATGAAGCATCTTCTACTGCATAATCGTTCAGATACATTGCCGTTACAGCAGCAGGATTATAGATATTTGCTCCTGTATTGAGAGCGTTCAATCGTGCAATCAATCCTTCGGCACCACCATAGTAATCGACTGTAGAACCATCAGGCTTACCTAAATTCAAACCATTTTCAGGATCAATCCAAGTATAACGATTATCCAAAGCAAAATCATTAACCAGGTTATATCCCTTTGCAGAACCTGCACAGAATGAGTTAGCCAGCTTTGTTCCATTTACAATCTGATTACCTACAGAATAGTTAAAGAAGATATTGAAATCGAAGTTTCCAATGAATCCATCGAAACCAAATCCACCCGTCAGCGGAGCAACTGTATTTCCCAACTTCTGTTTAATAGGATCACCGTTTTCATCACACTCATATTTCAACTGCCCAGGATAGGGCTTACCACCCGTCAATGAATAGCTGTTATCCTTAATGCCGTCGCGCAAAGCCCATGAAGTGCCATTCAAAACCAATTCACCATTCGGATTTGTCACCGGATCGTATGCTGTATAGAAACCATTTGTTTTATATCCCCAGATTTCACCTAAGCGTCCCCCTTCTTCTACACGGTAATCTTCATATTTTGCAATTGTACTACCCGACCAGTTACTACTCTGCCAAGGATTCTCTGTACCCAGTTCATCAATGCGGTTACGGTTATAAGAAATATTAAAGTTGAAGTTCAATCCCCACTTTGCCTTGTCAGCCAACACAGCATTCAATGTCAATTCAACACCTTTATTAGAAGTCTTACCAAAGTTCTGATACTGGTAGCTATAACCTGTATTCGACGGGATTTCTGTTTTCATCAACAGATCTTTTGTTGTATTCCAATAGAGATCCAAAGATCCAGACAAACGATTATTAAAGAAACCATAATCAAAACCAATGTTACGGGTAATAGTTGTTTCCCACTTCAAGTCTGGATTATACAAATTTGAACCATGTTCCAGCATAGCGCCACGAGTTTCATCAAAGAAAGGAGCTTTACCTGTATTACCCGACATAGTATAAGTAGTATACATCAAACCAGAGCTGATACGGTTATTACCAGCAGTACCATAGCTCAGACGGACCTTCAGATTAGATAACCAATCCTGAGCTTCTTTCATAAACGCTTCATCCGACAAACGCCATGCCAAAGCTGCCGAAGGGAATACACCCCACTGGTTATCTTTTGCGAACTTACTGGAACCATCGGCACGAACTGTCACTGTTAACAGATACTTATCCATTAAGGTATAATTTACTCGTCCAAAGAAAGACAGCATATTATCTTTTGCAGAAATAGTCGTCTGAGTAGGCAAAGCAGTACCCGCTCCCATATTGGCCAAGACTTCATCAATGGTCATGGTAGTAGGAAATGCAACAGAAGTGTTTTCGAGAGATGTTTCCTGACTGCTACTTACTTCATGTCCTAACAAAACATTCAATTTGTCACGCCCATCGAACAACTTCTTATTATCGTAAGTCAACGTATTCGCATTACGCCAGTTTTTTGTGATATCACGTGTCAAAACAGACTGCGGTTGTCCGTTATATCCCAATTTAGAATTCTGAACAGCATCACTTGACCAGACCTGGTCTGTATTATCATATTTCCAACCGTAACCAAACTCAGAACGGAAGGTCCAGTTCTTAAATGGCTTCCAGTTCAAGCCTACGTTATAATTCTGATTGAATGTATTTCTCTTTTTATAAGTTGCGAGCAAACGTTCCAACGGATTCTTTTGTGAAGAAGTATTATTTTCTTCATCATCACTATTCGAAGTCAGAGGATCAACAGGACGAAAGCGTGCAGCATTTGCAACAATAGAGTTTGCAGCACTCGACTCATTAGTATCAGCACCACCACTCAAACCATCTATGGTAGTGTAACTCATACGAGCATTGAAATCCAATGTCATCCATTTACTCAATTCAGCATTAATTTTTGCATTAATGTTGTTTTTATTAAAGCCAGATCCCAACATAATGCTCTTTTCGTCATTGTGAGCATAACTTACATTATACTTTATCTGCTTGCTACCTCCACTTACATTAACATTATATTGAGCCTGATTTCCTGTACGTCCAAAAATATCATCCTGATAATCATATCCCTCTACAGACTTCCAAATATCCATATCAGAATAGTTCCCATAGTCAGTAGAACCTAATTCTTGCTGATAAGCAACATAATTATAAGGATCGAGTACTTTAGTTAATCTTGTTACTTTTTTAATACCGAAAGAGGCACCAAAATCGACCTGCGTTTTACCCTCTGTACCACTCTTGGTAGTTACGATGATAACACCATTAGCACCACGCGCACCATAAATAGCAGTAGAAGAAGCATCCTTCAAAACATCGATGCTCTGAATTTCAGATGGAGCAATATCGCTGATACTTGAAACAGGGAACCCATCGACAATATACAACGGAGAATTATCCTGTGACAAAGAACCACCACCACGAACGCGAATCTTTACATCAGCATCAGGAGAACCTTCAGTTGTGGTAATATTTACACCGGCCAATTTACCAGTCAAAGCTTCTGTTGCACTGGAAACAGGTACAGCAGCAATATCCTCAGCACTTACAGAAGCA
The DNA here is from genome assembly GCA_000436795.1 of Bacteroides sp. CAG:1076. Taxonomy (GTDB): domain Bacteria; phylum Bacteroidota; class Bacteroidia; order Bacteroidales; family Bacteroidaceae; genus Phocaeicola. The sequence continues at coordinate 3,206 of HF993252.1, forward strand.
ACCGAACCCGTCAAGTCACGTTTGTTAACCGTACCATAACCAATAACAACAACTTCATCCAGCGTTTCAGTGTCTTCTTCCATCACAACATTCAGTTGCTTTTGTCCTTCATATTTTACATCTTTATTTCTAAAGCCAATATAAGTAAAAGAAATAACATCTGATTTTTTCACCCCATTCAGTGAGAAGTCACCATCGATTCCTGTTATGGTACCATTAGTCGTACCCTTCACCACCACGTTGACACCAATCATTGGTTCACCGTTTTTGTCCTTTACAATACCTTGTACTTGTAGTCCCTGTGCGAAAGAAGCAAGACAAAGCATGCTCATAATAAGCAAAGAAACAACGTTCCTTATTCTCTGTTGATAATACATAAAAAAATGTGTTTTAAAGATGATATTAAAATTAGTTCACAAATATCCCTCTAACACACATTTTTTATGTATAATTTTTGATTTTAAAAACGTAAAAATTGTTTTATTCACTAAAAGTCCATGAACTCGACAAATTATAACAATCTGATATAGTTATTCTTTCTGCCTCCTTACGAGAGAGTTGTTTCGCCCATTTCACACGAGTATCGATACAAGCCCCTTCTCCACTATTTTCATACTCAGCATAACGTGCCGTCTTTTCATTCTCGGCATTTCTCCAGTTATCCCAACCCGCTCCAACAATATGTTTTCCTAATTCGCAATTCATAAAGACGGTATAAGCATACGGCCTCCAAGGTCTTCCTAAATAAACTTTATCAATACCCTCAGCAGCTGTCAACTTACATCTATTAAATACATAACCATATTTTATATCTTTAGGCGTAGAAGCAGCCGTTATATATGAATTAGCCTTACTGTATATCGTACAACCTTCAAACCAAGCAGTTGCAGGACCAAATATAAAATCTGTCGTACCTTCAATATAACAATTTTCAAAATATAGACGAGTACCTCCAATCCCCGTATAAACAGTATCCTGATTGCCTAAAAAACGACAATTAATAAAGCGCAAGCAATCACCCTCTGTATGTAAAGCTACGGCTTGCCCCAGCCGGGGAGCATTATTTTCAATCGTTATATTACGGAATGTAATATGATTACCCTCTACTTTCAGCGTATAAGTACGAAAAGTACCCATATGATTCATATTGGCATGGTCGGCATAAGTTATAATAGTATTTTGTGGATCTTCACCTATAATTTCCACATTCTGTAACCATGATGGTACAATTAGCTTTTCTTTATATACACCTTTCTTTATATAAACCTTTACATCAAAATCCATAAAAGCACGAATACCTTCCAATGCATCAGCAATAGTGACATAATCTCCTGTTCCATCCTGAGCAACAACCAGTTCCCTCGGCTCCGCAAAACGACGCTTTTCTTTGGGTAACCTCTCCCACTCCAAACTTGCCAATATAAACGGACCAACAGCCTTAGGATCGTTATCCCGAATCTGTTCGTGTATATAATAATCATAATCTCCCATTCTATAATTCTTTCCACCTAACCCTGCAACAGCACACGCTTTTGTAATGGAGACTAACCCGTTATCATCAACTCTAATAAATTCATTCAGAATGCCTTCGTATCCCTTGCGGGCTACTGTAAAATAGGAAGAGGGAATATACCCTTTACGAACAGCCTTAAATAATGAATAGACGAACATTGTAGAACATGAAGATTCCAAATAATTCCCAGGTTCCCCGCTTTTATCCATTACCTGATACCATAACCCCTCCGGACTTTGATATTTCTTTAAAGTTTTGGCAATATGGTTTAGTATAACAATAACAGTATCTCGTCCAGGTTCATGTCGAGGTATGAAGTCCAAATTATCAACTATAGCCATCATATACCAGCCTAAGGCACGTCCCCAACAATGCTGTGACTGTCCTGTTTCTTTATCTGCCCATTTCTCACGCTTACTCACATCACAAGCATGACGAAACAAGCCATTGGCCGGATCATATGTATGCTGTGCTACTATTTTTATCTGATTTATCACCTCCTGATAAGCTTCCGGTTCATTGTTACGATAAGCGTATTCGGCCAAGAAAGGAGTTCCCATATAAAGCCCGTCCAGCCACATCTGATTGGGATAAACCTTTTTATGCCAAAATCCTCCATCTGTATTGCGAGGCTGCCCTTCAAACTGACTTCTTAATAAATCTAATGCTTTCTTGTATTTACCTTCTTTCGTCTGCTCATAAATACGAAACAGCATTTTACCCGAATTGATACGATCCAAACTATAATCAGTAAGCTTATATTTCTTTATCGTTCCATCTTCGTTGACCATTGTATCGGCATACGCCAAAGCATATTCATAAAATTTCGAATCCCCATAACGGTCATATACATCCATCATAGCTCCCAGTTCCAACCCATGACAATAATCCCATTTAAGCGAAGGTTGAAAATCTACCTGCCAGGATTCCGGATTACGGACCATCTCCGATTCAGCCATCCGGACCGACCAAGGTTTCTGCTCTTTTGGAAAACTTTTTTCTGTTTGAGCCATACCGGCAATGCCAAGCATAAGTCCCAGGCATCCTACTAAAATCTTTTTGTTTTTCATGTCTCGACTAAACTTTTAATAAATACAAATATAAGGAAAAACAGTTACCCGAATGTAGAAATTCTGTGCTTAAAGGTGGATTTATTATTCACGGATATAGAATAATCGTGCACGATAACGAAAAAAACTTGTTTATTTGACTAAAGTTTCGAATTAAATCAAAATTCAATTGCAAATTAAAAGAAAAGGGTTTATTTTTGGTGCAATTTAAATGAATAATTAACCCTAATATCACGATTTACTGAAAGACAAAAGCAAATTATGGAACAAGTTTTTAGCTATATCATCGGTCTGGGAGCAGCGGTGATGATGCCTATTATTTTTACTATTTTAGGAGTATGCATCGGTATTAAATTTGGCAAGGCCCTGAAGAGCGGCTTACTCGTAGGAGTAGGATTCGTTGGCTTGTCAGTAGTAACAGCATTGCTTACAAGCAGCTTGGGAGATCCCTTGAAAAAAGTAACCGAAATCTATGGACTGAGTCTTGGAATCTTCGATATGGGATGGCCGGCTGCTGCCTCTGTTGCGTACAATACTTCAGTAGGAGCATTCATCATTCCGGTATGTCTGGCAGTCAACATAGTTATGCTGCTGACCAAAACGACGAAGACCGTCAACATCGACTTGTGGAATTACTGGCATTTTGCATTCATCGGAGCAGTAGTCTATTTCGCTTCGGACAGTATCTGGTGGGGATTTTTTGCCGCAATCATCTGCTACATTATCACACTGATCATGGCAGACCTGACAAGCAAGCAGTTTCAGACATACTATGAAAAGATGGATGGAATATCTATTCCACAACCGTTCTGCCAGGGATTCGTACCTTTTGCCGTAGTGATAAACAAGGCACTCGACAAAATTCCGGGATTTGAAAAGCTGAATATCGACGCGGAAGGCATGAAGAAAAAATTCGGAATCATGGGAGAGCCGCTTTTCCTTGGAGTAATTGTAGGATGTGCCATCGGTGCGCTTGCCTGCGAAAACAGCAAGGAGCTGGTAGACAACATCCCGTCCATTCTGGGACTGGGCATCAAGATGGGAGCAGTTATGGAACTTATTCCACGTATCACCTCGCTGTTCATTGAGGGATTACGTCCTATTTCGGATGCAACCCGTGAGCTCATTGCACGCAAGTTCAAGAATGCGGCCGGACTGAATATCGGTATGAGCCCGGCGCTCGTCATCGGACATCCTACAACACTGGTTGTTTCACTGTTGCTTATTCCGGTAACACTCTTCCTTTCCGTTGTCCTTCCGGGTAACCAGTTCCTGCCTTTGGCTTCACTGGCTGGAATGTTCTACCTGTTTCCCGCAGTTTTACCCATAACAAAGGGTAATGTACTGAAAACTTTCATTATCGGACTGGTAGCACTCATCGTCGGACTATACTTTGTAACCGATCTTGCTCCGTTCTTCACACAGGCTGCACAGGACGTATTTGCCAAGACCGGTGACTCGGCTGTAAAGATACCTGAAGGATTTCAAGGAGGCGCACTCGACTTCGCTTCAAGTCTGTTCTCATGGATTATTTTCCATCTGGTATACAACCTGAAGATTGCAGGATCCGCCATACTCGTTGTCTGCACACTGGCACTTGCCATTTTCAACAGAAGACGGATAATCAAGGAAAGCCGACAGAAATAATTATTTTCGAACAAATCAATAATACAATAATATAAAATTAAGAACATATGAAAAAGTTAGCTATTGCAATGATGCTTGGCGTGGCTTTCGTTAGCGCAAACGCCCAGATATCCAGCGTACACATGCAGGTAGCATGCAACCCGCAGGACGTAAAGACATACGATACACAAAGACTGCGCAGCAGTTTTATGATGGAAAAAGTAATGGTAGCCGATGAGATAAACCTGACTTACTCCATGTACGACCGTTTCATCTTTGGAGGAGCCGTTCCTGTAAATAAGGAACTGACACTTGACACCATCGATCAACTGAAAGCCCCTTATTTCCTTTTTAACCGTGAGTTGGGCATTATCAATATCGGAGGAGAAGGAATCGTAACGGTTGACGGCAAGGAATATGCCCTCAACTTCAAGGAAGCCCTTTATGTAGGAAGAGGAAACCAGAAAGTTACATTCCGAAGCAAGGATGCTTCGAAGCCTGCCAAATTCTACCTGAACTCGGCAATCGCCCACAAGTCTTACAAAACACAGCTCGTCACGCTGGATGGACGCAAGGGTTCCCTTAAGGCAAATTCATTTGCAGCAGGCAAAATGGAGGAAAGCAATGACCGTGTAATCAACCAGCTGATTGTAAGCAACGTGCTCGAAGAAGGTCCTTGCCAGTTACAGATGGGACTGACTGAACTGAAACCCGGAAGCGTATGGAACACAATGCCTGCTCACACACACTCCAGACGTATTGAAGCATACTTCTACTTTAACCTGACTCCCGGAAACATGATCTGCCATCTGATGGGAGAACCACAGGAAGAAAGACTGGTATGGCTGGCCAATGAACAGGCAATCATGTCGCCCGAATGGTCTATCCATGCAGCAGCCGGAACAAGCAACTACATGTTTATCTGGGGAATGGCTGGAGAAAATCTTGACTACGGAGACATGGATAAAATATCGTACACTGAAATGAAATAAAAATCAGGATATCTCACTAAAAGCACCTGATTGCCGCACCGAATATTTCAATCTTCCTTTTTCATGGAAAGTTGTAACATTCGGGGTGACAATTTATTTATTAGTATAAATATAAAGAAGTAAAAACAGGAGGAATCGTAAAAAGAAAAAGAGTACAAGCTGTAAGATTCCTCTTCTAACGAAAAACTACATTTTAAATATCATACCATGAATACATTTCAAAAAGTAGAAGAGAAAATGACAAACTTCAGATGGGTAATCTGTGGAATGTTATTTTTTGCGACTACCGTAAACTACCTTGACCGACAAGTTCTTTCGCTGACGTGGAAGGACTTTATCGCTCCAGAGTTCCACTGGACTGACTCCAACTACGGAGATATCACAGCTATATTTTCAATTGTATATGCTATTGCCAACCTTTTTGCCGGACGCTTTATCGACTGGATGGGCACTAAAAAAGGATACCTTTGGTCTATCTTTATCTGGTCGGCAGGAGCCTGCCTTCATGCATTATGCGGATGGGCTACCGAAATGACTATCGGTGCTCACAACGCAAGTGACATGCTTTCTGCTACAGGAGCCGTAGCCTCAACCATTGCCATCACCAGCGTTTATTACTTCATCGCAGCCCGTATCGTTTTAGGAGCAGGCGAAGCAGGAAACTTCCCCGCTGCCATCAAAGTCACGGCCGAATATTTCCCTAAAAAGGACCGCGCATTTTCAACTTCCATCTTCAATGCCGGCTCTACCATAGGAGCTTTGATTGCGCCTGTCAGCATACCTCCTTTGGCACGTTACTTCCAAAGCATAGGCGTTGGAAACGGATGGGAAATGGCATTCGTTGTCATCGGTGGACTGGGCTTCATCTGGATGGGATTGTGGATGTTCCTTTATAAGAAACCGCACGCTAATCCGCATGTTAATGCTGCCGAACTGGCATATATTGAGCAGGACAACCACACTACTGATACCGACAATACAAACTCACAAACAGCAAACAGTGATTTTGATAACCAAAAGATATCATTTCTGCAATGCTTTAAATTTCCCCAGACATGGGCTGTATTCTTTGGTAAGTTCATGACCGACGGAGTATGGTGGTTCTACTTATTCTGGACACCGGCATATATTTCGGATGTATATGGTTTCTCTTCCGA
>HF993252.1:9638-15617 GCA_000436795.1 Bacteroides sp. CAG:1076
TCTTATATGCTATTACGATGCTCTCAATCTATGGAGGAAAACTACCGACTATTATCATCAACAAGACCGGCAAGAATCCTTATGTAGCACGCATGCAGGCCATGTTTATTTTTGCCCTGTTCCCACTTCTGGCACTATTTGCCCAACCATTAGGCAATTACTCATATTGGTATCCGATTATCATTATCGGTATTGCAGGAGCTGCACATCAGTCGTGGTCGGCCAACATCTATTCGGTAGTTGGTGATATGTTCCCTAAGAGTACTATTGCAACTATCATCGGAATTGGTGGTATGGCAGGAGGTATCGGTTCTTTCTTTATCAACATGGGATCAGGACGTCTGTTCGACTATGCTGCCGAAACAAACATGACGTTCATGGGATTCGAAGGTAAAGCTGCCGGCTATTTCATTATTTTCAGTATCTGTGCAGTAGCTTATCTCATCGGATGGATCATCATGAAAATATTAGTACCTAAATACAAACTGGTTAAGGTATAATACATACTACACGAGTTTAAATAACTCTTCTCCCCCTTTACATTCAAAATCGTCAAGAATGTAAAGGGGATTTTTATTGCTCTTTCGTTTCAGACAAGACGAGATTTCAGGCAAAATTTGTACAAACATTTTTCCCTTTTGTACAAAATCCAATTTTTTTTGTACAAAACATCAGGAAAACCCGCACACGTTTTTTTCAAGACAACACAACAGATTCCCTTGCCTCTGCCTGTCAGTTTCTCCACCCCAAGACAAGAAACAAGGGAATCCCAGCCTCAGCTAACATTTATCGATGATATTACTCCCTGATAAAGTCTGAAAGCATTTCCACCAATACGGTATCATTTAAGATGCTTCTGAATCCATTTCAATTGTCCGTATTCCGTATCATCGGAAGTCCAATGTTCGTTTATCGGTGTAATAAGCGTTTCCTTCGGACAGCTCAATACATTATAAACAATATAACTGGTAGTGGGTGGACACGTGTTATCATTGTATCCCCACGTAATATATACCGGAATATTTATCTGGCGGGCAAAGTTAACTACATCATAATATGCCATAGTATTAATCTTTTCGGGGGTATCCATTCCCTGATAATTTTTGAAGAAATGCGGATATCCTCCGGCACGTCCGGCTTTATATCCAGCCATGTCACTCAGTGCCGGGTGATTCGCAACACAAGCCGTTACCCGTTTATCCAATCCTGCGGTAACAAGGGCAAGTGCTCCACCTTGACTTCCTCCCTGAACGATCACATTCTTTCCGTCCCAGTCCGACTGTGAAGTAAGAAAATCGATAGCACGTATACAGCTCATATAAACTTTCTTCATATAATAATTATCACGATTATCGAGTCCGTTAGTCAGGTAGTTTCCAAAAGCCGAAGATATTTCCTTAAACTCCTCAGCAGACATTTCTGGATTTAGACCGTGAATCTCCATTTCAAACCGGATACATCCTTCCTCCGCATAATAAATATGTCGCTTCGGTTCCTTAATGGTTTTTACTCCAGCGCCCGGCGGACAAAGTACGACCGGGTATTTCCCGGATGCTTTCGGCCGAGTGAGATAACCGTAAATATATGAACCCGGACGAAAACATTGCAATTTCACTAAATAGCAATCAGCCTTTTCCGTTGCATATTCAGGAGCCGGCTCGATAGTATATTTCATCGGGCAACGGGCTGCATCTGCCAGATTCTTCTCCCAGAACTGGTTAAAATCAGCCGGAAGCTGTGTATAAGGCTGTAATTTCTCGGGTGAAAAACCAACCTTCACATGATGCTTATAAACCTTTCCATCTACGACAGCCACCAGACGGCAGTCACGAAATCCGGGGACTTTCATTGTTCCCATATCAATTACTGCCCGACCATTCTTCAATTTCACCGAACCGGTCTTATCGGCAGGCATCATATCACCTCCCAGTTCATATTTCACTTCCAGACCATCCTGAGGAATACCGTACTTATAGAATTGAATTTCCACCTCAGCCTTTTCTCCTGTCTTATACAACCAGTTGGCATGATCGGGTACAGTTACCCATAGTACATCACTACGATAAGGATAGTTCTCGGAATGTAAAGGCAATGCCGCAAGCATCAGCGAACAGACAAATGCCCCTTTCAGGAATAAAGATTTTACGTTTTTCATATTATTATCATGCAATTGTTCAATTAAACAAACTTTTACTGATAACAAAAATAGCTTAAAGGACTGACAAAACTGTTTACTTTTTAAGCTTTGAAGTGCAATAACTGACCTATTTTCAAAAAGAAAAATCCTCATATACAAAAGTGTATACAAGGATTTCTTAATGAATGAATATATCTTTAAACTATTCTGTATGAATCAATTCTGATAATAGACACGCTTTACACGATTAGAAACGCTGGTCAATATCTCATAAGGAATTGTATTAAGTTTATCGGCAAGCACAGTTACCGGCAAATCATCCCCAAATATAATGGCTTTGTCGCCTTCCTTACAATCGATGTCAGTTACATCAATCATACAAACATCCATACAAATATTACCTACATAAGGTGCTTTCTGGCCGTTTACCAGACAGTAAGCATTACCGTTGCCTAAATGACGGTTCAATCCGTCGGCATATCCGATAGGAATGGCAGCTATCCTTGAATCACGGTTCAGTACTCCCTTTCGACTGTAACCCACCGTTTCATCAGCAGGCACATTATGTATTTGTAAAATGGTGGTCTTCAGCGTCCCGACATTATGCAGAATTTTATTTGTAAAAGGATCAATGCCATACAATCCGATGCCTAAACGTACCATATCGAATTGTGCTCCCGGATAACGTTCGATACCTGCTGTATTGCAAATATGACGTAAAATCTTATGATTGAATCCAGCCTGAAGTTCGGCAGCCGCAGCCTCGAATGTTTCAATCTGACGACGTGTAAAGGAATCGAATCGCTCTGCATCACTTCCTACCAAATGAGAGAATACAGAACGAGGTATTACTGCCGACTGACGATGCAAACGGTCTACCAGATAAGGTACTTCTTCAGGAGCAAAGCCCAACCGGTGCATACCGGTATCAATCTTGATGTGTATCGGGAAATTGGAAACACCCTCACGTCCGGCTGCCTTTATCAGCTCTTCGAGCAAATGAAAACTATATACTTCCGGTTCCAGCTTGTAGTCGAACATTGTCTTGAATGCAGTCAGTTCTGGATTCATGATAATGATGGAACTATTGATTCCTGCCTTACGTAAATCGGCACCTTCATCGGCAACTGCTACGGCAAGATAATCTACCCGATGGTCCTCCAGGGTCTTTGCTACTTCAAACGAACCGGCACCATAGGCAGAAGCTTTCACCATACATACCATTTTGGTATCCGGTTTCAGCTTGTTACGGTAATGATTCAGGTTATCGACAAGTGCTTCCAGATTAATTTCAAGAATCGTTTCATGCACCTTCAGTTCCAGCAAATCGGTTATATCATCAAAATGAAAGGCACGTGCACCTTTTATCAATACAACTTCGTTACGCAATGAGTTAAGTATACCCGATTCTATCAGTTCGGCAGTAGTACGGAAAAACTGCTTTTCTATTTCAAAACGAGGAGCAGCGGCAGAGATTTCTTCTCCCACCCCGATGATACGGTCCACCTTACGGCTGTGTACCAGATCGGCAACCTGACGGTAAAGAAGCTTGCTGGGCTGCCCGCTTTCCAGTATATCCGACAAGATAAGTGTACGCCGACGTGCTTTGTCCTCCGTGCGGCGTGCCATAAAGTCGAGAGCAATGTCAAGAGATGCAAAATCAGAATTATAACTGTCATTTATCAAGACACAGCCATTTTTCCCCTCTTTTACCTCCAGACGCATGGCAACCGGCTCCAGATGCGCCATACGTTCGGCTATATCTTCGGGAGACACCATCAGATACAATGCCACAGCAAGAGCATTCAAGGAGTTTTCAATAGAAGCATCATCGATGAACGGTATACGATATTCTTTCAGGAAACCCAAATAACGATATTTAATGGTAGTTCCTTCATTGTCTTTCTCTATCTTTTCGATAAATAACGGACGCTCATTATCCTTCGTCGACCATGCTATTTCACGAGAAGTCAACAGCGATTTCGAAACACAATTGCTTATCAGTTCATTGTCGCCATTGTATATAATCACATCACAGTCCTTAAACAGTTGGAGTTTCTCCATACATTTATCCTGCAATGAAGTAAAATTCTCCTGATGTGCCCCTCCTATATTGGTCAGTACACCAATCGTAGGTTGTATAATAGGTTGCAAGGCCTCCATTTCTCCCATTTCAGAAATACCAGCCTCGAAAATGCCAAGCTCGGTATGTTCGTTCATCATCCATACGGACAATGGAACACCTATCTGCGAATTATAGCTTCGTGGAGAACGAGTTATTACTTTTTCCGGACTTAGCAACTGATAAATCCATTCTTTTACAACCGTCTTTCCGTTACTGCCTGTAATTCCTACAACAGGTACCTGATATTGTTCCCGGTGTTTGGCTGCCAGACGCTGCAAAGCCTTCAGCGTATTGGCTACTTGCAGGAAGTTAGCATCAGAGTAATGAGAAAGATCTTCCGGGACATCAGTTACCACAAAATTCCTTACACCTCTGGCATAAAGTTCCGGTATATATTTGTGTCCGTCGTTACGTTTTGTCTTCAGAGCGAAAAACAAAGTTTCCTCAGGAAAGCATAAGGAGCGGCTGTCTGTAAGAATCCAGTCAATGCTCGCCGCATGACTTCCTATTCTGTTAGCTCCGATGACGGAGGTTATTTCTTCAATCGAGTTTGACATAATGCTATTTCATTTTGTACGTCTAAGTACGGGAATTTTTCTTTTAACCTTTCTATCTTTAACATAATTTGACTTAGAAAAGTATAATAAGCTTCCGATTTAGCATCAAATGGACGATGTTCGAGAGCTTTTCTTATTTCTTGCCAGTCTTTCATTATACGTAATGTATCTGCCGTAAAGAAGCTGCTACAAAAACACTCCCATATATAATTTACGGCAAGTGGAGTAGGATGAAGCATATCGTCGGCATAAAAACGGTAATCACGCAATTCATCTAACATAATCTCGTACGAAGGGAAATAATGGCACGATGGAATTTCCCGACATAACTTTTCGATGGCCAACAGTAATACAGCCTTATTCAGTTGATTGCCGTGCATACCATCTTTGGCATGCCGTATCGGACTAACTGTAAACAGAAATTGCGCATCCGGATTTATCAGATGTATTTTCTTAAGCAAGGAACCAAAAACCGAAACAACTTCTTCCACTCCCAGTAACCTACGCGTGAACAGTCGGTCGGGTAACTTATGGCAATTGCCAACAATCTCGCCTGTTTCTTTCCATTCGTACACACGTGCCGTTCCCCACGTAAAAATAATCCATCGGGCTTTTCCAAGCATTTCTCTACCTTTCACGATGCGGAGATTTATTTTTTCCAGACATTCCGACTGGTTTGTCGAAGAGAACGAACTATGATGCATCAAACTGTACCATATCCCTTTGTCAAAACGTAAATCTTTCTCATGATACGTTTTGCCATCAAGCAATATAGACATAGATTTTGCTATTGACAGGGGATTATATAAGACACCAAAAGGATTGACATCACAATCGAACTTATTATCAGACAACAGTTTCCCTATATTTTCAGCGAAACAAGATCCCCATAACGAAATTGAATCCGAATGACGAATTTCTCCTTGTCCAACAGGCAATTCTACTTTCGTTCTAAACTCCATATGCACACACTGTTCATTATTTTTTGTGCAAATGTAAACACAATACACATATTTATCGTATTTTTGTGAAATTAATATTGAATAAAGATCGGATGGAACAACCCATTTCTTACGAATTGTTGAATAAAATAGATAGCCCGAAGGATTTGCGTCAACTTCCTATCGAGTCTTTACCTGAGGTCTGCCGGGAACTCAGAG
>HF993253.1 GCA_000436795.1 Bacteroides sp. CAG:1076
GAACGATATCATGGAAGAAACCTTCCGCGGCCTGCGTACCAATCTGCTGTTCATGTTAGGAGAGAACGACAAGGTAATCCTCTTCTCCTCTACCCAGCCGGGTGAAGGTAAATCGTTTGTGGCAGGAAACACAGCCGTGAGCCTCGCCTTTTTGGGTAAGAAAGTCATCGTGGTAGGTATGGATATCCGTAAGCCCGGTCTGAACAAGGTGTTCAACCTGAGCCGCCGTGCCGAAGGTATCACCAACTACCTGAGCGATCCCGCGCATGTGAAGCTGACCGACATGATCCAGCGTTCGGACATCAGCCCTAACCTCGACATCCTGCCGGGTGGTCCCGTACCTCCTAACCCGACCGAGCTGGTGGCACGCAGCGTACTGGAAGATGCTATCAATCAGTTGAAGGAGCGTTACGACTATGTCATCCTCGATACCGCTCCTATCGGTATGGTAACCGATACCGCCATCATTGGCCGTGTAGCAGACATCTGCGTATACGTATGCCGTGCCGACGTAACTCCGAAAGCCGGCTACCGCTACATCAACGTGCTGCGCGACGAGCATAAGTTCCCGAAACTCGCGACCGTAATCAACGACATCGACATGAGCAAGCGCAAGAACAGCTACGGCTACGGTTATGGTGCCAAGTACGGTTACGGCAAAGGCTATGGATATGGCTATGGTTATGGCTACGGGTATGGATTCGATAGCCAAAACAACAATAAGAATCAACAGAAAAAATAAGGCAAAGCGTTGCTTTATTATCCACAGGAGGTACGAATATAAACACAAATTTGATTAACAGAAACGTAAGCAGTCAAAAAATGGCTATTAGTCAAAAGTAATACCTTCGCTGCCAACCAAATTTATAGAATTATGTATAGCAGTGAAGATTTAGAAAGGTTTTATTTTCAGTACCAGAGCGAGGCTTTGCCTCATGGAGAATCTCTCCAATCATTCTGTGTTAAGAACAAAGTTCCTTATAACATTTTCCAGAAATGGTTTAAGGATACTCGCAGAAAAGTCGTTGAAGTCCAAGTTGATGGCGCTCCTGAGATAAGTCATGAGGAAGAAAGCAAGGCCGGTGATCAACCTAAACCGATATCAAACACCTGTAATGACAATCCCGTTCGCATATGGATTAACATTCGTATAAGTAATGAATTACACTTATCCCAAAAGAATTTAAGCTATCAGGATTTGGTTCGGATGGTAGAGAAGCTGGAGGGTTTATGCTGAGTGTTACCGGTCTGAATCATTTTTATTATGTGCGTGACTTTACCGATATGCGTTGTAAACACAGCCGTGTGTTGTCTATCATTCGTGAACGTCTTCATCGGGAACCGTGTGATGGGGATGTCTTTATTGTCATGTCGAGACTATAAATCAAAGATTTAAGTATAACCGGACTGCAAGATATAATTAAAACAAGGCGGGAATTGTTGAGTAGGGAAACCTGCTCACGGAATCCTATAAATTATAGTGAAGGTATGGCAGACGATCAAAAAGACCGGTTTATTCAGTACCTGGCGGAACAGCATCAGGAGGATGAACTGACCAAACGGGCAATGGAGTTGGTTTTGGAAGATTTCATGGCTGAGATGAAGGAATTGAAGAATCAGATGGCCTCCATGCAATCGAAACAGTCTGACTTGGAAAATCAGTTGTCGGAAGAGCGCTTGTATCAGATCTTTCAGATTTCTTTTATAAGTTCTGTTTTTATGATTTCGATAAAATACTGAACGTAAGACAAAGTCTCTCCGGGAAAAACTGGACTATGCCCGTCAGGAAAAGTTCGGCGACAGACGTCAACGTGTGATGAAGAAAGACAAATCAGGCAAGCCGGCGCCTTCTGAACCGGACCGTCAGGATGAACAGGATGGATATGACGGTACGGACGATACACTCCGTACAGATTCTGTAGACAAGAACGAATCTCGGAATGAGCCGGCTCGTCCCCAAAAGGAACGTGACCTGAGCAATCGTCCCGACGGATATAAAACGATGGGAGTATCGGGTGAATCGATAGAGCATCCTTCCGATTTGACAAAGGTTCCCGGACGTATCATTGAAAGAAGGATGGTCCGTGTCTTGAAGTCTGTTGCCTTGGAAAAGGACTCGATAGTGAACTGCGATGAGACCTGGTGTAAAGTACGCAAATATGACCACTACAAGAAGTGTTATATCTGGGTATTGGTCAACAAGGCTCAGAAAAAATCCGCCCAGTTTAAAGATACCGTGCATCAAGTCTGTATGTCACATGCCAAGAACAAGTTTGTCAAGGCTTCCAATCAGGGTGGTGAACCGACAGCTGAACGCTTTTCCAATATTTTAAAGGAATTCTTCATGAGGGAGCGCAAATGTGATGAAGCCGGGCTTACTCCGGAAGAGAGGTTGCGGGAAAGACAAAGCCTGGAAACGAAAGAACTCCTGATAGAGTTGCGCAGCCTGTTGGATAGTGAACAGTCAAAGGATTCAGAATTCAGAAGTCAGTATTATACAGAAGCTCTTAATTATCTGAACCGGTTCTGGAAAGAGATCTTTGCTTACCTGGATGACGGCGAACTGCCGATAGACAATAATCTTGCAGAGCGAACCATCCGGAAACTGACTACCCAACGCAACAATTCACTGCATTATGGAAGTGATGCCGGTGCCGAGATGGCTGCGACTTATCATAGTGTAATAGGAACGGTAAAGCTCCATGGCAGTTCTGTCTGGAACTTCATCGGAACTTTTTTCAAAAATATCTTTAACGGGTGCAGGGATTATGTTAACATGGTGCCTGACAAAATCACTTTGGCTATCGGCCAATGTTAAATTCAAAACTAATTAATCAACAAAATTCGATTTAGGGCACTTAAAAGTGCCCTTTTAAAGGGGTATGCCCTAAATTGAGTGCTTACCTGCTCTCAACATGCCGAATGAACGGGCTGTCTGCTCTGGAATATCTCAAGAAATTCTTCCACGAAATTGTCAAAGGGAGAAAGGATTATGAAAATCTCCTGCCTATGACAAT
>HF993254.1:0-15664 GCA_000436795.1 Bacteroides sp. CAG:1076
ACATTAAATAATACCTAAAAACTTTACCTAAAAACTCTCCGGCGAGCCTCACGGTCGGCCTTCGATCCTTTTTCAACCTTTAACCTTAAAAATCTATTCTAAATTAAGTCTAGTATTTATCTTTTATTTATTATCCTCTTTTGTTTTACACTGCAAATATACGGGTTATTTTAATATGAAATATGTTTTATAGCATATTTATTGCGAAAAGTGCTTCTTTTTTGACCTATATCAAAAAAGTGCTTCCTTTGGTAACTTCCTTGTAACATGCGTGAACATTTCGGAGGGTAAAATGGAAACTGAGGGGTAAGGATGGATGGGAGAATAGGAAGGAGTATGCTTTATATATAATAGGTGTAATTCTTGTGAAGCCGAAACAAATCTGTATTCTCTTTATGCTATTAGGCAGATTTTGTGTACTTTTGCGACTTCAATAATTAAACAAAGCTAAAATCAATGAAAAAACCATTCTTATTAGTTCTTTTTATGTGCTGTTTGGCGGGAGTAGCAAAGGCACAGAACATCCAGTTGCATTATGATTTAGGACGTGCCATGTACAACTCGCTGTCGGATCGTCCGTGGGTTACCACTACCGTTGAAATGTTTAAGGCAGACAAATGGGGTAGTACTTATTTCTTTGTCGATATGGACTATACGGATAAAGGTGTAGCTTCTGCTTATTGGGAAATCAGTCGTGAACTGAAGTTCTGGAAGGCTCCTGTTTCGGCACATGTGGAATATAACGGCGGATTGAATTATATCAATAATGCGTTCTTGGGTGGTGCTGCATATAACTGGAACAGTGCTGACTTCTCGCGTGTGTTTGGCTTGCAAGTATTATATAAGTATATTCAGAAGAATGATAAGCCCCATAACTTTCAGTTGACGGGTACTTGGACAATTAACTTCTGCCAGAACAAATTTACTTTCAGCGGATTTGCTGATTTTTGGCGTGAAAAGCATTTCGATGTTCACGGAAACGAACATAACTATATTTTTATAAGTGAGCCTCAGTTTTGGGTGAACTTAAATAAGTTTAAGCATGTGAACGATGATTTGAACCTGAGTGTGGGTACGGAATGGGAGCTGAGTACGAATTTTGCTACACGTAACGGATTCTATTATATCCCGACTCTGGCTATGAAGTGGACTTTTTGATAAGTATTTCTAATTTTATAGTATTATGTTAGAGAAATTGTTTGGCTTCGACCGGAAAGTGACTCGCGTGCGTACCGAAATATTGGCAGGTATCACTACTTTCCTGACGATGGCCTATATCCTTGCAGTGAATCCGAATATCCTGAGTGCGACGGGGATGGATAAAGGAGCGCTGTTTACGACGACGGTAATAGCTTCGGCTTTTACGACTTTGCTCATGGCTTTTTATGCCAAACTGCCTTTTGGACTGGCTCCAGGTATGGGGCTGAATGCCTTTTTTGCTTATACGGTTTGTTTGACTTTGGGTTACTCGTGGCAGTTTGCGCTGACGGCTGTATTGCTTGAAGGAATTATCTTTATCCTGCTGACTATTACAAACCTGCGTGAAAAGATTGTGGATGCCTTGCCTGCTACGCTGAAAAATGCGATTGGAGCGGGTATCGGTTTGTTTATTGCTTTCTTGGGTTTGCAGAATGCTGGTATTATTGTGAACAATGATGCTACTCTTATTTCGCTGGGCGATATTACTTCCGGTTCTGCGCTGCTGGGTATCATCGGTTTGCTGATAACTTCGGTCTTGCTGGTTAAACGGGTACGTGGTGCGCTGCTCTTTGGTATTTTGCTGACAACGGTTATCGGTATTCCAATGGGGCTGACGCATATTAATGGTATTGTAAGTGCTCCTCCTTCTATCGAGCCTATTTTCTTCCAGTTTCAGTGGGAGCATATCTTTACTAAGGAAATGGTAATTGTGGTATTTACTTTCTTGTTTGTGGATATGTTTGATACAATCGGTACGCTGGTTGGGGTAACAACAAAAGCTGGTATGGTGACCAAAGACGGTAAGATTCCTCATCTGAAGCAGGCTTTTTTGGTCGATGCCATAGGTACTACGGTAGGTGCCATGCTGGGAACCAGTACCATTACGACTTTTGTGGAGAGTGCTTCGGGAGTCGGTGAGGGTGGACGCAGCGGTCTGACTGCCTTTGTTACGGCTGTCTGCTTCTTGCTGGCTTTGTTTCTGGCTCCTTTCTTCTTGGCTGTTCCGGGAGCTGCTACGGCTCCGGTGTTGATTTTGGTAGGACTGATGATGATGTCGTCTATCAAGAAAGTTGACTTGACAGAGTATTCGGAAGCTATTCCGGCATTTATCTGCATTATTTTCATGCCGCTGGCTTATAGTATATCAGATGGTATCGTGCTGGGTATGATTAGTTATGTGCTGATTAACTTGTTGTGTGGTAACTATAAGAAGCTGACTCCGGCAATGTATATTCTGTCGGTTATCTTTGTGTTTAAGTTCTTTATGTAGCAAATCTTTCCTGTCTGTTTAAGGAAAATTGTAAATTGACATATAAAAAAGCATCTGAAACGAGGTCTTGGAACTTGTTTCACATGCTTTTTTATTGTTTTGTGCACCGAGAAGATTGTGGCTATTTATCGGGGGATGATGGTTGGATGTATGGAATAGAAATTGGTCTATTGTTTGTTTATGCCAGATGACTCTCGATATATTGCATGATTTCTTCTTTCGAGTCGGGATGAAACCAGGCTATGTCTGGATCACGTTTAAACCAAGTAATCTGCTTGCGTGAGTAAATACGTGAATTTTGTTTGATTTTCTCTATGGCGAAAGGTAATTCCCATTCTCCGTCGAAGTACTTGAATAACTCCTTATATCCTACGGTATTCAGAGAGTTCAGGTGACGGTATGGGTAAACTTTACGGGCTTCATCCAAGAGTCCTTCCTCCATCATGATATCTACCCGGCGATTTATGCGGTCGTATAGTTCTTCTCTATCTCGTTTCAGGCCGATTTTCAAGATATGAAACGGGCGTTCCTTTTTAGTTTGTGTGCGAAAAGAAGTATAGGTCTTGCCCGTCATATAGCATATTTCCAGTGCATGTATTACACGTTTGGGGTTTTTCTGGTCGACGATATTATAATATTCCGGATCGAGAATCTTTAGTTCTGCACACAATCTGTCCAGACCTTCCTGTTCATACCGTTCCAGCATAAGCTGACGTGTTTCGTTGTCTACGGTAGGAATATCGTCTATTCCCTTGCATACGGCATCGACATACATCATAGAGCCTCCCGTAAGTACTACAACTGGTTTTTCCTTGAATAGTTCTTCCAGTTTTTTCAAGACCTCGGTTTCATATTGAGCTGCACTATAATAGTCGTTCAGTTGTAATGTCCCGACAAAATAATGTGGAACACGTGCCAGTTGTTCCGATGTGGGAGCTGCTGTTCCTATTTTCAGGTCGGCATAAAGCTGGCGTGAGTCTGCTGAAATAATAGAGGTGTGGTATGTTTCGGCAATCGACAGGCTTAAATCTGTTTTTCCGATGCCTGTTGGCCCTATCAGTACAATCAGTGTTGGTTTACTCATACTTTGTCGTTCTGGCATATTAAGAAAAAGGAGGAAGAACCTCGTCGATAAACTTTCTGTTCGAGATTGTTCCTCCTCCGGCTGATGGAAAACATGGAATGTGCTTCCCATCTGATATTTATTATTGGATTAATATTTGTCTTCGTCGTAAGGATTGCCTCCACCTCCTTGCATGTCGAAACCTTCAGGGTCGAAGTCTTCCATGTCGAAATCTTGGTCGCCGTAGAAGTTTTCGTCCAGATCGAGAGAAGTGTTGGTATTCATCTGTTCGTCGAAATCGATAGTTTGTTTAGGAGGATTACCTTCCTTGCGTGAACAAGTTGCATGTTGTAAGTCCTTGCCTGTGATGATTTCCGATAACTCTATGAAGAATACACGTTCGGCCAGTGGGTCGAATACGTAAAGTAATTTCTGCTTTTCGTCTTCCAGCAACTCGTTCAGCGGAGTATCTTTCATTACAAATGTATCCTCTTCTGAACTTCCGTTGCCCATATCTTCCAACGTAATCTCGATTTCTTTTTCCCAGTCATCATCACAGATGAAGAAAGAGGTCATCTGATCGTCTTTATAACCAGTACATTTTAATATAGCTTCGTGTAAATCGTAAAATGAAGCTTCTGAGTCGATTTTTATTTCTCTCAAGAAATCATCGACTTCGTCGGATATGATTCTGAATTTGTATACCATTGTCTTTATTGTTTAGTATTTTCATTGATGTGGTAAAGATATAAAAATTTCTTTATCGGATGATTCCTCTTCCCGAATTTTCAATGAAAGAAACAATATATTCAATTTCCGGAGTCATGGGGACTTCTTCACGGATTTGTTGCAAGGCATCACTTACATTCTTTCCGCTGTTGTAAATAATGCGGTATGTATTATGTATATTCTCAATCAGTTCGTTTGAAAATCCGCGACGACGCAGTCCTACAATATTGATTCCGCTGTATGCAATAGGTTCACGACCGGCAATAATGTAGGGAGGGATATCTTTGCTAAAACGGCATCCGCCTTGAATCATGACATATCCTCCTACACGGCAAAACTGATGCATCAGAACATTTGCACTAACAATTGCATTGTCGTCAATGATGATTTCTCCTGCCATTTTGGTTGAGTTTCCAATGATACATCCGCTTCCCACAGTTGCGTCGTGGGCTACGTGTACGCCTTCCATAAGCAGGTTATTGTTGCCTACAATTGTTCTTCCTTTTGCAGCCGTGCCTCTGTTGATTGTTACATTTTCACGGATTGTATTGTTGTCTCCTATTTCGGCAGTTGTTTCTTCTCCACGGAATTTTAAATCTTGCGGAATGGCTCCGATGACTGCTCCTGGGAAAATGCGATTATTGTTTCCGATACGTGAACCATATAAGATGTTTACATTGGGCATAATTGTGTTATTATCGCCTATCACTACATTCTTATCGATAAACACAAACGGACCTATTTCTACATTTTCTCCTATTTTAGCTTCTGGATGTATGTATGCTAATGGGCTGATCATATTTGTATAATGAAGAATTAAGTATTAAGGGTATAAATTGGGGATGAAGAATTAAGCTGGCTGTTAATTCTTCATCCTATATTTCAATAATATAATTGTTCTATTGGTTTTTTACTATTTGTGCCATGAATTCTGCTTCACAGACAATTTTCTCACCTACAAAGATATAACCTTTCATAGTCGAAATTCCGCGTCGTATCGGAGCCATCAATTCTACACGGAAAATCAATGTATCTCCTGGTACTACTTTCTGACGGAACTTTACATTATCTATTTTAAGGAAGTAGGTAGAATATTTTTCCGGATCGTCCAGCGAGTTTAATACAAGCAGACCTCCTACTTGTGCCATTGCTTCTACTTGAAGAACTCCCGGCATGACAGGTTCTTTGGGGAAATGACCGACAAAGAACGGTTCGTTGGATGTGACGTTCTTTACTCCAACGATATGATTGGCTCCAATTGCTATCACTTTATCTACCAACTGGAATGGGTAGCGGTGAGGAAGTAGCTCACGGATACGGTTTACATCCATTATGGGAGCTTCGTTGCAATTGTATACAGGTGCCTGAATTTCATGCAGGCGTATTTCTTTACGTATTTGACGTGCGAATTTGTTATTGATGGTGTGTCCTGGACGAGTTGCAATGATGCGTCCTTTTATTGGCTTACCTATTAATGCTAAGTCGCCTATAATGTCGAGAAGTTTATGGCGTGCTGGTTCGTTCGGCCATACCAATGGAATGTGATTGATATATCCTAACTGACTTGCATCCATATGAGGAACGCCCATAACATCGGCAAGCTTGTCGAAGTTTTCTTGTGTCATTGGTTTTTCGTAGATAACAATGGCATTATCCAAATCGCCACCTTTGATTAAGCCTGCATTGAGCAGGGGTTCTATTTCCCGAACAAATACGAATGTGCGTGCAGATGCTATCTCGGTAGGGAAGTCTGCCATATTCTCCAGTGTAGCATACTGGTTGGTTAGTATCTGTGAATCGTATGAAATCAGTGTATTAACGCTGAACTTGTCGTCGGGAAGTACTGTGATGGATGAGCCTGTTGCTTCATCACGGAACTCGATTTTTGATTTGATGATATAGAAGTCTTTAGGAGCATTTTGTTCTTCTATGCCTACACGCTTAATGCATTCTACGTATGCTTTGGCACTTCCATCCAAAATCGGGAATTCCGGACCATTGACTTGTATTAAACAGTTGTCTATTCCTGCAGCATAAAGTGCAGCCATGGCATGTTCTACGGTACTTACTTTTACCCCGTTCTTGGCCAGAACTGTACCGCGGGTTGTGTCAACTACATTTTCAGCAACAGCATCAATGACTGGCTGATCATCTAAATCTATTCGCTGAATCTTATACCCGTGATGTTCTGGGGCAGGATTGAATGTAACAGTTAGTTTGACTCCTGTATGAAGTCCTTTACCATTCAGTGAGAAACTGCCTTTTAATGTTTGTTGTTTCAACATGGGTTTATTTATTAAGTTGTTTTTTTAGTTCTTCAATTTCCTTTTGTAGTCGGCCTAATTCAGTATACATATCGGGAAGTTTCTTGAATATAGCAGATGAACGTGCAAACTGTTTGGGCTCAATAGCAGGATATCCCATCAGGGTACTGCCTGATTTGGTATTTCCTGGTATGCCGGATTGTGCACCGACTGTTACATGATCTCCTATTTTTATATGTCCGGCTATACCGACTTGTCCGCCGAACATACACCATTCTCCGATTTTTGCAGAACCGGCTACGCCACCTTGTGAAGCCATAACAGTATGACTTCCGACCTCTACATTGTGTGCCAATTGAATCAGATTATCGAGCTTTGCTCCCTTATGAACGATTGTTGCTCCCATTGTAGCACGGTCTATACATGTATTGGCTCCAACCTCTACATTGTCTTCAATGATGGTGATGCCAATTTGTGGAATTTTCTCATAGCCTTCCGGCGAGGGGGCGAAACCAAATCCATCGGCTCCTATAACTGCTCCTGCATGAATGATACAGTTATTTCCGACACGGCAGTCATGGTATATTGTAACTTGTGGGTATAAAATGGTATTTTCTCCTATTTTGGCATGAGAGCCGATGGTGACATGAGGATGTATGTATGAGTTGTCTCCAATTTCAGCTCCGTCTTCGATGCAAGCAAAAGGACCTATATAAACATTATTACCGATTTTTGCTTTCGGAGAAATAGAAGCTAAAGGATCGATACCTGTTTTTTTAGGTTTGCTCATTTCATATAAAGTCATCAGTTTGGCAAGACTTTCATAAGCATTGTCCACTTTGATAAGAGTAGCTTTTATTTCATGCTCCGGTTCAAAGTCTTTATTGACCAATACAATGGATGATTGGGTATTATATATGAAATGTGTATATTTCGGATTGGATAAGAATGATAATGCTCCGGGAATGCCTTCTTCTATCTTTGCGAATGTATGTACGGTAGCATTTTCATCTCCTATAATCACTCCTTGGATATATTCTGCAATTTGCTTGGCTGAAAACTCCATAATTGATTCTTTTGTTCTTTTTTACTTTAATTGTTCTGCTTTTTTGCATGTCTTTAAATGACATACGTGTTGTTAATTATGCAAATTACGTGTTTTTTTTTTATATATCCGTGTAAAATTCCAAATATTTATCTGTTCTGGGTTGGAAAAGTGTTCTTTTTTATCTCTATAATGAAACAAAAAACTGCCTTCTGAAGTGTGGCTCAGAAGACAGTTTTTATGTGGATTTAACAAATTGTCCTGTATGCAGGTTGAAAATCTCTTTTTGGAAACTTATTTTATAGAATAGCTTTCAATTGTTCACTCATTTGTAACTGTACTTTATGAGCTTCTTCACCGGCTACTGTTGCAAAGTTTTCTGTTTTGTCTGCATAAATGATGGCACGGCTGGAATTAACAATCAGTCCACATTCTTTAGTCATTCCGTATTTGCATACTTCTTCCAATGAACCGCCTTGTGCGCCGATACCTGGAACTAACAGAAAGTGATTGGGGACTATTTTGCGGATGTCTTCGAACATACGTCCTTGAGTAGCTCCTACAACGTACATCATATTCTGGTCATTAGCCCACTCTTGAGACTTGCGCAATACTTTTTCGAACAAGCGTTCTCCATCAGTATCGGTAGTCAACTGAAAATCATGTGAGCCTTTGTTTGAGGTAAGAGCAAGCAGGATAACCCATTTCCCTTCATAAGTAAGGAAGGGGGTAACGCTGTCTTCTCCCATATAAGGTGCTACAGTTACGGAATCAATGTTGAGTTCTTCGAAGAAGGTACGTGCGTACATAGCTGAAGTATTTCCAATATCTCCTCGTTTGGCGTCAGCTATGATAAACTGGTCTGGATAGTTCTTTTTGATGTAGTCTACAGTTTTTTCAAATGCTATCCATCCTTTTACTCCCATACTTTCATAAAAAGCCAGATTTGGTTTATATGCAATACAATAAGGGGCTGTCGCATCAATGATAGCTTTATTGAATGCGAAGATAGGATCTTCTTCTTTTAGCAAATGTTCTGGTATTTTTTTGATGTCAGTATCTAATCCGACGCACAAAAAAGATTTTTTGTTTTTGATGTTTTCAAATAATTGTTGCTTGTTCATATTTATTGCTTTTTAAGTTTGTATGTTACTGTTATTTACTAAATAAATATCCGTCTATACTTATCTCCATACTCTTCTTTGTTTTGTCAACAGAGAAACTGGTCAGTATAAATGTCTTTTGACTTGAGTTACACTTCAGTTCGGAAGGAGGCATTTCGCCGTGCTTATATTGACTCAGTGATTCGAGAGTCTGGTAATTAATGTAAACTGTATCGTTTTCCTGAGTTATTTTAACGGAGAGCATATTTTCCTGCTCTTCCTTGTTAATGATTTGATATTGATGTACTGCTTGTAATTTTTTATATCCGACAGGTATGCCAATCAATGCGTTTGAGGCAATTGCTCCCGAATATGAAACGATTGCTTGAGTTTCTTGTTGGTTTTTAAACTCAGTGCGGAGCATGTACAATGAAACATCCTCGTCAATCCATTGGCTGATGCTTTCTTTTCCAAACCATTCGTAAAGATAAATAAATTTTTCATTTATTTGTTGTGCTCTTTCTGGAGAAAATGTTTTTAACCATTGAGTATATTTATCTTGTGAGAAGGGGAGGCCTTTTGTCGGTATTTGAGTTTGAATGATTTTGCTTATTTCGTTTTGGATTTTATGTTTTGTTATACTGGCATAATTGACAGGTAAAACAGATGTCAATAGAAAAATGATAGAAAAAGATATTGGAATCCAACTGACTCTTCTTGCTTTAATTATAATCAGAATAATGCATACACAGTAACACCAAATATTCAGTGTTATCAAATAAAGTCTATTGATGGTTATTCCATAATCATTAAAACGTCGCACAATACCTATGGTCATCAAAAAAAGTAAGGGGAGTATGACTAAAGGCAGCCAGCGAGCAATCAGATTATCAAAGCGTTTTTGTTGTGCTATTCGGTTGGGATAAAGTCCGAATTCGATAACGATACATCCAGTCATCAGGGTTATAACCAACCATGAAACCCATCCTATCGGTAGTTCCCAGTTTATCAATATGCGAAATGCGTAAATGTAAAGTACAATCAGATAACCTCCTGTCAATGGAAGGAACAGATAATGGATGACACCGTTTAAGAAGGAATGTTGTAACGGGCGTGTGTTATGCTTTTCTTGTTTTTGGGGAAGTAAACCTAAAAACAAAAACATGGATAGACATACGTTGCAGAGAATCACAATGTAGAGATAACTTTGTGGTTCTATTCTTAAATTGAATAATTTATGTACAGATAGCATTAGGAAGCAGATTCCGCCACTCATAATGCATCCTATAACGTTGGCTGTAACACATGATGTGATACTTGATATAGCAAAGTTCCAGCTTGGAATGTCGTTTTTCTCTTTAAAAAAAGAAAGGAAGAATATAGAGAGGCCGATTGCCCAAAGACCTGCAGCATGGGCGATTCCTATTTCTGTAAATGATTTCTCATATGAATAAGAATAAAGATAAATAGTGTCGAGTATGAGGAGTAAATTCATTCCTGTCTGGATACCAATCTTAGGGATGATACTTTTCATCTCTTCACACCACAGGTGCAGAGTTAGCGATAATAAAGTTCCTACAGAAAGATAATATGCAATAATCCAGTGTAGTTTTTTATTATCATCATGGTTGGATACAAAGTAACAGAGATAACATGTCAGGGCTATTGTGAAAAATAGAGTAACCGGGAAGCGCTTCAAATTACTTTGAAGCGTTCCGTTAAAAGTCTGAATAGTTTTCTGTAACCAATGTCCTGACATTTGTATAAGACCCTCGGTGATTATAGTTCACTTTCTTTCAATCGTTCTGCATTTTCAGCAACAATTAGATGGTCAATACAGTCTTGAATATCTCCATCCATAAAGGCTGCTAAATTGTATATGGTATAATTAATGCGGTGATCAGTTATACGACCTTGCGGATAGTTATATGTACGTATTTTAGCAGAGCGGTCTCCTGTGCTCACCATGGTCTTTCGTTTTGAAGCGATGTCATCGATATATTTCTGATGTTCTTTATCATAGATAAAGGTACGCAAACGGCTGAGAGCACGTTCCTTGTTTTTGGGCTGGTCGCGGGTTTCGGTACATTCAATAAGAATTTCTTCTACGATACCTGTATTCGGATTTTTCCAGTTATAACGCAAGCGTACTCCTGATTCTACCTTGTTTACATTCTGCCCTCCGGCACCACCGCTTCGAAACGTATCCCATTTTATTTCTCCTTCGTTGATTTCTACATCGAATGGCTCAGCCTCAGGGAGCACAGCGACAGAAGCTGCTGAAGTGTGGACACGTCCTTGAGTTTCTGTAGCAGGTACGCGCTGTACGCGGTGTACACCTGATTCATACTTCAAGGTACCATATACTTTATCTCCGGTAACGGAGCAAATGATTTCCTTAAAACCGCCGGCAGCTCCTTCATTGGCACTGGATACTTCCAGCTTCCAGCCTTTGCGTTCGCAATACTTGGAATACATACGGAACAAATCTCCCGCAAAGATAGCTGCTTCGTCGCCACCTGTACCACCACGAATTTCCAAAATGGCGTTGCGGTCATCTTGCGGGTCGGCTGGTACCAGCAGAAGCTTAATTTCTTCTTCCAATGCCGGAATACGAGCTTCGCAGACAGCTGCTTCTTCACGTGCCATTTCCTTCATTTCCGGATCGCTTTCAGCCATCATCATTTTGGCTTCTTCCAGTCCGTTAAGGCATTGCAAGTATTCTTTGCGAGCAGCCATCAGGTCACCCAATTCCTTATATTCTTTGGTTAGTTTGACGTATCGTTTTTGGTCGGCTATTACGTTTGGGTCTGTAATTAAGGTTGAAACTTCCTCAAAACGAGATACCAGGCCATCCAATTTTTCTAATAATGTATTGTTTTCTGCCATTCTAGTGGAATGCTTATATTGAAGTCTTTAAAAAAAGTTAGTTGTTTACCATAATCTGCCGTAGGCTGTTCGGGTAAAGAAAACCAACAATATGAATCCGAGCAAGATGAAAGGTAAGTCCCTTTGGGCTTTCCATTGAAAATCTTTAATGCCAAAGTATTTTCCAAAAACAAAGAAAGAAACAAAATTGGGAGTCCAAAACTTATCGTTTTTAGAAAAGGAGAGTCAAATTCAATGCTAAGATATAAAAGGACAAACCATAAAACGAGAGAGTCTGATAAGACATCCTTGTTTTTCTTGCGGTTTCATATAATCGTAAGAATAAGAACAAGTGAGGCAGGTTCGCTACACATCCTGCCTCTTCTTGCCTTTGGGGTAATTAATATTTGAATTCTCCGAATTCTGAACGGATAATCAATTCTTTGTGATCGCTTTCTTCGATACGTCCGATAATCTGTGCATCGATGTTGAACGATTTACTGATTTCGATAACCTGTTCTGCATGTTCAGGTGACAAATATACTTCCAGACGATGTCCCATGTTGAATACCTTATACATTTCGTCCCAATCGGTGCCACTCTGTTCTTTGATGGTACGAAACAAAGGAGGAACGGGGAAGAGATTGTCTTTGATGACACGGCAGTTGTCGTCTACAAAGTGAAGAACCTTCGTCTGGGCACCTCCTGAACAATGAACCATACCGTGGATTTGTGGACGTAGAGCGTCCAATAATTTCTTAACAACCGGAGCATAAGTACGGGTCGGAGAAAGAACCAGTTTGCCAGCATCCAGTGGAGAACCTTCTACGGCATCCGTCAATTTCAGCTTACCGCTGTAAACCAATTCTTCGGGTACAGCATGATCATAGCTTTCCGGATATTTCTCTGCCAGATATTTGCTGAATACATCGTGACGGGCGCTGGTCAGACCGTTACTACCCATACCGCCATTGTATTCTTTCTCGTAAGTAGCTTGTCCATATGAAGCCAGACCTACAATTACATCGCCCGGACGGATATTGGCGTTGTTGATGACATCAGCACGTTTCATACGGCAGGTTACCGTACTGTCGACGATGATAGTACGGACCAAATCGCCTACATCGGCAGTTTCGCCACCTGTAGCATAAACGCCAACTCCCATTTCTCTCAGTTCGGCAAGCAGTTCGTCTGTTCCGTTAATGATAGCCGAAATTACTTCTCCTGGTACAAGCAGCTTGTTACGACCGATAGTAGAAGATACTAATATATTATCTACAGCTCCCACGCACAATAAATCATCAATATTCATAATCAGTGCATCTTGTGCGATACCTTTCCATACAGACAAGTCACCTGTTTCTTTCCAATACAGGTAAGCCAGCGATGATTTTGTTCCGGCACCGTCTGCATGCATGATATTGCAATACTCAGGATCACCTCCTAAAATGTCAGGAATGATTTTGCAGAAAGCTTTTGGGAAAATACCCTTGTCAATGTTTTTAATGGCGTTATGTACATCTTCTTTTGAAGCAGAAACGCCGCGCTGCATGTATCGTTGATTGCTCATGAGATATTAGTTGTTTGTTTTTCGTTCATTTGAATGTGCAAAAGTACGGATTATTTTGCTTATGTCCTATCGTTTTTCAGGTTTTGTTACATCACTTGCTGTGAATGGACGATTCATTTCCAGTGGACTACTTTCATTTCCGCATCGGTCTACAGCAGTTACCGCCCAATAGATACGTTCTGCCCATGGTACTTCAGGATAAAATGTATAACAGGTTAAATCAGTGCGTATTTCTATCAAGTTAGAAGGTTGGCTGATGTCTACCGGATAAGTATTTGAGGCATAAATCCTATAATATACGGACGTTGAGAGATTATCGGATGATGCACTCCAGCTTAATTTAACTCCTTTATTAAGTGGCATAAAATAAGGGCTTTTCGGAGTTGATGGAGCTATACTGTCTATCCAGGTCATAGGAGGCACAACTGCTGGCTGAGTGTAAAAATACTCTTTTAGTTCGTCTAGTAACCCTTTCGTGTTGTTCATAAGAAAGCGATTGCGGAAATAAGCTTGTCCATCCATATTGATATTTCTCAAGAAATAAATTTGACGGATGACCTCATCCAATTGCCAGTTTTGTTCTTTAGGATGAAGAAAATAAATACCTAATCCGGGAATAATCCAACGCCCGTTTTTATTTTCTTGCCAATCTAAGGCAAATGGATAAAAATGATTTCCTTGGAAATACATCATAGGGAATAAGGCATCGTGTATACCCTCTTTCAGCCATTGGCGTGCATCCTGGTAAACAACTTCGTATGCATTCCATCCTCTTGAGGGGTATCGTCGGGTATCGTTATATTTCCCAACCGGAGAACTACTTACTTTTACCCATGGCTTTAGAGATTTTGTTTCCATATATATACGACGTACTATGCGGGTTATATTGTTTCTTCTCCATTGTTGCAACTGTTCTTTTTTACCGTATTTACGATAAGTGTTTTGGTCAGGAAAATCTTTAGCTTGTTCTGGATAACGAATATAATCCAAATGAATCCCATCTATGTCGTATCGTGAAACTATTTCACGAACAATACTTGCAAGATAATTATCTGTTTGGGGATTCCCGGGATCCAGATACCATGTACCTTTATATAGCTTGCAAATAGAAGGTTGTTTTTTGGTGATTGATTTCTTGCCTAAAAGCTGAACTTGTCTGGTATTCCCGATAGGGATAGTAACAATCCATGCATGTAGTTCCATGCCACGCCGATGACATTCTTCTATAGCGAACTGTAAAGGGTCATACTTGGGATTGCCTCCCTCATGACCGGTCAGTGATTCTGTAAATTGTTCAATATCGGATGGATAAATGACATCTCCTCGTAATCGGGTTTGCAATAATACGGTATTAAAGTTAGCTCGTTTCAATGCGTCAAGTGTTTTGCACAATTCCTGTTTCTGAAGCTCGATACCTTTGGGCGACGTAGCTTTCTGTGAAGGCCAGTCTAAGCCCCCTAATGTAGTAAGCCAGGTAGCTCGTATTTCGTATTTAGGCTGGGAGTATGCAAAGGCTGGTGTAAAGAGTCCGATAATAAAGATGTAAATAGTAATAAGTCTGTTGTACATAATTTTGATTTTTAGTGTTGCAAAGATAACAATATGTTCTTTTAAATTGTTACTTTTGCGCTCACTTAAATACTTTTTATTATGATAACTTTTAGCATAGCTTTAATTCTGTTATTGGTCGGCTACTGGATATACGGAAGTTATATCAATAAGTTGTTTGCTCCCGATCCGAACCGTAAAACTCCTGCTTTGACCATGACTGATGGAGTGGACTTTATTCCTCTTCCGGCATGGAAAATTTTTATGATTCAATTTTTGAATATTGCGGGGCTGGGACCTATTTTTGGCGCTATTATGGGGGCGCAGTTTGGAACGGCATCTTATCTCTGGATTGTTTTTGGGACTATCTTTGCAGGTGCTGTACACGATTTTCTGGCTGGGACACTATCTCTTCGTCATTCAGGTGAGAGTTTACCTCAAATCATTGGGCGATATTTAGGTAGCGGAACACGGAAAGTAGCATGCATTTTTACTGTTTTGTTGATGATATTGGTAGGAGCTGTATTTGTTTCAGGACCGGCGGAATTATTGGCAGGTATGACTCCTGATTCTTTGGATGTATATTTTTGGGTTATTGTTATATTCCTATATTATATATTGGCAACAATGATGCCAATTGATAAGATTATAGGTAAAGTATATCCATTATTTGCTTTTGCGTTGCTTTTTATGGCTGTTGGTATTTTGGTTATGCTTTATGTAAAGAGTCCCGATTTACCAGAAATATGGAATGGATTTGGAACGAAGTACGAGCGTAATCCTATTTTCCCGATGATGTTTATTTCTATTGCCTGTGGAGCTATCAGTGGTTTTCATGCTACTCAATCTCCGCTGATGGCACGATGTATTACTAATGAAAAATATTGTCGTCCGGTCTTTTACGGAGCAATGGTTACGGAAGGTGTAGTTGCTTTGATCTGGGCTGCAGCGGCAACTTACTTCTTTCATGAAAATGGAATTATAGATGAAGTGACTGGAGTTGC
>HF993254.1:15686-92084 GCA_000436795.1 Bacteroides sp. CAG:1076
GATTAATGGACGGGAGTTGCGTATTCAGGTGCAAAAGTAGCGACAGATATATCGAAGGACTGGTTAGGTGCCTTTGGCGGTATTTTGGCTATTCTTGGAATTGTTGCAGCTCCTATAACCAGTGGAGATACAGCATTACGCTCTGCACGTTTGATTGTTGCTGATTTTTTTCATGTAGAACAGCGTAGTATACGTCGACGTCTACTTATTTGCATACCTATATTTTTAATAACGATAGGTTTGTTGGTTTATAGTTTTGGCGATGCCGAAGGTTTTAAAATAATCTGGAGATATTTTGCCTGGTGTAATCAGACTTTAGCTGTCTTCACTTTATGGGCAATTACGGTGTGGCTTGTATATGAAAAGAAGAATTATTGGGTTACTTTGATACCAGCTCTGTTCATGACTGCTGTATGTTCTACCTATATATTAATAGCTCCCGAAGGTCTTTCTTTATCTGGTACCTTGTCTTACTCTTTGGGTATAGTTTGTGTTCTGATTGCTGTAATCTGGTTTACCCTATGGTATAGGAAGGTGAGAAAGTCCTATCTTCGATAGAATTTTTTTGAAATGTTTAAGCTGAACTTATGGATGTGAATCTATATATGTTTACGAAGAAATTAATGTCTTGCCAGAGATGAATGGGGCTATTGGGATAGAACTTGTAATTTTTTCTGTGGCAAGACATTGTTTTTATTATAGAAAAAGTTTCTTGTAAGCATGATAAAATGGTGAAAAACTACAATGGATTACTTTTCATAGTGTTTTTTTGTTACTTTTGCGCCTATCAATATCTTTTAAAATTATGGCAAAGAAATTTCTATTAGCATTTATTTTATTAATAAGCTGTCTTAATGTCGCTCATGCACAGTTTGAAGAGGGTAAGTGGTATCTGAATACTTCTCTCACGGGATTAGATCTTTCTCATAGTAAATATGAGGGGACCAACTTCGGTTTTCAGGTTGCTACAGGAGCTTTTGTCTTGGATAATTTATCGGTTTTGGTAAATTTCAAGGGTGAATATGTGGAAAATGGTATGGATGAAACCAGTATAGGAGCAGGGGCAAGATATTATTTGTCGAGTTGTGGCTTGTACGGGGGATTAGGACTGGCCTATAAACATTTATCGAATAGTGTAAACCGTAAGGATTTGGTTTGTCTGACTCCGGAAGTGGGTTATGCTTTTTTTCTGAATGGAACAATTACCGTGGAGCCAGCTGTATATTACGATTTGAGCTTCTCAAATTGTTCAGAATATAGTAAGTTAGGGTTCAAGATTGGGTTTGGTTTTTATTTCTGATTTTAATATATCTAAGTGATGAAAAAAGTATTTGTGTCGCTCGCTTTGCTCGTCGGAGTATCAGGGAGTTTGTTTGCGCAGAAAAAAGGGTTCGACTATAAGTTCTATGGTCAGGTGCGTACAGATTTATTTTATAATACTCGGTCTAACTCTGAAACTGTAGACGGATTATTTTATATGTATCCGTTGGATGAAGTAAAGGATCCGAATGGACATGATTTAAATAGTGTTGGTAATGGTAATTTCTATACGTTATATACTCGTCTGGGAGTTGATGTAGCTGGTCCGATGTTGGGAAAAGCCGAGACATCTGCAAAGGTCGAAGTTGATTTCCGTGGTTCGGGTACTACTTATTCATTGTTTCGTATCCGTCACGTTTATTTTAATCTCGATTGGGGAAAATCTGCTTTGTTGGTAGGGCAGACCTGGCATCCGTTATATGGCGATGTAGCTCCTGAAATATTAAACTTGAATATGGGAGCACCTTATCAGCCGTTTAGTCGTGCTCCACAGATTCGCTACCGTTTTACCTCTAAGAGTTTTATGCTTACAGCTGCTGCTATATGGCAGTCTCAATACCTGTCTGTTGGTCCAAAGACGAATGTCCCGGGAGAAACTGCGACTCAGAAGAGTCAGGAGTTCATAAAGAAAAGTTGTATTCCTGAGTTTTATTTAGGTATGGATTACAAACGTTTGGGACTGATTGCGGGGGCAGGCGTCCACGTAAGTTCTATAACTCCCAGAACACAGTCAGAAATGGAAAATGGAACTTTTTTTGTTGATGAACGTGTAACAGGTATTTCAGGAGAAGCTCATATAAAATATAATCAAAAGGATTGGTTGGTATCTGCAAAGACTGTACTTGGTACAAATCTTACCCAGACTAGTACTGTTGGCGGATATGGTATAGTCAGTATTGATGAATATACGGGTAAGCAACAATACTCCCCTTTACGTACTTCTTCTACATGGGTAAATGTTGCTTACGGTAAAAAATGGCGTCCAGCTCTTTTCTTTGGCTATTTAAAAAATCTGGGAGCATCGAAAGAGGTACCTTACGGTACGTTGGGTACGGGGACAACACTTGATCAGTTATTTACTGGAACAGCAGAGCTTACCTACAACATTCCTCACTGGAAATTTGGGGCAGAGTATTCCTTGTGTAATGCTTGGTATGGAGATAATTTTGATTCAAAAGCAAAAGCTATTGATTCACATTCTGTCATGAATCACCGATTTGTCTTTACTGCCATTTTCCAGTTCTAAAGGAATATATCTCATTTAAGAAAAAGTCGTTTTTAGTGAAGTGCACCCCAAAAGTTAGACAGAAAACTTTTGAGGTGTACTTCAGCTAAAGCGACTTTTTTTATTTTATCGAACGTTTTAAATATATCAATAGGTTTATTCTACAAGTTATTATTTTATTTATAGATGATGAGATATGATCCTTGTCCAGAAGGATATATGGTTTCTCCTCGCGATACTTGGATGGAAGCAGATAGTGATAAACTTATATTTGAGGAAAATGGTAGTTGGGATGCTGAGAATTTAGGCTATTTCTTAACTTACAATGGACAGACTATGTGGTATCCGGTTATAGGAGTGTGCAGTGCCAGAGGTGGAGGATTGACTGCATGTAATGAATATGGGTGCTGTTTGTTTAGTTCTCCTGATGGCGACAAAAATGCAAAGGCTCCTTTTATAAAAATAATGAAAAGTGGAGTCGAAAAAGCTGCGGATAGACGAGCTAATGCTTATCCTATACGTTGTGTGAAAATTGTGAAATAAAGAATAGAATATCTTGGCATCTTGTAAAAAATACACATTTTTTTTGCAGATACCAAGATATTTTGTATCGGTGAACTTGTTTCCATGTAAACGTACTATTTTATATGGAGAGATGTATATTGAAACTTTATATTTGCGTTCGTTCTATGTTTAATAATAAATAACTATAAAAAACACGATGAAGAGAAAATTCTATTGTCTATGCATGGGAGTTTTGTTGGGAGTTTCTTCACTTGAAGCTAAAGTGACACTTCCATCTATTATTTCCGACAATATGGTTTTGCAGGCACAAACTAAAGTGTGTATATGGGGAAAAGCCAATCCGGGTGAAAACATTTCAGTGACACCTTCATGGAATAAGCGAAATATTAGTAGTACTACGACAGATAAAGATGGACGTTGGAAAATATATATAACTACACCGGAAGCATCAGAAAATCATTCTTTGACGATTAGGGGAGAAAATGTGATTGTTATTCGGAATGTATTGGTGGGTGAAGTATGGTTATGTACAGGTCAGTCGAATATGGAATTTCCTGTAGCCCATGATTCAAAAGTTAAGTGGAAAACTGGGATGTCGGATGAAATTGAGGAAATGAAAGATGCAGATTATCCTGCGATACGTCTATTTCATGTAGAACATCAGTTGGCACATGAAAAAGAACAAGATGATTGTACGGGTAGATGGGTTATATGTTCTCCGGAAAATATACGGGACTTTTCTGCTGTAGGATTTGTATTTGGTAAGAAGCTGCATAACGAACTGAGAGTTCCTGTCGGGTTGATTCAGTCTACGTGGGGAGGTACACATGCTGAATCGTGGACTTCTATGGAAGTAATGAAAGATGATACTTTATATAGTGATGTCCTTCAGCAGTTTGCTTTGAAAAATATAAAACGTAATAAAGACTATTGTAAAGTACCTTCTACTCTTTGGAACGGAATGATAGCTCCTATTGCCGGGTATACGGTAAGAGGAAACATCTGGTATCAGGGAGAGTCCAATTCTATTCGTGCTGAAAAGTATCAGCAGGTTTTCACCAATATGATAAATTCCTGGCGTGAACGGTGGGGGCAATCAGACATGCCTTTCTATTTTATGCAGATAGCTCCTCACTACAGACAGCCAGCTGAGATTCGCGAAGCACAGTTGAAGGCTTGGCGTGAGAGCGGACTGAAAAATGTAGGAATGGCAGTTGTTGTAGATGCTGCAGATTCAACGGATATTCATCCGCGTAACAAACGTGTGGCAGGCGAACGTTTAGCTGCATGGGCTTTAGCCAAACAATATGGTAAAAATGTGACTTATTCGGGGCCTGTATATAAAAAGATGAAGATTAGTGGAAATAAAGTTGTACTGAGTTTCGATTATACAGATGGTGGCTTGAAAACCCTTGATGGTGGTAAAGTGAAGGGCTTTTTTATAGCAGGAGAAGATGAGCGTTTTTATCCTGCATCAGCAGCAATAAAAGGAGATAAGTTGGAGCTTACCTCGCCTGAGGTTACACATCCTGTTGCTGTAAGGTATGGTTGGGGAACTTTCTTTCGGATAAATTTATGCAATGGAGCAGGTTTCCCTGCTGTCCCTTTCCGTACAGATTGTTTTGCTCCGGAAAAAGCGTCGCGGCGATTTGCTGATTCAGAAATACGTCGTTTCCCTCAGGCATGGCAGCTGGATCATGGAAAACGTCTTTTCTTTGGGTATGCTCAAGGGGTAGGTTGTTGCGCAATGCTTGAAATGTGGAGGTCTACCGGCGATAATCGTTACTTTGATTATGTAAGAGAGTGGGGAGATACGATTATTAATGATAAGGGAGAGATTTATAAATACGACATGTCTGCTTATAATCTTGATTTTATCAATTCTGGAAAAGTCTTGTTCGACCTTTATAGGGAAACACATAACGCTAAATATAAGAAAGCGATGGATTTGCTGGTTAAGCAATTGGAACGTCATCCTCGTACTTTGAAGGGCGCTTTTTGGCATAAACTGGTCTATCAACATCAGATTTGGTTGGATGGCTTATATATGGCTTCTCCTTTTCTTGCTCAATATGGAGTGGAGTTTAATCGTCCGGATTTGATTGATGAAGCGATAAAACAGTTCAGACTCTGTCATGAGTATACATATGATATGCAGACTGGATTGTATTATCATGCTTGGGATGAAAGTAAATCTCAACGTTGGGCCGATCCTGAAACTGGACATTCACCTAATTTTTGGGGGCG
Source organism: Bacteroides sp. CAG:1076 (assembly GCA_000436795.1). Taxonomy (GTDB): domain Bacteria; phylum Bacteroidota; class Bacteroidia; order Bacteroidales; family Bacteroidaceae; genus Phocaeicola. The sequence continues at coordinate 21,004 of HF993254.1, forward strand.
TAGTATCGGGTGGTGGTTTATGGCTCTTGTAGATGCACTCGATTATATTCCTGAGAATCATCTTGGACGTGCTGACATGATTGTTTGGATTCAGGGACTTGCAGAAACTCTCCCCAAATATCAAGATAAGAATGGATTGTGGTATCAGGTTATCGACCAGCCCAAACGTGAGGGAAACTTTCCGGAAGCCTCTGTTACGAGCCAGTGTATGTATGCATATGCCAAGGCTATAAATAAGGGATATATTGATAAAAAGTACCGTTCTGTAGCAGAAAAAGCATTTAGAGGATTGAATGATAAATTAATGTGTGAGAACTCGGATGGCACTTTAACCTTGACTCGTTGTTGTCAGGTGGGAGGATTGGGAGGAAATCCCTACCGCGATGGAAGCTTTGAATATTATATAGGTGAAAAAATACGTGATAATGATGCAAAAGCAACAGGTCCATATATTATGGGATGTTTGCAATTGGGCTATTAAACAAGTTGAAAACTTATGAAGAATATAGTAGTTTTTTTTTGTTGTATTTACTTGGTTGTAAATGCTCTTGGGGCGAAACAGCCTTATAAATATGAGAAACTTTATAGAGATTTACCATTTGAAATGCCTCGTGTAGAGGCTCCGTCCTTTCCTGATAATGAAATGAATCTGAAAGATTTTGGTGCAGTAGGCGATGGCATGCATCTCTGTACAGAATCTTTTGCCAAAGCTATTCATGCTTTAGATAAAAAGGGAGGTGGAAAACTGATTGTTCCGGCAGGTGTGTGGTTTACAGGTCCTATTGTATTGAAGAGCAATATCAATTTGCATGTAGAAAAGGGAGCTATTATTTTATTTTCTCCCGATGTTGATTTATATCCGTTGGTAGAAACTGTATTCGAAGGACTGGATACCCGGCGTTGCCAGTCGCCTATATCTGGACGAAATCTGGTAAATGTAGCCATAACAGGGCAAGGAGTGATTGATGGAAATGGCCATTATTGGCGTCCGTTGAAAAGGCAAAAAGTTACAGAGGGACAATGGAAGGCAGCAACTTCTCGAGGAGGTGTATATAAGCGTCCTGATTATTGGTTCCCTTATCCTGAAACATTAAAAGGGGACACTATTAGTAATATGAATGTTCCGCAAAATCTGAAGACAGAGGAGGAGTGGCAAAGTGTACGGCATTTTCTTCGTCCGGTTATGGTTAGTTTTATAGAATGTAAAAACGTATGGCTGGAAGGAGTCGTTTTTCAAAATTCTCCGGCATGGAATCTTCATCCCTTGATGTGTGAGAATGTTTTAATAGAAAATGTAGCAGTTCGGAATCCAAGTTATGCTCAAAACGGTGATGGACTCGATTTGGAATCCTGTAAAAACGCTTTGATCGTGAATTCTTCATTTGATGTCGGTGATGACGGCATTTGCTTGAAAAGTGGAAAAGATGAAGATGGACGTCGTCGTGCCCGTACTTGTGAAAATGTAATAGTAGATGGCTGTACGGTATACAAGGGACATGGAGGTTTTGTGGTAGGAAGTGAAATGAGTGGAGGTGTACGGAATATTTCTGTAAGTAATTGTCAGTTCTTAGGAACAGACGTGGGCTTACGTTTTAAAAGTAAACGGGGCCGTGGTGGGGTTGTAGAGAATATATGGATTCGTAACATTTCAATGATTGATATTCCGACCGAACCTGTAACCTTTAATCTTTATTATGGAGGGAAATCGGCTGTCGAGGTTTTGGAAAGTGGTGAAGTCATTCCTGTAAAAGTTGATCCTATGCCGGTAGACGAAACAACTCCGTGTTTTCGTAATATCCATATAGAGTATCTGACATGTTCGAATGCACGTCGGGCTATGTATTTTAATGGAATACCAGAGATGCCTATTGATGGAATTACTTTGAAACATATACGTATCAGTGCAAAAAAAGACGCTGAGTTTTATTATTGTACGAACGTTCATAAAGAAGATGTGAAAATAGAACTGTTGGTAAAATAAAGATAATATTAATTCTTGTTTTTCGGACCTGAAGATGTCGTGAGATATTTTCAGGTCTTTTTATTTGCAATGTATATTGTCATATAAATATAATCTTTTAGTAAAACTATAAATCGGTGGGTATTTGTGTCTCGTTTTATGTTGTTGTGTAGATGTTTCATTGAATATTTGTTGCATGTATGATTTTATAGGTAAACGTACTATTTTATATGTGCTAATCATTTAGATTTAATAGTTTTGCAGCGTCTAAAAATTAATTAATAACTAATTTATGTATTACTAATCAACTATGAGAAGCATACAAAAAAATTTTTACTTATTAATTGTTCTGTTAATAAGTTTTCCGTTGAATGTTCTCGCTCAGAACAAAACAATTACCGGTACTGTAAGGGATGCTAATGATGTTGTTATCGGAGCTTCGGTTACAGTGAAGGGTCAGGCCTCTATAGGCACTATTACAGATATGGATGGTAATTATACATTGTCTGTGCCTAATTCGGCAAAGGAGTTGACTTTTTCTTATATCGGTTATGAAACACAAAGTATAGCTATCAAAGGCCGTACTACTATTAATGTAACCTTAAAGGAGAGCAGCCAGATGCTGGAAGAAGTTGTTGCAATCGGGTATGCGAAAGTAAAACGTAAAGATTTGACGGGTTCTTCAGTTTCTGTTGGAGCAAATGAATTGAAGATGTCACCAGTAAGTACTGCTGCACAGGCTTTGGCTGGTAAAGCTGCAGGTGTGAACATTGTTCAACAAAGTGGTGCCCCTGGTGCTGAAATCAATATTACGGTTCGCGGTGGAACATCTATAACACAAGGAACTCAACCTTTGTATATCGTCGATGGTTTCCAGATGGAAAATGGTTTGCAAAATGTCGATATTAATGATATTGAGAGTATCGATGTTATGAAAGATGCTTCAGCTACCGCTATTTATGGTGCTCGTGGTTCTAATGGTGTTATTTTGATTACGACCAAATCGGGAAAATCAGGCAAGACAGAAGTTTCTTATAATGGTTTCGTAAGTTTCGATCATTTGGGGAAAAAATTGGATTTGCTGGGAGTAGAAGATTATGTAAAATATCAGTATGAGTTCCAGTTATTGCGAAGTAATCAAAGTAGCTTTGCCAATCTGTTTGGTGGAAATATAAATGATGCAGATTTTTATAGTGGAGCCTATAGTCGTATTCATGATGATTATGGCAGTCGTGAAGGTCTTGACTGGCAAGACGAAGTTTTTGGTTCTACAGGCATTACACAAAATCACAATGTGAATATTACAGGGGGTACTGAGAAAACAAAGTACATGATTAGCTATAATTATACGGATGAAGATGGTATTATGGCAAAACATGGTTACCAGAAGAATAGTATACGTGCTAAAGTAAATCATGAACTATGGAAAGGCGTTCGTTTTGATTTTTCTTCTAATCTTCAGATGACTAAAGTTGAAGGAGGTGGTAGTTTGGGAGGTAAGTTGAAACAAACTATTCTACAGCCTGTGACAGGTGGTGTACAATTTACCAACGAACAGATGCTTAGCCAAGATTTGTCGGATGCATATTCTGATATGCCGGGTGCTGATAATTATGATATTAATAACCCGTTATTGGATAATGAAGCAATTGATCAGGAAAAATATACCCGTTTTGCTACTGTAAATGCAGGCATAGAAATTGATATCATAAAGAATTTGACGTGGCGTACTGCAGCCAGCTACATGTGGCAGCAGGTACGTGAGGATTACTGGGATAATGGTTCCACTCGTCAGGCTGACGCCAATCAGAGTCCCTATGGTTACGGCTATCGCAATAATGATGAAAAATATTCATGGCAGGTGACCAATACATTGAATTATGCTTTCGACTTAGATGATCATGCTCATGATTTTAACGTCTTGTTAGGACAGGAAACTTGGTATACAGAATCGATGAACTTGGATAATGAGTACCGTAAGTTTACGGATGGTAATTTTGGATTGAACGATGTAAGCATGGGTGAACCTTATACCTGGAAGTCAGGTAAAAGTCGTGAAGGTCTGGTTTCTGTATTCGGCCGTCTTTCTTATAACTATAAAGAGCGCTATTTATTTACGGGAACTTTACGTGCCGATGGCTCTTCTAAATTTGCAAAAGGCAATCAGTGGGGAATCTTTCCGTCGGCATCTGCTGCATGGCGTATTTCTGAAGAAGCATTTTTGGAAGATGTAGATTATCTGGATAACCTGAAACTTCGTATTGGTTATGGTACCGCAGGTAATAATAACATCGATAATAATATGTATGCTACAAGTTATGGATCGGGACATTATGGAATTAATGGAAGTGACTATATCACGTATGTTCCAGGAACGACATTAGGAAACCCTAATTTGAAATGGGAGAAAACAACAACAACAAATGTTGGTCTTGATGTTTCTGTATTGGGAAGCCGTGTAAATTTGTCGGTCGATTTCTATAACAATGAATCTTCAAACCTTTTGATTAAGAATAAAATACCAACTTCTACAGGTTATAGTGACCAGTATCAGAATATTGGAGCAATTCGTAATCGTGGTGTAGAATTGGTGTTGAATACAACAAATATTCGTACAAAGGATTTTACTTGGAGTACAGACTTTAATATTGCTTTCAATCGTTCAAAAGTACTTGAACTTTATGGTAATGAAGAGACAAATTACTTCATTCAGGATTATGAAAGCCGTATGGGATATAAAATTGAAGTTGGAAAACCATTGGGGCAGTTCTATGGATTAGTTTATGATGGAATCTATACGACAGATGACTTTACTCAATTGTCGGATGGTACTTATAAGTTGAAAGACGGAGTTCCTTCCTTGAAAGGTTTTGACCGTTCTCAGGTAAAGCCGGGCGATGCTAAATATGTTCCTCAAGCAGGTGAAGTTGACGAAAATGGTAATCCGGTCTGGTCTACAAACGATCGTACAGTGATAGGTAATGCTGCACCTAAGTTTACTGGTGGTATGAATAATACATTCAGATATAAGGGTTTTGATTTATCTGTATTTATGAACTTTTCCTTTGGTAATGATATCTTTAATATGAGTACTCAACGCTTTATCGGTCCGTATTTATCCAATCAGAATACATTGGCTATCATGAGTAATCGCTTTACTCTGATTGATCCATCTACCGGTAAGGAAACTACAGATTTGGTTCGTTTGTCGGAGCTGAATCCGGGACAATATAGTGATGATATCATGTGGAATATTTCCCAAAATAATAAAACCGCTATCAGCGATCATAGCAGTTATTATATAGAGGATGGTTCTTACTTACGTTTCAGTACAATTACTTTAGGCTATACATTCCCTAAAGCTTGGATTCAGAATCTGAAATTGAGCAACGCAAGAGTTTATTGTACGTTGAATAATATAGCTACTATTTCAGGATACAGTGGCTACGACCCAGAAGTGTCAGCAAAAGACAGTGCTTTGACTCCGGGTATTGATAATTCTTCTTATCCACGTTCTAAGAGCTGGGTTATTGGTGTAAATTTAACATTCTAATTGCAATTAATAATTATGAAAAAGATAATAAATATTGTAGGCGTATCGGTACTATTGTTTACATGCGCTTCCTGTCAAGACTGGTTAGACATGCCTTCGGAATCAAAGGCTGATAGCTCTTCTGTTTTCGAAACTGTAGGACGTGCTGAGATGGCTGTTGTAGGGGCTTATCCAAGTATACACACTCAGGAACTTGGTTATCAACTGTTGGAAGGTACAGATGAGGCCAGTTCTTCAGAAACAAACTCCAAATACAATGTTTCTAATTATGACTATACTTCTACCTCTTCGATGCTGAGTGGCACATACAATAGTATGTATAAGGCCATTGAATATACTAATGTCTGTATAAAGAATATTCCTCTGATGAAAGTTTCAGAAAGTGAGCAGCTCAAATTAAATTCATTATTGGGTGAAGCCTTGGCTATCAGAGCATATGCATATTGGAATATCGTACGTTTTTATGGTGATGTTCCATATACCGAAACACCAACCTCCGATTTGACGACGTTCTCTTCTTCACGAGTTAGTCGTGATACAATTTATGATCATTGTGTCAGAGATTTACAACAAGCTGTTAAATTGTTACCTTGGCAGAGTGAAGGTATGGTATCAACTCCTGAACGTTTTACAAAGAACTCTGCTTATGGTATATTGGCTCGTGTCGCTTTGTATGCTGCTGGTTATTCTTTGCGCTGGGATTTGAGTACTGTTCCTTATAATGCGTCTACAGTTCGTATCGCGCAGCGTGAAGACAAGGCTCGAGTTCGTGAGCTGTATCAGATTGCGGCTGATGCATGTAAGGCAGTTATTACCCAAAATGAAAATGGATTGTTAGATAATTACGATGAAGTATTTCGCGATTTATGTACAAAGCAGTACAATAAAGAAACAATGTTAGAATATGGATGGTATGGAGCAAATTCTTCTGATGTGCGTACTGGTTATGTAAATGGTATTCCGACTAATGGATCTGGTGGCACATTTGGTAAAGGTGGTGCACAAATGATAGCAATGCCCACATTCTATTTTGAATTCGATGAAGGCGATCAGCGTCGTGATGTTTCTGTTTGTAATTATGGTTTGTATACAGACGGTACATATCAGATGAATACTTATATAGGTGCTGGAGTTGGTAAGTATCGTATCAACTGGTGTAAAAACAGAGGAACTTCTGACAGCCGGCGTGATATAAATTTCCCGCTGTTGCGTTATTCTGATGTATTGCTGATGTATGCAGAGGCTTTGAATGAGCTGAATAATGCTCCAACTGCAGATGCAATCGACGCATTTAAGCAAGTACGTATGCGTGCATTTAAAAATGATGAAGCAAAGATTGGAACAATACCGTCCGATTATGAAGGATTTAAAAACGCGATAATACAGGAGCGTAAACTGGAACTTTCTCATGAATCTCTTCGTAAAACAGATTTGACACGTTGGGGTATCTTGTATGAACAACTTACTGCAGAGAAAGAAAAATTGTATCAGCTGGCAAATCGCGAAGGTAAATATGCCAATGTAGATGTATACCGTGCTTATAAAGGAGGTACAGCTGTTTATCAGGATCCTACTGTTGCGTTGCCGTATGTTACTGTTAAAGAAAGTGATTTTGAAACGATGGGGCTTACTGCCGATGAAATTGATAAACTGAATATATTGAATGATAACGTAAATGGAGGTTTTCTTGAAAAAGAATTTTATGAAGACGAAGCTGGTAATGTTTATTTCTCTAAAAATTCGGCTCCTTCTGGAACGAAGCTGACTCCAGTTACTTATACCATCCTGAATATGTTTGGCTGTCATACCATAAAAAGTAAAGGTGGACTGTATGTAGATTCTAATGTATATGAAGATAATACATTTATAACCAGAATGTTTTATGGATTGCAAAAAAATATGGTTGAAATATTACCATTCAGTACAACAAGTATTATTGATGTAAATCCAGGGTTGGCCGGTCAACAACATCCTTGTTATTGATTTTATAAAATAAGATTTGAAAAGGCAGGATTGGGAACGAATTCCTATCTTGCCTTTTTACATCTTGTTTGATTAGACAATGTAATTATGAATATGTATTTAAAAAAGGTAGGTTTCTCGTTTTATCTGTTGAGTATATTTGCCTATGTTCAGTCACAGAGTCTGGCTTTTCCCGGAGCGGAAGGTTATCTTTTGCCTATGAGCCTATTACGGAAGATACACCTCAGGAGGCATATCGTAAAGTTCTGGAGCAGGCAGGCTGTAGTCTGGTACGTGACGATTATGATAATGAAATTATCAGCCAGATAAAGCGTGGAGTTTCGCCGTATGGAAATAATGGATTCATAGATACGCCCGCCCAGGCTGGAGGATGGCCTGAGTTGAGAAAAGGAACTTCTTTACTGGATAGCGATGATGACGGCATGCCTGATGAGTGGGAAAAGAAACATCATTTAAATCCGCAGGATGCAAGTGATGCTTCCTCTTTTACACTTAACCGATATTACACAAATGTAGAAATGTATATGAATAGTTTGATAGAAGGGCCGGTTGATTGAAATGAAATTTTTATCGGAAAAAGTGCAAATTTTGTGCACTTGTATCTTTTTCTATCAGAATGTACATTATTCTATGCAATGTTTTGTTTATATGTTTTATATTCGCAATGTACATAAATGGGCTATCAATCAAGGTCCTACACATTAATTTCAAGAAATAATTAGAATACATGAAACAACTGATTTATTTAGTGGCAGCCCTGACTTTTACAGCATGTAGCGTAGAAAAGCAGGAACCTATCGACCGTTATGCGCTGGTTACCCGCAACAATCCTTCTGTAACGGCTGTAGATTCACTGGCATCTTTATCTGTAGGTAATGGAGAGTTTGCTTTTACAACAGATATAACCGGCTTGCAAACCTTTCCGGAGGTTTATAAAAATGGTGTACCGTTAGGTACGCAGAGTCAGTGGGGATGGCATAGTTTTGCTAATCCGGACGGATATAAGCCAGAAGATGCCTGGAGGGAATACGATTTTGGTCGCGGACATAAGGAAATATACTCTTGTCAGTTCAAGGAAAAAGGACGGCAGCGTGATGCTTCAAACTGGCTTCGTGCCAACCCTCACCGTTTGCATCTGGGAATCGTCGGGCTGGAACTGAAAGAAGGTGTTACACCTTCTCAATTACAGAATATTCAGCATAATCTGGATATGTGGAATGGTGAGGTGAGTAGCAGCTTCTCTCTTGCCGGAGTTTCATATCATGTGCAGACGGTTTGTCATCCTGTAAACGATATGATTGCATCAAAAGTTTCATCTCAGTCGCATCCGGAAATAAAATTTCACTTTCCTTATCCTACGGGCGGGCATTGCGATGATGCTTGCGACTGGAATGCAAACGACAAGCATTCTACGACTCTTGTCCGACAAGATAAGCAATCGGCTGTACTAAAACGTGAATTGGATGCCACGACTTACTATGTAACCATTCGCTGGGAAGGTGAGGCTTCACTGGCAGAGAAGAGTAAAAACTATTTTGTACTGACTCCTGCTGATACGGTTCTTGCGTTTACTTGCCAGTTTTCTCCTGAGGAATCAAAAACTCCTGCTATTACATTCGCCGAAACAGAAAAGGCGTCGTCTGAATACTGGAATAATTTTTGGAACAAAGGTGGGGTAGTCGACTTTTCTCTCTGTACCGATTCCAGAGCAAAGGAACTGGAGCGTCGTGTAGTGCTGAGCCAGTATCTGTTGGCTATCCAGTGTGCTGGTTCTACTCCTCCACAGGAAACCGGACTTACTTATAATTCTTGGTTTGGCAAGTTCCACATGGAAATGATCTGGTGGCATCAGGCACAGTTCGCTTTGTGGGGGCATCCTGAGCTACTTGACCGTACATTGGCTTGGTATCATCAGGCAGAACCCGTTGCTCGTGAGATAGCAAAGCGTCAGGGATTTGAAGGAGTACGCTGGATGAAGATGACCGATCCAAGCGGAATGGAAGCACCTTCTAATGTCGGCAGTTTTCTTATCTGGCAACAGCCACATCTGATTTATCTGGCAGAGTTACTGTATCGTGCCAATCCATCGGACGAACTGATAAAAAAATACAATGATCTGATTCAGGAAACGGCTGAGTTTATGTATTCGTTTGCCGTTTACGATAAGGAACACGACCGTTATATTCTGAAGGGAGCTATTCCTGCACAGGAAACACTGCGTGCTGCCGATACGGTAAATCCTCCATTTGAATTATCATACTGGCTGTTTGGCATGCAGACAGCACAAACCTGGCGCGAGCGTGCCGGCATGCAACGTGTGCCCGAATGGGATACGCTGATAGAAAAACTGTCACCGCTTGCTTATAACGAGGATAAATTGTATTTAGCTGCCGAAACAGCTGTCGATACGTATAAGGATATCCGTTTCACATCCGACCACATGGCTGTGCTGGGAGCAGTAGGCATTTTGCCAATGAATAAGCTGGTCAATCCCGAATATATGAAGAATACTCTGAATTGGGTATGGGATAACTGGAACTGGAACAAGACATGGGGATGGGATTATCCGATGACTGCTATGGATGCTGCCCGTCTGGGGGAACCGGAAAAGGCGGTAGGTGCCTTGCTGATGGATAAGCGTACCAATACGTATCTGGTAAACGGACACAATTATCAGGACGGTCGTCTGCGTATATACTTGCCGGGTAACGGTGGGCTGCTTACGGCTGTAGCAATGATGTGCGCAGGTTGGGACGGTTCGGAGGGGGTTAATCCGGGCTTCCCGAAAGATGGTACATGGAATGTACGCTGGGAAGGTCTGAAGCCACTGCCATAATGAGTTGAGTTAGTTAATATATGGATTGACCGGAAACATCATATATGTATGCTTTCCGGTTAATCTCTTTTTGTTGTTTAGGAATAAGTAAAATAGTCAGCAATGAATAAGAATAACTTGTTTTCGTTTGTGTGTTTGTTGGCATTGGGAGTATTTTCTCTGCCGGCACAAACCAGACAGGCTAAAAAGATTGGCGATTTTATAGAGTCGACTTCTTATAATGAACATAAGCGGGGAACTGCACGTACGCTTCAGTATTATCCCGAAGGAGATGATTTTGTCTGCATAAACGGAAAGAACCGGTTTACACGAGCTCTGTATGGAAGCTGGTCACCTTTTCGTCTTGAAACGAGCGACCGTCCGGTATTTGTTGCATACGATAAGCGTAACAGTAAGCACATTCGTTTCCTTCTGCAGGGCAGGGGACTTTCGCTTGCTCTCGACTCTATCGAGTTCTGTGAGGCCAGATATACAGCCGGCAGGCGCACCTACCTGCTGAGAGATACAGCTTGGGGCAAGGGTACAATCACGGTTTCTGTATTGGCTTTTCCCGATTCTGATGGAGCAATCTGGAAATTCTCTGCCAGAGATTTGGCAGACGATATGATATTGCGTTGTTTCATCTCCGAGATTCGGGCAAAGAAACTCAGTCGTAACGGTGATATGGGAGCTGACCCTCCCGGATGCTTCGAGGCTCCGGAGCATCCTGAAATGCAGAAGGAGTACGATTTAGCATTGACCGATGAGGCTTATTTGGTACTGGAAAACCTGGATTTGAAGCTTGTTTCTACTGATGAAGGAAGACGTTTGTATGGCAAGGCTGAGGAAGCCCGGAAAGCGCTGGCATCGCGTATCCGTTTTTCTACTCCAGATCCGTATTTCAATACGCTGGGAGGAACACTTGCTGTTGCTGCCGATGGAATATGGGATGGAGAAGTCTGGCTTCATGGAGCTGTAGGATGGCGTATGCCTCTGAGCGGATGGCGTGCAGCTTATACAGGGGATGCTTTGGGATGGCACGACCGTGCCCGCAAGCATTTCGACGCCTATGCTGCCAGTCAGGTAACCAATGTACCCAATACGATTCCGCATCCGGCACAGGATTCCGCTTTGCATCTGGCACGTTCTGTCAAGAAATGGGGAACTCCTCAGTATAGCAACGGATATATTTGCCGCAATCCTCGGCGAAACAATCAGATGCATCATTATGACATGAACTTGTGTTACATCGATGAACTGTTGTGGCATTTCAACTGGACCGGTGATTTGGAGTATGCCCGCCAGATGTGGCCGGTGATAACCCGTCATCTTGCTTGGGAGAAGCTGAACTATGATCCAGACAATGATGGGTTGTATGATGCTTATGCTTGTATTTGGGCAAGTGATGCTTTATATTATAATAGTGGAGCTGTGACACATTCGTCTGCCTATAACTATCGGGCCAACAAGATGGCGGCGGAAATAGCAGGCAAGATTGGGGAAGATGCAGAACCATACCAGAAAGAAGCCGACCGGATTTTGAAAGCGATGAACAAACGTCTGTGGCTGGCTGATAAAGGACACTGGGCGGAGTTTCAGGATTTCATGGGGCATAAGCGTCTGCATGAAAGTGCGGGAGTGTGGACTATTTACCATGCTTTGGACAGTGAAACGGCTGATCCGTTTCAGGCTTATCAGGCTACTCGGTATGTCGATACACAGATTCCTCATATCCCGGTTGCCGGAAAGGGACTGAAAGACGAGGGGTATGCTACTATCTCTACAACCAACTGGCTGCCGTATTCATGGAGTATCAATAATGTTGCCTTTGCCGAAGTGATGCACACTGCACTTGCCTATTTTCAGGCAGGACGTGCTGATGAGGGATATAAGTTGCTGAAGAGTTCTGTGCTCGACGGAATGTATCTGGGCGACAGCCCCGGAAATTTTGGACAAATCAGTTTCTATGATGCTGCTCGTGGCGAGTGCTATCGCGATTTTGGTGATCCTGTGGGAGTTGCCTCGCGGGTTTTGATTCAAGGCGTATACGGTATTTTGCCGGATGCTATGAATGGTCGGTTGCTTATTCGTCCGGGATTCCCGTCCGATTGGGACAAGGCTTCGCTGAAAACACCGGACGTGTCTTACAGTTTCTTGAGAGAGAAAGATACGGATACTTATCAAATTTGCCAGCGTTTCGGCAAACCATTGGAAATAGGACTTCAGGTTAAGGCTATACGTGAACAGGTTGCCTCGGTCGAGGTGAATGGAAAGAAAACAGTCTGGAGTTTTGTTGAAGCAGCCAGTGGGCATCCGGAGCTACTTGTGAAAGTACCTGATGTGAAAAATGCAGAAGTAATTATCCGTTGGAAGGGGAAATTTTTACAGACTTTGGCCGCCGAAGAGCTGGAGGTTGATGCAGGTGGACAGATTTTACTTCGTGCTCCTCAGGGAGTCGAGTTGTGCGAAGTTTACGATCCGCAGCATCTTTTGGTGTCAACAAAAGTAGAACGAAACAGTTACAACACAAACATAAAGAAGGGTGAAGGACATCATACTTTTTTTGTCCGTACCCGTCAGGGGAACATGAACTGGTGGCAGCCGGTAAATGTCTTTATCCGGAGTCTGCCTGCCGCGGCGAGAGAGGATTTTGCTGGTGTTGATTCATCAGCCTGTCGCATGGTCAATATGGATCAATATCTGAACGATTCGGTGACTTCGATTTTTCGGGAACAGTATTTCTCGCCACGTTCTCCGTATACTACCTTGCAACTTCCTGTTCAGGGAATAGGAGAATGGTGTCATCCCCTGCTGAGTGCTTCGATAGATGACAGTGGTTTACGGAATCTGGTTCGGAATAACCGGTTCGACACTTCATTGGGAGTACCATTCCGCCTGATGAAAAAGGGAAACAACATTGCTTTTACATCGTTATGGGACAATTATCCCAACAGCATTTGCATACCGCTGGCAGGAAAGGCTTCGCATGCATACTTGCTGCTTGCCGGAAGTACGAATCACATGCAGTGTCATATTGCAAATGGTGTCCTGAAAGTTCGTTATTCCGATGGTACATCTACTGAAATGACTCTGACTAATCCGGACAACTGGTGCCCGATAGAGCAGGACTTTTATGTAGATGGAAAGGCGTTTGTCCTATCCGAACCTCGTCCGTACCGCTTGCATCTGAAAACCGGAAAAGTCAGTCGTGACTTGGGAAAGGAATTAGGTATTACAGGAGTGTACGGTCGTGAGATAGAAGGAGGGGCAGGAGTCTTGCTGGATATGCCGCTCGATGCAGAGAAAACGCTTGAGTCGCTTACACTCGAAACGGTAGCCAATGATGTGGTTATCGGACTGATGGGAATAACCTTGCAGCAATAGGCGGAAAATCTGCCAGCAAATTAGAACAAACGTCGGCATGTTTTATGGAAACGTGCCGACGTTTGTTCTGCTTTTTGTACAAAAAACGCCGGAGATTTGTACAAACATTTTTCTTTTTTGTACAAATTCCGGTCGCTTGTTGAGCAGGCTTCTGCAAAAGTCTGCTGATATTTTTCCATTCTTCTGCCGGGTAGTTCTTTACTGTCCGGCGGAACCCTATTACTGTTTACTATACTTTACCGGTATCAGGCGTACGTTGCCGTTTAGTCCCGAAGGCATCGTGCTCCAGTTCTTGTAGTCCCCTTTCACATAATTCAGCTTGGCCATATTGATATCTTTAAAGATACGCCACTCTATGTTTTTGCGGTCCATATCGGCAATGCGGTTTGCCGGTAAGTTAGTCACTTCTACTTCTATCAGGTTTTTGCCCGTTTTCAGCCACTTGCCAACCTTCAGTCTGAACGGAGCTGCCCAAGCTGTGCCTGCATCGTGCCCGTTGATACGTACTCGTGCACTTTCGCGAACATCTCCCAAGTCCAGTATCCAGTCATCAGCTTCGAGGGCAGGCAGGTCTATTTCGAGGGAATAGCATCCGGTTCCCATATTGATTTTTGCTTCCGGCTGTTCCAGTTCCGTCCACGATAGGGGCGAATCTATGTCGAACCGGCCGGTTATGGAAGGTGTGCTTTCCACAAAATTCAGTTTCCATCCGTGATCCAGACTGAGGCTGTATGCCTGTTCTTCAGGGTAATTCCACGCAGGTTCTTTGTCCAGTGGCTTGTTGAGTGTCTGGATGATAAGACTTTCACCCGATTTCAGTTGCAGACGGACTTCCAGTTTCCCGTTGCTTGTCCGGCTTTGGGCTCTGCCTCTTTCTCCATTCATCGGATTGAAGAACATGGCAGTTGTTTCGGGAACATTCAGTGTTACCCATCCGTCTGTGTCTTTATCCTGCAGGCAGGATACAAAGTAGTGGTGACCTTCGGGGTTCGAGCGGCGGATAAACTGAAGTCCGTACCGTGTTTTCAGTTCTTCTGCTGGTATTCCGGTCTGTGCCAGTGCCTGCTGGTAATCGGAACCGACAATGATTTGTCCCTTTCCGAATGCAAACTGTTGTGTCTGCTTGAATGAGTCTGTTGCAGGAAGTTGTCTGGTTATATGCTGAAATGTCTTTCTGTTTTTATCCAGTTCATGATATCCCGGTACATCTTCTGGATATTGTTCAACAAATATTACAGTAGCACCCTGACGTGCCAGTTCTACAAGTTTTCTGAGTGTGGCAGCAGGCATCAGTCGGGCAGCGGGTACAATCAGTGCTTTATATCGTGTCCCTCCGCTGGTGACGAGCTGGTCGCCTGTACAACGTGTCGTCTTGATGAATGCGTCGGAGATGTAGTCCACGTCGTATCCTCCGGCAATAATCGTCTGGATAGTCTTGATAAATTTAGGAGCATACCGGTCCATCTTATGAATGTCGAACGAAACAAGTCGTCCGGCAATCTCGTCCCATAAATCGTAGATGGGCAGATAAACCAGAAAGTCGTTGTCGGGTTGTCCCATTTGCAGGAACGACTGGCAGCGGGTTATGTATTCGAAGAAAGCAGGAGCATCGCGCCAGATACTGTTGGTGGGCGACATGTTGATGCTTGCATAGAACAGCCAGCCGGGCCATGCCGCTTCTTGTGGAGAATACGGTGTGCCGTGAAAGAACATATGGTTGACACCCGATACGAACATCAGATCCATGTCAGGCTTACATTGTGAAAGCGAGGTACGGAAATGTTCGGTCAGCCAGGTAAATGTTTCCGATGAAGTATAAGGTTTGCCGGCAATGTGTGCTGCCGAGGATGCATACTTCAGCATCGAAATATCCGAGAAATTGGGTCGGGTGAGGGAGTCTTTACGCAACCCCTTGATATGAAAGTCGGTCAGGCCGAACCCTTCGCATTCGGGAATGTCTACCGAAGCATACGTATCAATCAGGTTGGCGGGCGACCCGTGTGCCTGATTGCGGGTTGTACTGCCGTGCTTGTGTGCCCATTTTGTCCATTGGGTCGTGAAATTGTCTATCAGCATTTCGCTGACGGTTTCACGATAGTCGGATACAATGCGGCGTGTTGCTTCCGTGCGTGTGGTATCCAGAAACTCCGGAAAATGTTCTTCGAGCTTATATCCTCTCCGGCGTTCGAATTCTTCCAGCAGGTGAGGTGTCCAGTCGGCTTTGTAGACTTCATACGAATCGTTGAAGAATGTTCGTGGGTATGTTACCTTGTTCTGCTGGAAGGCATGGTCGAATTTGGTAAAATATCCTTTGACAGCTTCCGGGTTCATGTGGTCCATGACATATCCTTCTCCGCCAGGAGCGGCACGTTTTACCTTTTGGAATGTTTTGCCGATGAATAAAGCAATCAGTTTCCATTCACCTTTCGGAGCACTCCATTTCAGCTTCCCGTTCTTGACTTTTGCCGTCAGGTTCAGACAAGTGCCGTCGGTGCTGTAAGCCATCAAACGGTTTAGGGTGGCAATCTCGCGTTGCTTTTTTTCTTTGGGATTACTTATGGATATATCCTGCACTATATCTTTTCCTCCGGTTATGCTGTATTGTTCGAAAATGGCTCGGGTTGCTGCATGCTCCAGAGTAATGTCCGACCCGCCGAAAGGCCATCCTGTTCCTGTGTTCATGTCAATACCTATTCCATTTTTCTTAGCTTCGTCCTGTGTGTATTCAAGCATTTCCATCCATCGGGGCGATAAGAATGGAATCTCTCGCTGTTCATTTCCCTTGACCCCGTAGATAGGAGTTATTTCCAGACTCCCTATTCCGGCTGTACCATACAGGCGAAGGTTGTAGGAAAGGTTCTGCTTATCGACGGCACTTCCCATCCACCACCATCGGCTTCCAGGGCGTGCTTCGGGTTTTATCTCGGGCCAGTTTTGTGCCTGTGCGGCGCTTCCTAACAGTAACAGGAGTGCCAGTATGTCGTTTTTTTTCATGGGTATTTATTATTAGCTCGTTTGAATGAAACAAAATTAGCTGCTTTATCGATAATATTCAATGTACAAAAGTACATATTCATAGAATATTGTATACCCCTTGCCTAAGGATGTGCAATTCTGTTTGCAGTATTTTATCTTTCTATTATTTTTGTGTTGAATTTATTATATCAAGTTATTTGTTATACATATGAAAAACCAAAAAATTTGGATATTGTGCTGGCTGAATTGCTTGCTGTTTTCGTTGTTCCCCGCCCGGGCTGCAATAGAGCTTCGCAGTGAACGTCTGACTACGGCCGACGGACTGGCTAATAATTCCGTTCGATATATGTATCAGGACAGCAAAGGCTTCATTTGGATGGCTACACTTAACGGCTTGAACCGTTACGATGGCAATTCGCTGATAACGTTTCGTCCGCAGAAATCGAAAGAAATTTCTTTGGCAGACCATAGGGTGAAGATGCTGGAAGAAGACCGTAATGGATTTTTGTGGATAACCACTACTGCCGACCTGATCAGTTGTTACGACTTGAAGCACGATTGTTTTGTCGATTTTACGGGGTGTGGTGAATATCAGGACCATTATCGTGGCTTTTTTATGACGCAAGATGCGGTCTGGCTGTGGGGAGCTTCTCATGGATGTCGCCGGGTGACGTATCGGGAGGGGCATTTTTCTTCTACTGCTTTTACGGTGCAGAATGGAGCTCTGAAGTCGAATAATATACATTTTGTTCGTCAGTTTGGCGGAAAAATCTGGATAGGAACTCAGCAGGGTGTTTATTATTGGCAAGATAATAAGCTGGTGGCTGTAGATGAGAACCATTCGTTTTGGAAGATTTTGTCTTATGATGACAAACTGGTTTTTGTCACCTCTGCCGGAGAACTGTTCTGTTTTAATGATAAGGGGAAAGGGCTTCAGTCGCTGGGTACGCTTCCCCGTAAGACAAAAGCATGGGCAATGACCGGTTTGTTTCGTGTAGGAGCCAAACAATATATTCTCACATCGGAAGGTACATTGTGTCTGGATATGGTAAATTTAAAAGTCACATCTGCTCCTGCGTATTACGACATTCCTGGAGGTTTGGTGAAGAAAGATGAAAAAGGGGATTACTGGGTATATAACCGGACTGGAAATTTGTATTACATCAAATCGGATACTGGCGAGAAGAAGGTATTCAGTGTGATGCCTTCCGGTAAACTGGGATTTATAGACAAGGAGAGATATTATATTGTTCATGACAGTCGTGGCATTATATGGATTTCGACTTACGGAAACGGGCTGTTTGCCTACGATGTGGCTACGGAAACTGTTCAGCATTTTACTTCAGAATCAGGAATTTCGTCTTTGCTTGCTTCCAATTACTTGCAGTGTCTGATGGAAGATCGTTCGGGAAGTATCTGGGTCAGCTCTGAGTTTGCGGGTATTTCCAAGTTAAGTATATTGAACGAAGGGGCGGCTCGTGTTTATCCGGAAAAGGACTTGATGGAAGACCGTTCGAATACGGTACGCATGCTTACCTCTACGTCCAACGGTGATATCTGGGTGGGTACCCGTACCGGAGGATTGTATATCTACGATTCGAAGCTTGAAGTGCAGAAGAAGAAATTTCATCATGGCATAAATACTTACGCGGTTTGTGAAGATAACAAAGGCAATTTGTGGCTTGCCACTCGTGGAGAAGGTATATGGATTGGCGATGTAAAATACCGATACGATAAGTTGGATGAAAAATCGTTGTCGTCCGATAATGTTTTCTGTATGATGAAAGACCGGAAAGGTCGTATGTGGATAGGTACATTCGGAGGGGGACTGAACCTGGCTGTTCCTACAGCAGACGGGAAATATGAGTTCCGGCATTTCTTTACCCGTACTAACGGACAACGGGAAACTCGTTCTTTGTGCGAGGACCGTAACGGATGGATATGGGTTGGCTCGAGTGAGGGAATATTTGTTTTCAATCCTGATGAACTGATTGCTGATCCTAATGCATACAGACACTATTCTTTGGAAAGCGGTGACTTGCAGAGTAACGATATCCGTGCAATCATGCGCGACCGTAAAGGACGTATGTGGCTTGCTGAGTCGGGAGCCGGATTTTGTATGTCGGTGGTTGGACACGATTATAACAAGCTGGAATTTACTCATTATACTTCACGCGATGGGTTGGTCAGCAGCATGGTACAGGCTTTGGTCGAAGATGATGAGGGAATGATATGGGTATCTACGGAATATGGACTTTCTTGCTTTAATCCGGATTTGATGACATTCGAGAATTATTTGTTCTCCGATTATATATTGGGTAATGTATATAGTGAGAATAGTGTCTTGAAACTGCAGGATGGACGTCTGGCTTTGGGAACCGGACAGGGTATTGTTCTGGTAGATCCTAAGCATGTTTCGGTAAAGGATACTCCAATGCAGGTAACTTTTACCGATTTGAAACTGAATGGTATATCTGTTGTTCCGGGTGAAAAGGATTCTCCTTTGGAGGCTTCGCTGGCATATGCCGAAGCGGTGAAGCTGAATTATAACCAAAATTCATTTGTGATAGAATTCTCAACGTTCGATTATTCGGATGCGGGACTGTCGAGATTTATTTATAAGCTGGATGGATACGATGAAGGATGGAGTGCTCCTTCTTCGCTGAATTTTGCCGCATATAAAAACTTGCCTCCTGGTACTTATCATCTTCATGTAAAGGCGCGGAATACGGCTGGAGTTTGGACAGGAGAATCGGTCTTGAAAATAGTAGTGGTTCCTCCGTTCTGGAAAACAACCTGGGCGATGCTTATTTATGTCTTGCTGAGTATAGCTGTGCTATATATAGCTTATCGGATTATATCGAATATGAATACTTTGCAGAATAAAATAAAGGTGGAAGAACAGCTTACAGAATATAAACTGATGTTCTTTACAAACATATCGCATGAATTCCGTACGCCGCTGACTTTGATACAAGGTGCTTTGGAACGTATTCACAGGGTGAAAAAAATACCTGCTGACATAGCTGGTCCTGTACATGTAATGGATAAAAGTACACAACGCATGCTGAGGCTGATTAATCAGTTGCTTGAATTCCGGAAAATGCAGAATAATAAGTTGAGCCTGTCGTTGGAAGAAACGGATGTGATTGCATTTCTGCGTGAAATTTATCTGATATTCAAGGATGTTGCCGAATCGAAGAATATGGAATATGTATTTTCTCCATCTGTTTCATCGTACAAGATGTTTATCGATAAGAATAATCTGGATAAAGTGGCTTATAATCTTTTGTCGAATGCGTTCAAGTATACTCCTTCGAACCGCCGGGTGGAGTTTGCCGTAACTGTGGATGAAGAGAGTCATAAGCTGATCATCAAGGTGATAGATACGGGAGTCGGTGTACCGGTTGAAAAGCGTGGGGAACTTTTCAAGCGTTTTATGCAGAGTAGTTTCTCGGGTAGCAGCATGGGAGTTGGCTTGCATCTGACTCACGAACTGGTACAGGTCCATAAAGGTACAATCACTTATGCAGAAAATCCGGGCGGAGGTTCAATCTTTACGGTAGTGCTCCCAACTGATGCTTCTGTATACGACGAAAAGGATTTCCTGATTCCTGGCAATGCACTGCTGAAGGAGGAGCAGGAAGCGGGAAAACAACACCTGCAGGAAATGCTTTCTAAGCAGGAGGAAGAAAAGGTGGAGGAACATATGTCGGCAGAGCCTCTTAACAAAAGGAAGATTTTGATTGTGGAAGATGATAACGATGTGCGTGAATTCTTGAAAGAGGAGTTAAGTCCTTATTTTGAGGTTGTAGCGGAATCGGACGGAATTTCCGGACTGGAGCGTGCCAAGGTGTATGATGCAGACTTGATTATCAGTGATGTTTTGATGCCTGGATGTTCGGGATTTGAATTGACACGTAAATTGAAAAGCGACTTTAATACAAGTCATATACCTATTATTTTGCTGACTGCACTTAGTTCGCAGGATAAACATCTGGAGGGAGTAGAAGCGGGGGCTGATGCGTATATCACAAAACCGTTTAGCAGCAGTTTGCTGTGTGCAAGGGTCTTTAAACTGATAGAACAGCGTGACCGCTTGCGGGAAAAATTTTCGAAAGATCCTCATGCTGTGCGTCCGGCTATCTGTACGACGGATAAAGATAAAGAATTTGCCGACAAGTTGGCAGAAACGTTGGCCTCTCATTTGTCGAATCCGGATTTCTCTATTGATGAATTTGCATCTATGATGGGATTGGGACGTACGGTATTTTATCGTAAAGTAAAGGGAGTGACTGGTTATTCTCCTAATGAATATATACGCATTATGCGTATGAAAAAGGCTGTTGAACTGTTGTCTGAAGGTAAATATACCGTTTCGGAAGTGGCTTACCAGATTGGTATGAATGATCCGTTCTATTTCAGTAAATGTTTTAAGGCTCAGTTTGGTGTGCCACCTTCATCGTATTTGAGAGGAGAGAAGGAGGAAGAAAACTGATGTTGTTTCAGTCAGTAAAAAACTCCGGCAGGTTTTAAAGAAATTATCCTGCCGGAGTTTTTTATGGATTGAATCTTTTGTATGTTTCTTTGCGATGTATGATTGACGCTTTACGGAATTGTGACAGTTTATTGTAGTTTGTAAATTTCACTTCCTGCAAGAAGGAAACATCCTGTTCCGAAGTCATCAAAATCGGGTTTGCTGTCGTATGTTACTGGTTGTCCGTCTTTCGGCTCTTTGCCAGTACCTTGTACATAACCAAGATTGCCGTCGGGGTGTACTGCATCCTTAACCATAGCATTCCATGCCTTGAGAACTACTGGCAGATATTCACTGCGGTCGAGTAGTCCGTTCCGTATTCCCCATGCCATTCCGTATACGAACAGGGAAGTTCCCGTCAGTTCTTTACCTCCAAAATGGTTGGGGTCGTGCAAGCTGACATTCCAGAAGCCATCTTCACGCTGACAGGCTTTTATAGCCTTGCTCATGGTAAGAAAATCGTTGATATAGTCTTGACGATGTACTTCATCCGATGGAATTTCGTCTAAAACGCGGACAAGGGCGGCGTATACCCATCCGTTTCCGCGACTCCAGTAGCAGTCTTCTCCATTGGGCTCTTGGTAGGGAGGGTCGAAATCCTGATCTCTCCACCACAAACCGTCTTTGGGGTTAAACATTCCATTGCCTCCGTGCTGGTTTCTGGTATATTCGTACATCTGCCACATCTTGTTGAAGTATTTTTGTTCTCCGGTCAGTTTTCCCATCTTGGCGAAACCGGGCATTCCCATTTGTATGGCATCTATCCACCACCATTCGTTTATTTGTGGTGTATTGACCAGCATGTTGAGGTTAGATTTTACGTTGAGCAGGATTTCCGGTTTGGGACAGAGATTGTACATATCTATATAGATCTGTCCACAAGCGTAATTGTCTGCATGTCGGGTTGTCGTTCCTCTCCACATTCCCCAGTTATGGTATTCTCCCCATTGGTAAGCATAGTTGTAATATTCTGTATCCGGGTAAACGGAATAAAGGGCGAGCAAACCTTCATAATATACAGTTCGTGTCCATATATTGCTTGGGCGCATCTTGCCTTTTACGAAACTGGGGAGCCGGCAGTCGGGATTGTTTTTCATGTAGTATCTGTTTACTTTGATCAGAGTGTTCAGGGTTTCTTTCTGGTCGGGGAGATCTTGTGCGTGCAATGCATTCGATGTTCCTAAACAGAGGGCCAATGCTGCAATAAATAACTTTTTCATGGTATTTGTTTATTTGTTGTAATGTTTTGTTCTTTTACAAAAATAGTTGCCTGTTTCTATTTATAAAATGGAAAATAATACAATAGCCTTTGATTTTATCCATTTTGTCTGGCTGGAGGAATAATTTATCTGAATGTACAAATTTATCTGGATAATGTATGATTTTCTATTTTCGTGTGATATGTTTTTCTTTATTTTTGCTGCCGTTGAAAGTAAGAAAAATTTGTTTTAATAAAAAATGCTATGAATAATTTGTGGACAAAGTGTATGGCTTTTGCGTGTCTGGCATTGTTGACCTTGCAGGCTTCGGCAAAAGATCTCTTTCCGGATGGAACTCCCATACCCGATTGGTTTCGGCAAACAGAAGTCGTTAAATTGGAAGATTTAGGAAAAATCTATCGGATAACGGATTATGGAGTGGTAAACGATAGTACGATTGTACAGACTCAGCAGATACAGGCTGTAATTGATAAGGCTTCTCTGGAAGGAGGAGGTGTAATTTATATTCCTCGAGGGACATTTTTAAGTGGTTCGTTGTTCTTTAAACCGCGGACTCATCTTTATGTAGAAGCAGAGGGCGTGTTGAAGGGAAGCGATGATATCAGTAACTTTGCTGTCATCGATACACGTATGGAAGGACAGAACTTGAAATATTTTGCGGCTCTTGTCAATGCTGTCGGTGTGGATGGATTTACGATATCGGGGGAAGGACGTATTAATGGAAACGGATTGCGCTACTGGAAATCATTTTGGCTTCGTCGTCAGGTAAACCCCAAATGTACAAACTTGGAAGAACTTCGTCCTCGTCTGGTATATATTGCCGATTCGAAGGATGTACAATTGTCGGGAGTGCGTCTGGAAAATTCTCCATTTTGGACAACGCATTTGTATCGTTGTGAAAATGTGAAACTGCTGAACCTCCATATTTTTGCGCCACATTTTCCGGTTAAGGCACCCAGTTCAGATGCTATCGATATTGATGTTTGTACGAATGTATTGGTTAAGGGGTGCTATATGTCTGTAAACGATGATGCCATAGCATTGAAAGGTGGCAAAGGTCCTTGGGCCGATCAAGACAAGGTACATAATGGCTCTAACCGTAATATCATTATAGAAGATTGTATTTACGGGCTTTGCCATAGTGCATTGACTTGCGGAAGTGAGTCAATACATAATCATAATATTATTCTCCGTCGCTGTCACTTGGATAATGCAAAACGGCTGTTGTGGCTGAAAATGCGTCCGGATACGCCTCAGAATTATGAATATATTACGATAGAGAATATAACGGGTACGGTAACCAGCTTTTTGTTTGCAAAGCCTTGGAAGCAGTTTTTTGACTTGAAGGGGCGTAAGGACATACCTTATTCTTATTCCAGTCATGTGGTGATGCGGGATATTTCGATGGAATGTGATGTGTTTTTTGATGTAACACGGGCTGATGATCAGTATAAATTGTCGGATTTCATTTTCGAGAATCTGGATTTGAAAGTAAAGACGAATCCAGATGTTCATATAGATTATATTGATGGGTTTACATTGAAGAATGTAAAACTCAATGGAAAGAGAGTTGAAAATTAGTTTTTTGTAGGTATTAGTATAAGGCTAATTTGCAGTTTTATTTCCTCCGGATGAATTTGGTTGAAAATTAGTCCGGGGGATTTTTATTTTTACTGAGTTCTTTTTAGGGGAGATGAAACTAAAAACAAAAAACCGACTCTCGTTATGAGAATCGGTTTTCTGTATGTAAGGAATAATAGATTCAGTATTACAAGTTAACGCGTTTTTCCTGAATTCTAGCTTTCTTACCAGTAAGAGCACGCAGATAGTACAATTTAGCACGACGTACTTTACCAACTTTGTTGACAGTGATGCTGTCGATAGCCGGAGATTCAAGAGGGAAGATACGTTCTACACCTACAGTTCCTGACATTTTACGTACAGTGAAACGTTTCTTTTCACCGTGACCTGAAATTTTGATAACAACACCGCGATACAACTGAACACGTTCCTTGCTACCTTCAACGATACGGTATGCTACTGTGATAGTATCACCAGCTTTGAATGAAGGATGCTGTTTGCCAGTAGCAAATGCTTCTTCTGCAATTTTAATTAAATCCATTTTCTTTTTTAAATTAAATTGTTTATCGTTACAACGCAACATATCAAGTAACTCTTCTTTGACAGCGATTGCGCGAAAGCGGTGCAAAGTAAGTGATTTTCTTCGATATAGGCAAATGTTTCGGGGATATTTTGATACAAAATCTTGTGTCCGTTTGCTTTTTTCCCTATATTTGGACGATAAATGTGAATGATAGTATATGAAAAAGCATGTGTTTTATGCCATATTGGCTGGCTGTCTTGTATTTACCGCTTGCAGTTCCAGCTATTCTTTGGTATCGGTAGAGGGAGAAAGAGTGCCCATTACCAGTGTTTATGATGAGAAACAGGATCAGGCTGCGTGGAGAATTTTACAGCCTTATCAAGATAAAATTGATAGCTTGATGACACCGGTCATCGGCCATTCAGCCCGGAAGCTTGAGGCATACCGCCCTGAATCTCCGCTTTCAAACTTGATTGCGGATATACTTTGCCAGAGTGCGGAAGCTAAATTGGGGGTGAAGATGGATGTCGGAGTGATGAATATAGGGGGAATTCGTAATATTCTAAATGAAGGAAACATTACTTTTGGTTCTATTTATGAAATCAGTCCTTTCCAGAATGCATTGTCGGTTGTTGTCTTAAAGGGAGCAGATCTGATGGAACTCTTCAAGCAGATTGCGGCCGTACATGGTGAAGGTTTGAGCGGGGCTCAGTTGGTTATCTCGAAAAACGGTGAACTGTTGAGTGCAAAAGTTGGAGGTAACCCTGTTGATCCGCAAAAGGAATACCGGGTGGCTACCATCGATTATCTGGCGGAAGGTAATGATCACATGGAGGCTTTCAAGAATGCTGTTTCAAAGACAGAGCCGCAAGAGGCTATTTTGCGTGATTTGTTTATCGATTATGTCAAGCAGTGTGAGGCCAAAGGTGTTTTTGTGAATGCTGATGTAGAAGGGCGTATTGTAGAACAATGATAAAGAATATTATATGAAAAGACTATATTTCATCTTATGGGTGTGCTTGTTTTCCGGAGTTTTGGCTGCCCAGTCAACCAAGGAGCTGTTTTTATTTCATACCAATGACATGCATAGCCGTGTAGAACCGTTCCCGGAAGATTTTCAAGATACGATGCTGGCTGATAAAGCTGGGCTGTTGCGTCGTGCTACTTTTATCAAGCAGCAGCGCAAGATTCATGAAGACTTGCTGCTGTTCGACTCGGGGGATTTCTCGCAGGGTACTCCTTATTATAATATGTTCAAAGGGGAGGTGGAGATAAAGCTGATGAATGAAATGGGTTACGATGCAGGTACTATCGGAAATCATGAATTCGATTTTGGACTGGATAATATGGCAAGATTGTTTAAGATGGCTAATTATCCTATAGTTTGTGCGAATTATGATGTAACAGGTACGGTGCTCGAAGGGCTGGTAAAAGAGTATACGATTATTCAGCGTGATGGTCTGAAGATTGGAGTTTTCGGATTGGGGGCGCAGTTGGATGGATTGGTTGCATCTGAATGTTACGGAAATGTAAAGTTTGAAGATCCGGTTTCGGAGGCGCAGCGCATTACAGACTTGTTGCGGAATGATGAGCATTGCGATGTGGTTATTTGTCTTTCTCATTTGGGATGGAAAGGTGAGCCGTATAGTGACATCGAACTGATAGAAAATACTCGTGGCATTGATGTCGTACTGGGAGGACATTCTCATTCTTATTTCGAGGGGCCGAAGTTCTATAAAAATCTGGATGGCGTTGAAATTCCGGTACAACAAATGGGTAAAAATGGGGCATTTGTTGGAAAAATGATTCTGAAGTTTCAGAAAAATTAGGAATGGAATGTCGAATATAATATAAGTATTGCTGGCAGAAGAGATTATCGGATAAATATTAAAAGGAGGGAGAAGGATTATGAATAAACGTTTTTGGGGATTGATTATTTGCTTGTTTTTATGGATAGGGGTGAATGCTTCTTCTGTAAGAATATTGGAACAGATAGATGATACCGTAGCATGTAACCGCTGGGTGGAAGAACAACTTGCTCGTATGACGTTAAAGCAGAAAGTCGGTCAGTTGTTTATTCATACAGTTGCTCCTGTTACTTTACAAAAAAATAAGAACAGTATCGAGGATGCGGTTAAGGAATATGGTATAGGTGGATTGCTTTTTTCAAAAGGTGAACTGAATAAGCAGGTACAACTTACTAATCTGGCGCAGCAGTGGGCCGATATTCCTTTGCTGATAACTTTTGATGGAGAGTGGGGACTGGGCATGAGATTGGAAGGAATGCCCGAATTTCCACGTAACAGAGTATTGGGATGTATACAGAATGATACATTGATTTATCAATATGGGCGGGAAGTAGCAAGGCAACTTCGTGAGATAGGTGTGCATGTTAATTTTGCGCCTGTTGCCGATGTCGATAATAATCCCAGTAATCCCGTTATTAATGTTCGCTCTTTTGGTAGTGATCCGAAGCAAGTTGCGCGTAAAGTGATAGCCTACTCTCGTGGCTTGGAAGATGGAGGCGTTATGGCTGTTTGCAAGCATTTCCCAGGTCATGGCGATACAGATACCGATTCTCATTATGTGTTGCCTGTACTTAATTTTAATCGTGACCGCTTAGACAGTGTAGAGTTGTATCCTTTTCGGGAAGCAATCAAGGCTGGCATTGGGGGAATGATGATTGGTCATCTGCACGTTGCCGAGCTGGATAATAGGCCTGCGTCTATATCTTCGGAAGTAATTACTTCGGTTTTGTGTAAAGAACTGGGCTTTTCCGGACTGGTATTTACCGATGCGCTGGAAATGAAAGGTATTTCTAATAATGCAGATAATCCTTGTGCTCAGGCTCTGATGGCAGGAAACGACCTGCTGCTGGTACCAAGAAATTTAAAGAAGAGCCTTGAAAGTGTAATGCGTGCCATAAAAGCGGGCAAACTGAGCGAAAAGGTTATTACAGAAAAGTGCCGTAAGGTGCTTATGTATAAGTATGCTTTGGGGCTAAGCCATAAGCAGTATACCGAGCTTGATGGGATCAAACAGCGAATTCATACTGCGGGTATGGATAGTTTATTGGCTGCTATGGAGAAGGCTGCTGTTACTGTGTTAAAGGATTCGGCAGACGTGTTGCCGCTCGACTTGTCATTGTCGGGAAATGTTTTGTTGAGTCTGTCTTCTTCTTTATCTGACGATTACCCATTCTATAAGGAATTGAAAAAAACTGTTTCACTGGCGTGGTTGCATGGCAATGCTGATTCGTTAAATCGAATTCAAGAACGTGTTACTCCGGCACAGCAGGTGATTGTAGCTGTACATCCCAATACAAATTTTCAACCGTTCCTCCCGCTGCTGGAGAAGTTGGCAGTTGATAAGCCTGTTGTCATTGTGTGTTTTGCTTCTCAGGATATATTGCAGGAGATGCCTTCTGTATTGCGGAATGTTTCGGCTGTAGTATTAGCACATACTGATAAGACATATATTCAGCAGTATGTGGCTGATGTAATGACA
This sequence comes from Bacteroides sp. CAG:1076, assembly GCA_000436795.1. Taxonomy (GTDB): domain Bacteria; phylum Bacteroidota; class Bacteroidia; order Bacteroidales; family Bacteroidaceae; genus Phocaeicola. The sequence goes on from HF993254.1 coordinate 49,043, forward strand.
GGGCAGGATATTGTAAACGGACGATTATCTGTTGATATGGCAGGGTTATGGAAGAGTGGTACAGGGATAACCCTTGATCCGGACTATCCTCGCTCGTATACTCCTGAAGAACTGGGTATGGATTCTAAGATATTGGCTGCCATTGATACCATAGCAGAAGAAGGTATTCGGGAAAAGGCTTATCCAGGTTGTCATGTTCTGATAACAAAGGATGGATATCCTGTATACAATAAATGTTTCGGCTCTTTGACTTATGAGGGAAAGGAGAAGGTCAGGGAGCATACTATTTATGATTTAGCTTCTTTAAGTAAAGCTGCTGGTACATTGTTGGCAGTGATGAAGCTGTATGACGAAGGTAAGTTCGGGCTGACAGATAAAGTAAGTCTTTATTTGCCAGCTTTGAGAAAGACAAATAAACAGAATATTACTATTCAGGATTTGTTATTTCATGAATCTGGTTTGCCTTCGTATTTGCCGTTCTATGAAGATGCTATTGATATGAAGACTTGTAAAGGTGGTTTCTCTCGGAAGAAGCCGGATGCAGAACATCGTTTGCAGATAGCTCCTAATGTGTATGTATGTACTAACTTCTTTTTTAAGAAGGAATGGGTGTCTGCTGTTCCTTCGGATGTGTATTCTTTGCCGTTGTCCGATAGTTTGTTCTTGAATAAAGATTTTAAACAAGTCGTTATGCGTGAAATTATCAATGCTCCACTGAAGGGGCATTCGTATCGGTATAGTTGTCTGAATTTTATGTTGTTGAAGGAAGTGGTAGAAAGTATCACGAAAGTTCCGATGGATGTATACTTGGACAGCGTCTTCTTTAAGCCGATGGGATTGATGTATACGGCATATAATCCATTAAAACATTTTTCAAAAGAGCAGATAGCTCCTACTGCGGAAAAAGATTTCTTGCGTGGAGGGCCTTTGCAGGGATATGTACACGACGAAGCTGCTGCATTTATGGGCGGTGTATCGGGTAATGCCGGGCTATTTTCTACCGCACACGATGTATCTGTACTTTTTCAGATGTTGCTTGATCGAGGTATTTGCGGCGACCGCCGTTACCTGAGTCGTGCTACTTGTGATTTGTTTATGAGTATGAAATCTAAAAACAGTCGCCGTGGTTTGGGCTTCGATAAACCAGATATGGAGAAACACGATGAGAGTCCGTGTACTCCCGAAGCTCCTGCTTCTGTTTTTGGACATACGGGCTTTACTGGTACTTGTGTATGGGCTGATCCGGATAATGATCTTGTCTTTGTATTTTTAAGTAACCGTACTTATCCTACAAGCTATGGTCAGAATAATTTGGTTAAGCTGGGAATCCGTTCCCGTATTCAACAAGCAATGTATCAATCCTTAATGCATTGATACTATTTAGACATGTTACAAATTAGGGAAATATTGTAAAGTAGATATTACAAATCTCGTCAAAAAGATTACCTTTGCATCATCAAATTAGTACTAATAATAATTTAATTTTTACTACAATGGCTTACGTAATTAGTGACGATTGTATCGCTTGCGGTACTTGTATCGATGAATGTCCGGTTGGAGCAATTTCTGAAGGTGATAAATATTCTATCAACCCGGAAATGTGTACTGAATGTGGAACATGCGCAGATGTATGTCCTTCTGAAGCAATCCACCAGGGATAATCGACACATCGTCTTATGACAAAATTCATAATAGGTCATCTTTTATAAAGATGGCCTATTTTTTTATATCCTTGCCTGTCGTTTCAGATTCTTTTCAGTTTTGTCTTTTTATTTTGTGTCGTAACATTAAATAAAGGACTTATGGCAAAATCACGATTATTGTTAGGTGCATGTATTATGGCTGGTGTATTATTCTTTACTTCGTGCAGTGAAAATGAAAATTCATCTTTTCCTGCAGGAACATCCGGTGATATTCCTGCACAAGTAATGGAAGCATTTAATGCTCAGTTTCCTGGTGCAAGTAATGTGGTGTGGACGACTAAAGCCGGTTATGCTGTAGCCGACTTCTATTGGGATGGTACGCGTTCAGCTGATATGTCGCGTAATCATACTGCTTGGTTTGCATTAGAGAGTGGAATTTTGGGTATGACTGAAAAGGAAATCCGTTTTGTTGAATTGCCCGATCAGGTGAAATCTGCTTTTTTTGCAAGTGAATATGGACAGGCTCCGTGGGTAGCAGATGATGAGGTGGATGTTCTGACGAGAAATAGTGTAGCTGAAACTCTGTATATTATCGACGTAGAAAAGAAAGAGGGTGGAGCAGATACTGATGTTGATTTGTATTATACTCCAGAAGGTATCTTGGTAAAGGAAGTCATTGATGCGGATGATAATAAGGATTATCAGGAATATTTACCGCAGACACCGTCTGCTACGGTAGAAAGTTGGCTGAAGGAAAATTATCCAAATGCGAGAATTATCGATTTAGATAATGAAGATGGGGGTACGGAAGTGGAGTTTATTTACGAAGGCTTGAAGCACGAAGCCTTTTTCAACCAAGCACAAGCCTGGGTATACACCAGGATAGAATATGAATTTAGAAATATTGATGAGGTAACGGCTATTCCTTCGCAAGTAATTGCTGCCCTGAAATCGACATCTGTTTATTTGGAAGGTGGACGTATTGAAGAAGCGGAGAAATATGAAACTGAGAAGTCCGGAACATTCTATTGCTTTGAATTAGAAACTCGTTTCGATGATGATGTAAAGATTTATATAAGTCATGACGGAACTGTTCTGGAAGGACGTCCCGATCTGGGCGGAGGAAATACGGAAGATACTGGAACTGTTGCTGGAGATGTAGAGCAGTTCATTCAGGAGAACTATCCCGGAGCAGTTATTATAGAACGTGGCTATGACGATGGTTATCTGGAAGTCGACATCCGGCACGATGGAAAAGAGAAAGAACTTCTTTTCAATGGCCGGTATGAGTGGGTACGTACTTCCTGGGAAATCAGCAGCCAAGAACTTCCGGCCGCAGTAACAGCCGCTTTAACAGCAGGAGGTTACCGGTTGGATGATAACGAAGCAGATGTGATAGAAACGCCCGATTCGTCATGGTACGAAGTAGAAGTATTGCATAATGGAGAAGAACTAAAAGTCTTCATCGATGCAGCAGGTAATATTATCAAGACTGTAAGAGATTAGAAATACTTAATTCACCACAGGTTGCTCCGATGTAATCAAGTTAGTCAGATGTTATTTCATAGTATAATATTATGACTTTGGTCAATCAAAGTAAACTGTGGTGAATAGTTGTTCCTATCATATTTTTGCCATTTTTTTAGTCTTCAAACAATTTGCTTCTTGATAATAGACAAGAACCGATTACGCATGCCTGATCCTTCAGCTTCGAAAGTACGATTTCAGAATCGCGGCTCATCAGACTAAGAGTGTATTTTCTTACAGCGGAAATCACAGGTTGAAGAAGAAAGTCGCCGGCGCGCGACATTTGTCCGCCAATGATTACCATATCAGGGTTAAATATATTAATCAGACTTCCAATGTGAAATCCCAGTTGCTGCCCGATTTGTTCAACAAGTTCAATGGCAAGTAAGTCCTCACGGCTGATAGCATTGAACACATCGTCAAGCGTAATATCTTCTATTTTCTTTTCGGCCAGTATAATAGACGTTTCCCCAGCCTGCAGGTGTTCTATAAATTTTCTATATAAAGCCGAGCAGGAAACTTCAGTTTCTACGCATCCTTTCTTTCCGCAGTGGCAGATTATCTGGTTGTCGTAACCATATGTATGGCCTACTTCGCCAGAGAACCCCGATTTCCCTTTGTAAAGTTTTCCATCTATCATGATTCCCATGCCCAAGCCCCAGCCGATATTCATGAAAAGCACATTTTTAGCTCCTCTTACTACTCCTTTGATGCACTCTCCATAGAGCATGGCCCGGCTGTCATTGTCAATAGAAGTGTCTATTTTCAGACGTTCGGTCAGTATTTCTGCCAGCGGGCGTTCGCCAAAGTTGAAGAAACTGTGGCAGTAACCTAATTCCGGATTTACCCGTCCGCACAGAGTAACATTAATATGAAGTATCTTTTCTTGGTTCAGCGGAAGGCTGTTTATAAAATTCTGGATATGGCGGCACAGTTCATCGATACATTCAAGTGTATCTTTTCTCTCGAAGGGGATTCCCATTTGTAACTTCAGAATATCACCTTTAAAGTTAATGATTCCGATATTGACACAGTTCCATGTAACATCTACTCCTACGAAATAAGCCGAATCTGTATTTAGTCCGTATAAAATAGGGTGGCGTCCACCGCTGGTTTCCAGTTTCCCATATTCATCTATATAGCCTTGTTCGTACATTTCGTCGACTACTTTTGTGACAGTGGGTATACTTAAGTCCATATCTTTTGCAAGATCGGTAATAGTAGAGTTCTCATTATAGATAAGGTAGGTAATAATATGTTTCTTCATTACCGCTCCTTTTGAACCCTTTTGCAATTCCTCTAATAATCGTTCTTTCATATGGATTTGGTTTAAAAATATACTATTAGTTAATTAAACTTTTTAAAAATCGGATGTAATTACTTATTATTATAGTTGTTTTTATCTATAATTACAAATATCTTTGTAGCGGAAACAATGAGAATATAAATTCTTGTTACAAATATATTAATTAAATCTGGAAAAACTATGAGAGTAATTATTGAATCTGACTACCAAGCTCTTTCTCAATGGGCTGCAAACTATGTAGCAAAGAGAATTAACGAAGCAAATCCTACTGCTGAAAAACCGTTTGTTTTGGGCTTGCCTACTGGTTCTTCTCCTCTGGGTATGTATAAAGCTCTGATTGAACTAAATAAAAAAGGTGTAGTATCATTTGAGCATGTTGTAACATTTAATATGGATGAATACGTTGGACTGCCGGAATCACATCCTGAAAGTTATCATTCATTCATGTATAATAATTTCTTTAATCATATTGATATCCGTAAAGAAAATATCCATATTCTGAACGGAAATGCAAAAGATTTGGAAGCCGAATGTGCTAATTATGAAAAGCAGATTGAGTCGTTTGGTGGAATCGACCTCTTCTTGGGAGGTATCGGTCCTGACGGACATATTGCTTTCAACGAACCGGGTTCGTCACTGGCTTCACGTACTCGTGTAAAGACATTGACAACTGATACGATTATTGCCAATTCTCGTTTCTTCGAGAACGATGTGAACAAAGTACCTAAGACAGCTTTGACTGTAGGAGTTGGTACTGTTATGGATGCCAAGGAAGTTCTTATTCTGTGCAACGGTCATAATAAAGCTCGTGCATTGCAGCATGCTGTAGAAGGAGGTATTACACAAATGTGGACTATCAGTGCTTTGCAGTTGCATCGTCATGGTATCATTGTTTGCGATGAAGCTGCTACCGATGAATTGAAAGTAGGTACTTACAAATACTTCAAGGATATCGAGCGCAATAATCTATAAGCAAAAATATAATAAAGGAGAATTTTTTATGAGAACTAATCTTAGTTCGCAGATATCTCTGAACAGAGTATCTACCAAATATTATAAACCCGAGAATACGATAGAGCGTTCCGTGCTGACTCGTTTCGAAAAGATTCCTACCAATATCTATGAAACGGTAGAAGAAGGTGTTGCTTGCATTGCTGATGAAATTATCCGTAAAGTGCAAGAACGTCAGCGTGACGGTAAGTTCTGTACGATTGCTGCCGGTACAGGTGCCTCACTTCGTCCATTGTTTGCTGAGTTGGTTCGCAGACATAAGGAAGATGGTATCAGTTTCCGCAATGTCGTGGTATTCAACTTGTATGAATATTATCCGCTGACGGAACCGAACCACAGCAGTTTTAACCAGTTGAACGAACTGTTCTTGAAACAAGTGGATATAGACTCGCAGAATGTATTTACATTAAACGGAACTATTCCGCAAGACGGAGTGATAGAACATTGTCACTTGTACGAGCAGCGTATCAAGACATACGGCGGCATCGATATTGCCATTATGGGTATTGGCCGTGAAGGTAACATTGGAATGAATGAACCGGGCTCTACTGCTACTTCTCAGACAAGATTGATTTTAATTGATGCAACCTCACGTTCTGAGGCTGCTCATAACTTGGGTATAGATAATTTGCCTCCATGTTCTATTACAATGGGCGTGGGTTCAATCATGGAAGCACGTAAGGTATTCCTGCTGGCATGGGGTGAAGAAAAGGCAGACATCATCAAGAAGGCTGTAGAGGACAAGATTTCCGATACGCTGCCTGCTTCTTATTTGCAGATACATCAGAACGCAACGGTATGCATCGATTTGCCTACTGCTGCCCATCTTACTCGTATTCAGCGTCCGTGGCTGGTAACAAGCTGCGAATGGAACGACAAACTGATTCGTAGTGCTATTGTCTGGTTGTGCCTGCTTACCAAGAAACCTATCTTGAAGCTGACCAACAAGGATTACAATGAAAACGGTTTGAGCGAACTGCTGGCTTTGTATGGTTCTGCATACAATGTGAACATTAAAATATTCAATGACCTGCAACACACTATTACCGGTTGGCCAGGTGGTAAACCGAATGCCGACGATACTTATCGTCCGGAGCGTGCGAAACCGTTCCCGAAGCGTGTCGTTGTCTTCTCTCCGCATCCGGATGATGATGTGATCTCTATGGGAGGAACCATCCGTCGTCTGGTTCAGCAGGGACACGAAGTTCACGTAGCTTACGAAACTTCAGGAAATATTGCCGTAGGCGATGAAGAAGTTGTACGTTTCATGCACTTCATCAACGGTTTCAACCAGTTGTTCGATGACAACAAGAACGAAACAATCAAGGGAATGTATGCCGAAATCAAAAAGTTCTTGATGAATAAGAAAGAGGGCGATATGGATACCCGCGATATTCTTACCATCAAGGGATTGATTCGTCGTGGTGAGGCTCGTACAGCTTGTACATACAACCAGATTCCGCTGGAGCGCGTTCACTTCCTCGACCTTCCGTTCTATGAAACCGGACGTATCGAAAAAAATCCTATCAGCGAAGCTGATATAAATATTGTGTTGGATTTGCTGCGTGAGGTGAAACCTCACCAGATTTATGTAGCCGGCGATTTGGCAGACCCACACGGAACCCACCGTGTTTGTACTGATGCCGTACTGGCTGCTATCGATGAAGAAAAGAACGCTGGTGCTGAATGGCTGAAAGATTGTCGTATCTGGATGTATCGTGGTGCATGGGCTGAATGGGAAATCGAGAATATTGAGATGGCTGTGCCGTTGAGTCCGGAAGAATTGCGTGCTAAACGTAACTCTATCTTGAAGCATCAGTCACAGATGGAAAGTGCACCTTTCTTAGGCAATGACGAACGTTTGTTCTGGCAGCGTAGTGAAGACCGTAACCGTGGTACAGCATCGTTGTACGACAGTCTGGGTCTGGCATGCTACGAAGCAATGGAAGCGTTTGTAGAATATAAGCCTCTGTAAAAGTTTATTCCGGGGCAGATGTCCGACGGAATGGAGATAGTATGATAGGGATATTCTCAATAAATATCCTTTAAAATAAGGATGGCGTATGAAGATGACAAGCTATAATCATCTCATATGCCATTTTTTTTATTATAAATATTTTGTGCCTTAGCCATATCTTGGCTGAAAGTCTCTTTCCTTTCAGATGTTTAATAGATAAAAAGCCAACTAATTCATGATGCTTTGTATATGAATTAGTTGGCTAATTTGAACAATATTTTTTAGTCTATAGATATTGTTATAGATAAAGCTTTGTCACGAACAAACGTTATTGGGGCAAGTATTGATTCCAGTCCGGTGTCTGTGTGATACCAAATCCGGCATTGATTTCAGCATTTGGTACAGGATAGCAGAACTGTGCAATATCGAAGTTGGTATACTTGTACGAAACCTGATCTTCGACGTTTGCATATACATCAGCCTTTTCACCCCAGCGGCGTAAGTCGTAGAAGCGGAAACCTTCCTGGAACAATTCGCGGGCACGTTCGTCTTTCAGGAATGCAAATACTTCGTCTTTTGTATTGCCCAAATCATCGGTACTGGTAATCTGTGAGTTTCTCTTGGCAACAGTCAGCAGTGCTTCCTTGGCACCGTTCAGGTCGGGCTGTGCGGCACGCAGTTTCGATTCGGCGATAATCAGTTCCATTTCGGGTGCATTGACGATATAGTTGGTAGCATATGCCGTGTTTCCTCCTCCGTACCAGAATTTACCACCGTATTGTAGCTGGGTATACGAGCCTTTCTTGATGGTAGGAAGATAAAGTGAACCTCTACAGTCAGTGTCTGCTATCAGGTTACGCATGCGCTGGCTTGGCAGACCTCCGTAGGTAGTCCATACGTTTCCACAAGAGTTGGCAGACCAACTGTTGTTTACATCGATAGCCAGACGGAAGATACATTCCGAATTGCTGTCGCCACCGGCATACAGCTCTTTGTAGTCATCTACAGTATAGGCTTCTACCTTTTTACCTGAATGCAGGAGTGCATTCGATGCATATTTTTCGGCATTGCTGAAGTCTTCCATATATAAATAGGTACGTGCCAGCAGGCCTTCGATGGCTGCTACAGACAGATACTGGTTGGTACCTCTTCCTTCTGTTTTACTTTCTGTGTAACAAGTCAGGGCATTGTTAAAGTCGTCCAGTATAGCCTGGTAGCATTGTCCTACGGTAGAACGGCTGACCTGTTCGAAAGCTTTTACCGGTTCGTCGACAATCACCACACCGATGGCCTCACTATTGTCTGTTGTTCCGTTTACCTTTATTTGCTTGCCGAAGACATTGGTCATAGACAGCATGGCATATCCTCTCAGTCCGTAGGCTTCCGCCATATATTGTTTCAATGCGGCTTTATCGGCATCGGCAACGGTTGCTTCCAGTTCTTTCCCCGCTTTAATGATACGTGAAGCATTGTCTACCACCTTATAACCATATTCCCATATACCACTCAGATAAGAGTCGTCGGGAGTTATACTATAGTGGTTAATGGTAGTCCAATGATTAGCAGAGCCGTTCAGGTAAGCCATGTCACCGGCCATATCGCCGATGGTAAGCGAATAGTTTCCGGCAAAATAGAACGCGAACAATTGATAATAAGTTCCGTTCAATGCATATTTCAGGTTGTCCACACTTGTCAGTCCGTTGTCGACATCTATTCCTTCGTTGTACTCTGTATCGAAGAAATTGTTGCAGGAAGCAAAGCTCCCGGCCAGGGCTGAACAGATAAGCAGGCGAGTGATAAACTTCTTCATATTTCGTTTTTGTTTGATTCGTTAAACATATTTATTTAAAATCCGAGAGTAATTCCGGCAAGGAATGTTCTTGTAGATGGATACTGGAATGAAATCAATCCGCTTGTATATGTTTCAGGATCGTAACCTACGAAATCCTTTGCCTTGAATGTATAGATGTTGTCAACAGATACATAGATACGCATGTTGTCTATCAGCGCTTTTTTCAAAAGTCCTTTAGGCAGTGTATATCCCAGTTGCAGATTCTTTACGCGCAAGAAGTTTCCGCTATACAAGAACCGTGAAGAATGATTATTTTCTCCTGTGGTATTTCCGTATACATACTTGGGAACATCGGTGTAACGGTTGTTTTCGGTCCATGCATTCTCATACAGATAAGTTGTAGGAGTGACATTCCCCTGACTTCCTGCGGCGTTGAAGAAGCGGTTCGAAACAGCATAAACTTTACCTCCCAGTCGGTAATTGAAGTCGGCCGAGAAGTCGAAGTTCTTCCATTGTACGCGTGTGCCGAAACCTCCATAGGCTTTAGGGTCGGCCGAACCGAGGTATCTTTTCTCACATTCGTTCCAGTTGGTTGTGGTTTCGTCGCCTGAAGCATTTTTATACCATAACGGATTTCCCGTATTCGGGTCTACACCTGCATATTCTACCATATAGAATTGTCTTAAAGGATAGCCTTCCTGTTGGATTGTATAGGTACCTTCAATCGGTTTTCCTCCAGAAAGTTTCGTAACACGGTTTTGGTTGAGTGTAACATTGGCGTATGCTGTCCATGTCCATCCCTTGGTTTGCAGGATGGTACCGTTCAGACCTATTTCCACACCTCGGTTTCTCATCGATCCGATGTTCTGATATACTTTGCTCAAGCCGGTAACTTGAGAGATAGGCAGCTCAAACAGCATGTTGGAAGTAGCCTCGTTGTAGAAATCTACAGTCAGGTTCCATTTTCTGACAAGTGTAATATCCAGTCCGATATTCAGCTTCTTGCTGGTTTCCCATCCCAGGTCAGGAAGATTCAGTGATTCAGGAACGATACCCGGCGTGCTGTCATAGTTGTATCCGGCGCTATAGAAACCACGCGCTGCATACCAGTCAATATCCTGATTACCTACCGTTCCGTAGCTTGCACGCAGTGGGGAAGATTCAACGATACGGGAACGATACCCGGCGTGCTGTCATAGTTGTATCCGGCGCTGTAGAAACCACGGGCCGCATACCAGTCAATATCCTGATTACCTACCGTTCCGTAGCTTGCACGCAGTGCCAGGTTGGTCAAGAGGTCATTGTCTTTCAGGAATTCTTCTTCAGAGATACGCCATTTGCCGCCTACCGACCAGAAGTTACCCCAGCGGTTATTACTGCCGAATACCGACGAACCGTCACGACGGAAGCTTACCTGTCCGTAATATTTGCCCTGATAGTCGTAGCTTGCATTCAGAAAGAAAGAAGCCAGACGTGCCTGTCGGGTAACATACGACGGATTGCCGTAAGAAGAACCGGCCATATTCAGTTCCCGATACCCTCTCAGCGGGAAATTAATTCCAGCATATTTTTCATTCCAGTAATTCTTCCACTGTGCTTCCTGTCCGAGCATAATGTTCAAATTATGTTTTTCATTGAAAGTATGCATCCAGTTCAATGTATTGGTCCATGTGATGGTGGTGGTATTCGAATTATACTGTGTACCACGTCCGTTGTCGCTGGCCCCCTGATTATTGTACCAGCTCCAGAAATCGTACTGGCGTGTGCCGTACGAGTTGAGGCCTAATGAAGTCTTCAGCACAATACCTTTTCCAAAGTTAATGGCAAAGTACGGGTTCAAGTTGATGGTGGTTGTTTTGGTATTATAGATATCTCCTTCATCCTCGTCGTATACGGCAAGCGGGTTGTACATGATGCCGGTATTATAAGTGCCGTCTTCGTTGTAGAACGGATCAAGAGGAGTGGCTTTCAATGTACCACCAACAAACGGGTTCGAGTAAGAACCTCCGGTTGACTGCGAGAAGGCATCCATGTCGGCCAGCGCGAACGAGGTGTTGAATCCGAAGTTGAACCATTTGTATGATGTTTCCAGATTGAGGCGGGCAGAGTATCGTTTCATACCACTGTTGATGGCTACGCCTTCCTGATTCAGGTAACCTACGCTGGCGTAGTAGCGTGTCTTGCCGTTTCCACCGTTGAAACTGAGGTTGTAGTCCTGATAATATCCGGTACGTGTGATGGCATCAATCCAGTTGTAGTTCTGGATGCCGTCCCAGTTGTAATCCGATTTGATTTTTGCCATTGCCGATTCGTAAGTGTATTTCTCCGGGTTGCTGTTTACCAGTCCTTGAGCGAACAAATCAGCGGTCTGCTGTGCATTGCAGAAAGAGAAGTTGTTTGGAGCAATGGTTGTGAATCCCTGCTTGATATCCAGGTCGATGTGCATGGCACCTTCCTGTCCCTTTTTGGTCGTGATGACGATAACGCCGTTGGCTGCACGCGAACCGTAGATGGCCGTAGCGTTGGCATCTTTCAATAAGATAATCGTAGCTGGCATTCAGAAAGAAAGAAGCCAGACGTGCCTGACGGGTAACATACGACGGATTGCCGTAAGAAGAACCGGCCATATTCAGTTCCCGATATCCTCTCAGCGGAAAGTTGATGCCTGCATACGATTCATTCCAGTAATTCTTCCACTGTGCTTCTTGTCCGAGCATAATGTTCAGATTATGCTTTTCATTGAAAGTATGCATCCAGTTCAATGTATTGGTCCATGTGATGGTGGTAGTATTCGAATTATATTGCATGCCACGTCCGTTGTCGTTTGCTCCCTGATTATTGTACCAGCTCCAGAAATCGTACTGACGTGTGCCATATGAGTTGATACCTAATGATGTTTTCAGAATGAATCCCTTTCCAAAATCGATGGCGAAATAAGGATTCAGATTGATCGTTGTAGTTTTTGTATTATAGATATCTCCTTCATCCTTGTCGTATACGGCAAGCGGGTTATACGAGATACTGGTGTTATAACTACCGTCTTCGTTGTAGAACGGATCGAGAGGTGTCGCCTTCATGGTCGCACTAACAAACGGATTCGAGAAGGAACCTCCGGTTGACTGTGAGAAGGCATCCATGTCGGCCAGCGCGAATGAGGTATTGAATCCGAAGTTGAACCATTTGTATGACGTTTCCAGATTGAGGCGGGCAGAGTATCGTTTCATACCGCTGTTGATGGCTACGCCTTCCTGATTCAGGTAACCTACACTGGCGTAGTAGCGTGTCTTGCCGTTTCCGCCGCTGAAACTGAGGTTGTAGTCCTGATAATATCCGGTACGTGTGATGGCATCGATCCAGTCGTAACTCTGAATCCCGTCCCAGTTGTAGTCTGATTTGATCTTGGCCATAGCCGATTCGTAGGTATATTTCTCCGGGTTGCTGTTTACCAGTCCTTGAGCGAATAAATCAGCGGTCTGCTGTGCGTTGCAGAAAGAGAAGTTGTTTGGAGCAATGGTTGTGAATCCCTGTTTGATATCCAGGTCAATATGCATGGCACCTTCCTGTCCCTTTTTGGTCGTGATGACGATGACTCCGTTGGCTGCACGCGAACCGTAGATGGCCGTAGCGTTGGCATCTTTCAAGACTGTAATTGTTTCTATATCGGCTGTATTGATATTAGCCAGCGGGTTGAATGCACGGTTGTTGCTAACCGATGCGGCATCCGTATCCGAATTCATCGGCATTCCGTCGATGATATAAAGAGGTTGCGTGCCCGAGTTCACGGAACTTTCACCTCGGATGTAGACATTAGCCTGAGCACCTGGCATGCTTGTTGAGTTGTTCATCTGTACACCCGGCATACTTCCTTCCAGCGCTTTCATGAAGTTGGCGTCCGTATGCGATTCGAGGGTAGTAGGACTTGCCACGTTGGCGGCTCCTGTGAATGTGCTTTTCTTGGTCACTCCGTAACCTGTCACCACAACTTCATCCAGCACCTTGGTATCCGGTTGAAGCGTAACGTTTAGTTCTGGCTTGATGTCAAGTTCGCGGCTTTGCATACCGATAAATGATATAATTACCTTCTTGGCATTTTCCGGAATGTTGCTAAGCGTAAATTTACCATCGATGTCGGTAACTGTTCCTGTGTTGGTTCCTTTGATAAGAACGGAAGCTCCCACGATAGGGAGATTGTCTTCTTCAGAGATGACCACTCCTGTCATCTTTGATACTTGTGCCATCGCTATGCTGATGCAGGCAAAGAAACAAGTGCAGATTAAAAGCAATTTTTTTTTCATAAGATCTCTCGTTTTAGGTTAAGTCTAAAAACTAAGAACAGCAAACAGGTAAGAATTGTTTGCTGTTTTTATGAAAAAATATAAAAAAAGTTCTTTATATGCTTCCTTTTGTCTGCAATGAGGCTTTTATTGCATCTTTTCGGCTAAATATTGTCCTGTATATGACGCTCCGCAACGAGCTACTTCTTCCGGAGTACCGCAAACCACGAGGTTGCCTCCCATATCTCCTCCTTCCGGACCGAGATCGATTACATAGTCAGCACATTTTATGACATCCATGTTGTGTTCGATGATGACAACAGTATGTCCGCGTGCAATCAATGAATCGAAAGCTTTCAGTAATTTCTTGATATCGTGGAAATGGAGGCCGGTAGTTGGTTCGTCAAATACAAAAATAGTGGGTTGCGATTTTTCTATACTCAGAAAATAAGCCAGTTTTACGCGCTGGTTTTCTCCTCCCGAAAGTGTAGAGGAAGATTGTCCCAGTTTGATGTATCCTAATCCGACTTCCTGCAAAGGCAAAAGCTTTTTCACAATTTTTTTCTGTCCGTGTTCATCGAAAAATTCAATGGCCTGGTTGACTGTCATTTCAAGTATGTCGTAGATATTCTGCCCTTCATAGCGTACTTCCAACGTATCGCTCTTGAAACGTTTGCCGTGACACGACTCACATTCCAGCACCAGATCGGCCATGAACTGCATTTCTACCGTGACGGTTCCTTCTCCCTTACATTCTTCACATCGCCCTCCTTCGGTATTGAAAGAAAAGTATCCTGCCGAATAGCCCATTTGTTTAGATAAGGGTTGGTCAGCAAACAGTTTTCTTATTTCATCGTATGCTTTGATGTAAGTGACAGGATTGCTGCGCGACGATTTACCTATCGGATTCTGATCGACGAACTCTATGTCTTTTACCATCTGGATATCACCTTCCAGGGATACAAATTCACCCGGACGGTCACTACTTTCGCTGTATTCCCGTTTTAAGGCCTTGTAGAAAATATCACGTACCAAAGTACTTTTTCCCGAGCCGCTCACTCCGGTTACAACTGTCATTACGTTGAGCGGAAAACGTACATCAATACCTTTCAGGTTGTTTTCTCTTGCACCTTTTATTTCTATGTAGTTATTCCACGACCGGTGGGTCTGCGGACGTTCGATGGTTTCTTCTCCAAGCAGATATTTTACCGTATAACTGTTACTTCCGGGTTTCAGGTCTTTCATATCTCCCTGATAGACGATTTCTCCTCCCAGTCGGCCGGCCTTAGGACCTATGTCAATAATATAATCGGCAGCACGGATGATTTCTTCATCATGTTCTACTACAACAACCGTATTGCCCAGCTGTTGCAATTGGCGAAGTACCTTGATAAGCTTGTCCGTATCACGGCTGTGCAGACCAATGCTCGGTTCATCCAATATGTAAAGAGAGCCTACCAGACTGCTTCCTAACGATGTGGCAAGATTGATACGCTGACTTTCACCACCCGAAAGCGAGTTGCTGAGTCGGTTTAAAGTCAGATATCCCAGTCCTACGTCGAGCAGGAAAGTAAGTCGGTTGTTTATTTCGTTCAGCAGACGCTGAGCTATCAGTTGGTCATGTTCGTCCAATTGAAGCGTACGGAAGAATTCCTTCAACTGGTAGACTGGCATTTCTACCAGTTCTGCTATGGTGCGTCCTCCTACCTTCACGTAGAGGGCTTCTTTCTTCAAGCGGCTTCCGTGACATTCGGGGCAAGTAGTCTTACCCCGGTAACGTGCCAGCATTACACGATATTGTATTTTGTATTGATTCTCTTCCAGCATTTTGAAGAATGAATCAATACATACCTTATCGCGTGGTCCGTGCCAGAGATAATCTTTCTGTTCCTGGGTCAGATTATAATAAGGTTCAAAAATAGGGAAATCATGAGCAGGAGCTTCGCGCAAGAATTCGGTGAGCCATTCACTCATCTTTTCGCCTCGCCAGCACATGACGGCACCGTCGTATACACTCAGGGCACGGTTGGGAACTACAAGATGTTCATCGATACCGATAATCTTTCCGAATCCTTCGCAGGTAGGACATGCACCGATAGGAGAGTTGAATGAAAACATTTGGTCGCTGGGCTCTTCGAACTTCATTCCGTCAGCTTCAAATTTGGTACTGAATGAATGCAGTTTGGTTGTGCCGTCGGGCAGATAAAACCGTAACATACAAGCTCCGTCTCCTTCGTACATAGCCGTTTCGGCAGAGTCGGTCAGGCGGCTGACAGCATCTTTGGTGTCATCACAACTCATGCGGTCGACCAGCAGATATACAGTATCGTCAGGGTTGTACTGATATTCTTCCATACGTACCATTTCACCGTTTACTTCCAGACGGGTAAAACCTTGTTTCATGTCCATGTCTATCTGTTCGGCTTCATTGCGTCCCTCGCGAGGGATAATAGGTGTCAGTACCGTGTAGCGTGTACCTTTGGGGTATGAAAGCATACAGTTTACAATATCTTCCGGACTGTCTTTCTTTACAAGTTGTCCGCTTACGGGAGAATAAGTCTTGCCGATACGTGCAAAAAGCAGGCGGAGATATTCATATATTTCCGTCGATGTCCCTACAGTGGAACGCGGATTCCGGCTGATTACTTTCTGTTCGATAGCAATTGCAGGCGGAATACCTTTGATAAAGTCACATTCAGGTTTGCTCATTCGTCCCAAGAACTGGCGTGCATACGATGAAAGACTCTCCACATAGCGGCGTTGTCCTTCGGCATACAAGGTATCGAAAGCCAGTGAGGATTTTCCCGATCCCGATAATCCGGTGATAACAACTAACTTATTACGAGGTATATCGACATCGATATTCTTCAGGTTATTCACCTTTGCGCCTTTTATAGATATGTATTTGCTGTCAGACATGCTTAGAATCGTTTAGTTTCAATAGGCAAAGATAGTGATATATTTTAAAGAAGTTTTCATTCTTTACCGGCAAAATTAGCTGGATATATATCTCTTTAACAGTATTATCGCAACAAAACGCAGTCTTTTCTGCATGCTTTTCTATATCGATATTCTTTTGTAACGATTAAGCAAAAAGAAAGTTCGTGATTATTTTTTTCGTTATCTTTGCCCTCTCGATAATAATGAATAAAAAATATGAAATCAAAAGTTTTATTGGTTTGCCTGGCAATGCTTTTACTGATTGCCGGAAGCGTTGAGGCGCAAACTTATCCGAAGCGTGAATTTCGCGGTGCATGGATACAATGTGTGAATGGGCAGTTTCAAGGTATGCCGACAGAGCAGATGAAAGCTACCCTGATCAGACAGTTAGACAATCTGAAAGGTGCTGGCATCAATGCCATAATATTTCAGGTTCGTGCCGAGTGTGATGCCCTTTATGCATCGACTTATGAACCGTGGAGCCGGTTTCTCACAGGATTACAAGGTAAAGCACCTCAGCCGGGATGGGATCCTCTCCAGTTTATGGTAGAAGAATGTCATAAACGCGGAATGGAACTTCATGCGTGGATCAATCCTTATCGGGCTCAGACAAAGGGAACTACAGCCTTGTCGCCCATGCACCCTTATAATAAATATCCAAGACTTTTTGTACGCTACGGCGGACAGTTGTATTTCGATCCGGGCTATCCTGAATCGAGAGCCTATATCTGTAAAATAGTACGCGATATAGTTTCTCGTTATGACATAGATGCCATTCACATGGATGACTATTTCTATCCTTATCCGATTCCAGGAGAGGAGTTCCCCGATAACGTCAGTTTTGCTGCTTACGGACGTGGATTTACCAGCAAGGCCGACTGGAGAAGAGATAATGTAAACGTATTGATAAAGGAGATACACGAAACCGTACGCAGTTGTAAGCCTTGGGTTAAATTTGGAGTTTCACCTTTTGGTATATACCGCAATAAGCGGTCTAATCCGAATGGTAGTGATACGAACGGACTTCAGAACTATGATGATTTGTATGCCGATGTCTTGCTTTGGGTAAACAATGGTTGGGTGGACTATAACATTCCTCAAATTTATTGGGAAATCGGACATCCGGCTGCTGATTATGAAAAGCTGGTTCGCTGGTGGGCACGTAATTCTGCTGCACGTCCTTTGTTCATCGGACAGGATGTGATACGAACGGTGTCGAAAGCCGACCCAAAGAATCCTGCACAAAACCAGATGCCGGCTAAGTATAAATTGCAGCGTATGTTTCCTACGATACAAGGTAGTTGTCAGTGGTACGCTGCAGCTGTTGTAGAAAACAGAGGGAACTATCGTAACATGCTGGTAAATGTCTATCACAAATATCCCGCATTACTTCCTACATCTCCCTTTATCGATGATAAAGCTCCCGGCAAGGTGAAGAAACTGAAGCCTGTGTGGACAGCCGATGGTTATATTCTTTTCTGGACGGCTCCAAAAGCGAAGGACGAAATGGATAAGGCTGTACAATATGTGGTATATCGGTTTGCAAATAAGGAGAAGGTAAATTTGAATGATCCTTCTCATATAGTGGCAGTCACTAATGATACTTTTTATAAACTTCCATATGAAGATGGAAAAACGAAATACAGTTATGTGGTAACAGCGCTCGACCGTTTGCATAACGAATCGAAATCCGTCAAGAAAAAAGTTAAATTATAAAATATCTTTGTTTCTGAATCCCGTTCATCTTTTGGACGGGATTTTTTTGTTATAGGTAGAGCCATTTTTTTATTAATTCTTTCTGCTTGAGTTTGTTATTCTGTAAGATTTGTTTAACTTTGCTAAAGAACACAAAACAAACAGGAGTGTGCCTTGGTAAAGAAGGCAGTCCCTACACTTCGAAAAACAAATCCCAAGATTCTTTGGGGGACAAGAACCTTAAAAAACAATAAGCGCTATGAAGAAGTTATTATTAACCGTTGTATTGGGATTATGTACACTGGCAGGCTTTTCTCAGGCAAGATTTGACGTGCATGCCGGTATGTCTATGGCAAACATCACCAATAGTGATGCAGACATGAAGATTGGCTATTCAGTAGGAGTAGGAATGGATTATGCTATTACAGATATGTGGGCTTTCCAGACCGGATTGAATTTTACGAGCAAGGGCTGTAAGGAATCGGAAGACGGAGCTACTGCGAAGTTTAATCCCGTTTATCTGGATATACCTTTGCTTGCAGCTGTGAAACTTCCTATCAGTGAAGGAAATACTTTCGTTATCAATGCCGGTCCGTATGTAGGCTTTGGCTTGGGGGGAAAAATAACGGTTGAACAAGGGGGAGCTGAAGTAGGAGCTAAGTTGTTTAAGAAAGTGGATGGAGCCGATGAGGCTATGATGAACCGCTGTGCAGTAGGTTTGCAGTACGGAGTAGGCTTTGAGTTGGGATATAGATATTTATTGAATCTGACAGGCCAGTATGGATTTACCAATATGATAAAGGAAAGCTGGGCTCATGAAAGCAATAAGAATCTGGCTTTCTTGATTACTGTAGGTTATCGTTTCTGATAAAACCGGATATTGGTCTTACTTAAAATAAAGAATAAAGCCGTTTCAGTCGTATTTATCTTGAAGACTGAAACGGCTTTTTTATGTAATTTAATATATGCCTGGAGCAGCGTTCTGCTTAAAGTTGTCGTAATTTCCTGTAATCTGCTTTTCGTTTTCAGGATTCAGTTCGATTGCTTTTTTCATATCTTCCACCGAACCGTCCTTATCTCCTTTCAGCAGGCGGATACGTCCTCTTTCCTGATAGAAGACAGCATTCTGAGGCATCAGTTCTGTTGCTTCGGTATACAGTTCGACAGCCTTGTCGAATTCCTTCTGTTCAGCCAGCATTTCTCCTTTCAGCAAGTAAGCCTTTTCATTGAACGGGTTGATTTCCAGTACCTGATCGAAGCATGTATAGGCTTCCTGAGTTTCACCGAGTGCCGCATGTATCTTTCCTTTCAGCAAGAGAGCATCTTCTTCTTCGGGAGCAATGGAAAGAACTTTTTCCAGATCGCCCATGGCATCTTTAGCCTGACGCATGTCCCACAAGACCTCGGCACGGAGGAGATAGGCAGCGGCATATTCTTCGTTCTGGGCAATAGCCTTAGTCAGCATGACGATAGCTTGCAAGTCGTTCTTCATGCCACGTGCAGCCTTGGCTGCCAGGTAGTAGGCAAGGGCATTGGTTTCGTCAAGCTTGATGGCTTTCTGACAAGCGTCGTCCATGCTTTCGTAATCTTCCTGCATGTAGCAGATGCTGGCCAGCGACAGCAGACCTTTTACGTTTTCGGGAGTCTTATCAATCAGGCGGTCGAGAGTGATGCGTGCATCGTCGGTACGTCCCGCTTCCACGTAAGCATTAGCAAGCAGTTGTAATGTTTCCGGCTCATCGTTCAGCTCTATGGCTTGTTCGAAACATTTTATGGCATAAGCCAGCTGATGCATGTTGTGTGCGCGTATGCCGTCGTATTTCAGGATTTCGAAATTTTTCTTTTCCTGTTTAGCTTGTTGGTCTTCGCTCGGTTTGCTTCCTCCGAATAAGGATGATAATAAGCCCATAATTTTATCTTTTTATGTTAATGTGTTGCAAAGATAACGAGAAAATTAACTTAATGAATATGTTTGCTGAAAAGAAATTCGTATGTTTGCACGACAATAAAGCTGTGAATTTAAAAAAGATAAATTATGAAAAAGATGCTGTTGGCCATTGTTGCCTTGCTGGCATGCCATACCATGCAGGCACAATATTTCTGTACAACTAATGGTACAGAATTGCACTACGTAAATTATGATGAGGCAGGACAAAGCCTGTCGAACGAAACGGTTACAGTATATAATGGGGTGAATAACGCTTCAGGAGCAAGTGCGCAGTACTTGGCTAAGATTGTAACCAACAAGACAAAGAACAATACCAGCTATACACTTTATAACTGGAGTTACGATGGTAATGTAACTACCTGTCAGGAAGACTTGATGTACGGCCCTTATATCAAATCGGATTCTGATCCGGCCAAATATGACTCGAAGGCACGTCAGGCTATGGCAGACGATTTGAAGCTGAAAGGGGATAATTCTTTCACGATCAAAAAGCAGGCCAATGCAGGTGAAGCTATTCCTGACCGCTCTTATTCGCTGATTTCAAACATGTTGAAGAATGAAGTAACTATTTCGGGCGCAGCTTACATGGGAACGGAGCAGGTCAGTACAACTGCCGGTAAGTTCGATTGTATCAAGATTTCATACCTGAAACGTACAAAGATTGTGCTGAAATCGGAAACTATCCGTGTGACTGAATGGTATGCCGAAGGTATCGGTCTGGTAAAATCGGAAACTTACAATACCAAAGGCGAGCCGGATGGCAAGACGATTCTGGTGAAAATTGTAAAATAAGCTGATAAACAAACAGGCTGTATGTGCCGGTAACATAAAAATCTCCTACTTTTGTAGGAGATTTTTTATTTCTAAGTTTCAATCTGTATGTAAGATTTTACTTCTGCAATTCTATTTTGAGGCGACCTCTTTTTTATAATCTTAAATCACTTCAATGCCCTGCTGCCGGCAAAGTTCCAGACTTAAATCCTTCAGTTTGAACTTCTGAATCTTTCCACTTCCCGTCATCGGGAATTCCTTTACAAAGAAAATGTATTTCGGAATCTTGTAGCGTGCAATCTTTCCTTCACAGAACTCACGGACATCGTATTCGTTCATCGTACATCCTTCGTGCAGGATGATGAAGGCTCCCACCGCCTCACCGTATTTTTTTGAGGGGACACCTGCCACCTGTACATCCTTTATGCCCGGCATCTGATAGAGAAATTCCTCTATCTCGCGCGGATAGATATTCTCTCCTCCACGGATAATCATGTCCTTGATACGTCCCGTGATGCGGTAATTACCGTTCTCGTCTTTTACACCCAGGTCGCCCGAGTGCAGGAAGCCGTTCTTGTCTATTACTTCGGCAGTAGCTTCCGGATTCTTGTAGTACCCTTTCATGGTATTGTATCCACGGTTGCACATTTCGCCCTGTACGCCTTGTGGACATTCTTCACCCGTTTCCGGATCGAGAACCTTTACTTCCGTAAATTCGAAGTCGTGTCCTACCGTAGTGAAGCGTACCTCCTGCGGATCGTCGATGCGGCTGTGCGTCATGCCCGGCGAGGCCTCTGTCAGACCATATACGCTGGTTACCTTCATAAACATTTTTTCTTCCACCTGCTTCATCAGCTCTATCGGACAGAGAGATCCTGCCATGATACCCGTGCGCAGGCAGGACAGGTCGAACAGGTCGAACATCGGATGGTTCAGTTCGGCAATGAACATGGTCGGTACCCCGTAGAGTGCCGTACAGCGTTCCTTATGGATGGAAGCGAGCACCAGCAGCGGGTCGAACCGTTCTACCATGACTTCCGTACAGCCGTGCGTCAGGCAGTTCATGGTGGCGAGCACCACCCCGAAACAATGGAATAGCGGTACGCAGACACAGAGCTTGTCGTCGGAAGTGAACTTCATGTGCTCTCCTGTCAGGAATCCGTTGTTGGCAATATTATAGTGGGTAAGCATCACTCCCTTGGGGAAGCCCGTCGTACCCGAAGTATATTGCATGTTTACTGTATCGTGGCAGTTGACTTTTTTCTTTGCCTCGTCGAGTACCGTATCGTCGATGTTGTTTCCCAGCAGCAGAATCTCCGCCGTGTTGTACATGCCGCGATACTTTTCCTGACCGATATAGATGACGTTTCGCATGTGCGGGAAACGCTTGCTTTTCATGTGACCACGCTCGAATGTTTTCAGCTCGGGAAGCATGCGGTACGTCATTTCCACAAAGTTACTGTCCTTTTCTCCGTCGACAATACAAAGTGTATGCATGTCCGAGTTCTCGCACAAGTATTCCAGCTCCGCCTGCTTGTAGTTGGTATTGACGGTAACGGCTACCGCACCAATCTTGGCACAGGCATAAAGAAACGTCAGCCAGTCGGGGACGTTTCGTGCCCATATTCCTACATGCGTGCCGTGCGTAATACCGATGGCAAGCAATCCCTTTGCCATATTGTCTACACGGCGGTTGAACTGACTCCACGTAAAACGCAGGTTACGGTCGGAGTATACGATATATTCCTTGTCGGGCGTTTCGGCGGCCCAGTGCTCCAGCCAGTCGCCCAGTGTTCTTTCCGATAATTGTATCATACGCAGTCAGTTTATCAGATGGGAGTATAGATAACGGCCAGGATGCGGGCTTCCTGTCCCTCGAACGCATGAACGTGATGCGGTACGATAGAGTCATAGTAAATGGTATCTCCTTCTTCCAGCAGATACGTATACTTGCCATAGTTAATTTCCAGCGTTCCTTTCAGTACCATGATGAACTCTTCTCCTTCGTGTGCCGAGAGATTGAATTCACTGTTCCCGTCTGCATCGATGTCGACAATGAACGGCTCCATGTGTCGGTCGGTCTTGCTGCGCGACAGGGCATGATAATGCAGATGCTGCCGGGCGTCGAGTGCATTGTTCGAAAAGCTGATGGTATCGTCAGCTTCTCCGCGCCGGCATACTACCGGACCGGCTTCGTCGGGCTGGTCGTCGAGGAAGGTTCCCAGACGTACTCCCAAGGCGCGTGCCAGTTTTACCAGTGGAGCAAGCGACGGAATATCAATATTTTCTTCGATGCGGGTTATTTGTTCGATGGCGAGGCCGGTACGGTCTGCCAGTTCATCCAGACTTATTTCTTTGGCCATTCTGAGACCTTTGATCTTTTCTCCGATAACGTTTGTTCTATCCATAGTATAAGCAGTTTTTGTTAATGCGTAAGCCCTTATTGGGCTTTTAATGAATAAGGTCGGTGACAAATATAGTAAAGATTTTATAATACGCACGGTATAGATGTCTAAAAAAGGTTACAGTGCTTTTCCGTTCATATTCAGTTAACTAATATTTTCATAAAAAAACATATACGGCAGGCTGGTTGTGAACTAAAGTGAAAGTACCCTTGTTCTGATTTAGACGGTTTGGCCGTTTAAAAGACATTTGAAGTTCTTTCAAACATAAACAGAAAGAGTATGAAACTGATTATGACCGACCGCCCTGTCGACGTGAGTTTTCTGAAGAACGAGGCGGTGAAATATATTGATTTGTCATCCCTGCGGATAGCCAACTGCATGGGATGCTTTGGATGCTGGACAAAGACGCCGGGCAAATGTGTGATTCGTGACGACGCCACCCGGGTTTATCCGTATATCGCCGCAAGCGATACGGTACTGTATGTCAGTCGGCTGTGTTACGGCGGCTACGACAGCGTGATGAAAACCATGCTGGAGCGTGCCATCCCCGTGCAGCAGGCTTTTATACGCATCCACAAGGGAGAAACGCATCACGTACAGCGTGCCGTGACGATGAAGAAAGCCACGATTCTTGCCTACGGTGACATCTCGCCCGAAGAGCAGGAGATTTTCCGGCAACTGATAGCCCGTAATGCCATCAATATGAGTTTTGAGAGTTATGAAGTGAAGTTTACAACCGAGGCCATGTTGAACGATGTGGTAAAAGAAATTGTGGAAAAATGGGAAACGTGCTGATTCTGAACGGCAGCCCGAGGGCACCGAAGTCTAATTCGCGGCAATATGCCGAAATCTTTTCGGCCAACTGTCAGTTGCCGTCGGACTATTTCAATATATCGAAGAGCAATCATGCCGAACTCTGCCGGAGGATGTCGGAGTATTCCGATGTGTTGCTGGTGTTTCCGCTTTATGCCGATTCGCTTCCGGTAGGATTCCTGAATTTCCTGAAGCATCTGGAAGCCAATCCTCCGAAGCGGAAACCAATTGTGTCTATCCTGATTAACTGCGGTTTTCTGGAGCATCAGCAAAACGATATCGCCTTGAAGATGCTTCGTTTCTTCTGCCGGAAGAACGGTTATCAGATAGGTTCGGTATTGGCATTGGGAAGCGGAGAAGCGATTCTTGGCACCCCGTTCCGTTACGTAGCGGTCAGAGCGGTCAAGAAGCTGGCGAAATCTGTCGGAAGCGGGAGTTACCGTACGATACGTGCCACCATGCCGCTGAGCAAACGCTTGTTTCTCTGGGCTGCCACGTACTACTGGACTTGGTACGGCAAGCGTTTCGGAACAACCAAGGAGCAGATGCAGACCATGAAGATTGAGTAAGATGAGTCTTGCGTCGGAAGGAAACTTTGGGATAGAACAAAAACATTTCATTTTGACAAAAAGTCAATTCATCTGTCTGAGAATCTTTTTTTTCGGACATTAGATGAGGAAGTGCCGGAAAAACGCAACGGTATGAAGTCGCGGATTTTCAGAATGTCAGAAATATAATCCTAAAGTCGTGCTTTTGTTTCGGATGAACGTGAAACGGGAATATCCGGATGGTATAAAGCGGAAAGAAAAGCAAAATGACGGTTGGCTTTCGACGGCGGAAGAAGAGTATCTGGCGTATTGCTGCTGCTTGTCGGGGATTTTTCACCCTTTTCTGGGCATGTTCATGCAAAATGTCACGAGGTTTTGGGTAAAACGTCCCGACGTTTTGAGAAAATTTGTACAAAAACTTTTGAGTTTGTGTTCTGCTTTTGAGTTTTTCCGCAGGAAAGTCTTTCCATTTTCGCAGGAATGTCCCCCAATTACCGCTGCCAACTTGTAGAAAAGGCCCTTTGGCGGACATGATTTTCGGCAGGAGGCCATTTCCTACACGCAGAAGAAACTTTTTATAGCTGAGGCTTGTTAGCTGTTGGAGAGATATTGCTTTTATTTGTCTGTGTAAATGCTTTTTTTCTGTCTTTTTGTCAATGACCGTATTCGTCTTTTTGTAGCGTCTGCCTCCTGTGCTACAAAATTGTTTTGTACCTTTGCGCCGACAAAAAATAAGACGAATGAAAGAGGCTTTTATCAAACTTCATCTTTCGGTACTGATAGCCGGAGGTACGGGAGTATTCGGGCGTTTGATTACCCTGAACGAGGGACTGCTGGTGTGGTATCGTATGCTTTTTGCAGGTGTGTTGTTTTATATCGTACTTTTCCTGCTGAAGAAACTGCGCAAACTTCCAGTTCGCGATGCTCTGCGTATTGCCTCGGTAGGATTGTTGCTGGCAGTACACTGGCTGTTTTTCTATGGCAGTATCAAGGCATCGAACGTATCTATCGGGGTGGTCTGCCTGTCGCTGATGAGTTTCTTCACCGCCTTGTTCGATCCGCTTATCAACCGTCACCGCGTATCGGCAAGCGAAATCGTATTCAGTCTGATAGGAGTGGCGGGCATTGTGCTCATCTTTCATTTCGATACCCGTTATCGGACGGGTATTCTCATGGGAGTGGTGTCGTCGGCACTGGCTTCCTTGTTTACCATCTGCAACAAGAAAGTGGCATCGGGTTATCCGTCGGGTATTACCTTGCTCTATGAAATGGGAGGGGGATTTGCGGGCCTGACCTGCATGTTGCCTTTGTATCTGTATTTCTTTCCTGTACCTACCATATTGCCTTCGGCTACCGATTTCGGCTATTTGCTGGTGTTTGCTTCAGTGTGTACCGTTCTGTTGTATATCCTTCAGATACAGGTGCTGAAGAAGATTTCGGCGTTTACGTTCAATCTCACTTACAATCTGGAGCCTATTTACAGCATCATTCTGGCAATGATTATCTTTCGGGAAGCAAAGGACTTGAACTTCAGTTTTTATACCGGACTGGGACTGATATTTCTTTCTGTCGTGATGCAGACGGGAAGGGTGGCTTGGCAGGCGAAGAAAAATCAATTAAAACCCTAAAGCATGGACGATTTGAGATTACGCCTACAACAGTTGTTGCAGCAGTTGAACGAACGGGTGTTCGGCAAGGAGCATGTCATCGCGCTGTCGCTGCTTTCTGCCGTGGCAGGCGAGAGCATCTTTCTGCTGGGACCTCCGGGAGTGGCAAAGAGTATGGTGGCACGCCGCCTGAAACTGGCTTTCCGCGGTGGAGAGGCTTTCGAGTATCTGATGTCGCGTTTCAGTACGCCCGATGAGATTTTCGGACCGGTTTCCATTTCGAAACTGAAGGAAGGCGATACGTACGAACGTGTGACCGAAGGGTATCTGCCTTCGGCTACGGTGGTATTTCTTGACGAAATCTGGAAGGCGGGACCGGCTATTCAGAATGTGTTGCTGACGGCTATCAACGAGAAGATTTTCCGGAACGGACGGGTGACGATGCAGCTTCCGCTTAAAGGACTGGTGGCGGCATCGAATGAGTTGCCGGCGGTAGGTCAGGGACTGGAGGCTTTGTGGGACCGTTTTCTGTTGCGTGTCATGGTGACAGGGGTGGAAGATTTGTCCGATTTCGACCGGATGATTGCTTCGGCCGACGAGAGCGAGCCGTGTGTACCGGAGGAACTTGCCATCGGCGACGAGGAGTATAGCGGATGGCAGCAGCAGATAGCGGGCATTACCTTGCATTATTCCATTTTCGAAGTGATTCATCTGCTGAAGGAAAAGATAGAGGAATACAACCGTCGTTTGCAGAATGATGAGTCGGCAGATCTTCCGCTGTATGTATCCGACCGCCGCTGGAAGAAGATGGTCAAGCTACTGCGTGCATCGGCTTTCCTGAACGGTTCGGAGGCCGTCCGTCTGTCGGACTGTCTGTTGCTGGTACATTGCCTGTGGAGCGACGTGACGCAGAAGAATGTTACGGAGGAAATGCTTTCCGCGGCAATACGTCAGAGTGCCGAAGGGTACCTGCTGAACTTGCAGGGAGTGGACCGTGAGTTGCAGACACTGAAAGAGGAACTGAAGGCAACGGGTACGGTTCGTGAGAGTCACGATCCGGGACTGATGCTGGTCGACTCGTATTATTATCAGATAGATCGGGTGCGGCTGGCAGGACGCTTGCTGATGTTTGCTTCCGATTTCCAGTCGCTCGACGATACGGGAAAACTCTTTTATCTGCATAAAGACAAGTACAAGTCGCAATGTTTCATTCTGAAAAAATACGACCTTTCCATGCGAGGTAAGGTACCTCAGAACAAGATTTATTCCCTGCGCAAGGGAAGACGTTCGGTGTTCATCAACAATTATGAGTATCCTTTGCGCTGCAACGCCGATGCAGAACCGCTTCCGGCTATCGAGGTACGTCCGGAAAGTGACCTGACCAGACGTTTCCGGGAATTGGAGGAACTGCTTTCGCGGGTGGATGCCGGCAGCAGGGAGTTTTTCGAAACAGAGAGGGAATACTGCCGGAACCATCTGTTCCTGAACGAGAAACAACGCCGGACGATGGAAGACATGCTGTGCATGCAGCACGATTCGCTGGAGAAGTATAAAAATGAACTTGATGAGCTAAAACATGCGTACCGAAAAGAGAACGAGGAGTATCCGGATCAAGGATCTGAAAGCGACTTATTTGGAGGAGCTTCGGAGCAGGTGCTTTAAGTGTCTGGGCGAGGCTTTGCAGTACGGGACGGTGCGTCCGGGAGAGCTGGAAGGGGAAATCTGGGAGTATTACCGCAAGACGGCTCCATCTCTGCAGGAGTTTTATTCGCGCTACACACCCGAGTGGGAGGTGTTTTACGAGCACGAACAGTTGCTGCCGTCCGATTTTCTCGATTTCCTTTACCGCATGCAGTCGGCTTTTCGCAAGCGTTATTCGCTTGCCGAGCTCGACGTGCCTTATTACATCGAACGGCTGGAACGGCTGCCTTTGCTGAGTCCCGAGCGGAAACGCTTGCAGGAACTTTTTCTGGATAAATGGCATCGCCTCCTTACGAATAAGGAATACGATTATCAGTATCATCACATTGAATCGCTGTGTGAGGGATTTGTTCTGCTCGACAAGCAGAGCGGACTGAAAACAGTGGAGGATGTGACGGGCTCGCGCGTCAGGTGGCTGTTGCTGAATCATCCGGAACTTTACCGTCGTGTTGTGCCCTATGAAAAAGTGATGGAACAGAACCGTCATATCCGTGAACTTGTTCGGATATTAGGAAAGCACAGCAAGGGAGAGAAGCGCAGTTTCGATCCGCTGGGAGGCATCCGTGAAGAGCAACTGGTTCGCCATGCCGTGCGCAGCGATATCGAGGGAGTAACATTGGGAAACGATTTGAATCATCTGCTCCCGATGGAGTATTGTTACCTGACGGATGAGGCACTTCGTCCGGTATTTATGCAGAAGTTTGTGGAAAAACGCCTGCAGGTATTCGACAGCCGTTCGGCAGAAGACAGCTCGACACTTCAGAAAGGTAGAAAGCCCGTGAGCGGTCAGGGGCCGTTTGTGGTTTGTCTGGATACTTCCGGCTCCATGCAGGGTAAGCGTGAAATGCTGGCAAAATCGGCTTTGCTGGCGGTAGCGAAGCTGGTAGACAGTACGCATCGCAAGTGTTATATCATCAACTTTGCCGAGGAGATTCGTTGTATGCTGATAAAAGATTTGCGTACCGACTTTCCGTTGCTGGCCGATTTTCTGAATTATCGC
Organism: Bacteroides sp. CAG:1076; assembly: GCA_000436795.1. Taxonomy (GTDB): domain Bacteria; phylum Bacteroidota; class Bacteroidia; order Bacteroidales; family Bacteroidaceae; genus Phocaeicola. The sequence goes on from HF993254.1 coordinate 77,981, forward strand.
TTCGATGGCGGAACCAATATGGCTCCGGCGCTGAAGGAAGCCATCCGTATGATACAGACAAACGGGTGGCATCGTTCGGACGTCGTGATGATTTCCGATTTCGAAATGCCACCCGTAGAGGACGAGTTAATGAAACAGATAATTCGTTTGAAGCAGAGAGATACTTCGTTTTATGCGTTGGTTTTCGGGACTCGGCCCGAAATGGATTATCTCACTATTTGCGACCGGACTTGGGAGATGGAGATACCTTGATCTGCTGGATGGGTTGCTGAGTAACATTATCCAGCGGGATAGCCTGATATTTCACCTTGGCAAAGTCGATGGTCCGCAGGTCGATGCTGCGTATCGCGCTGTTGTACATCGTGCGGTAATAGATGGTCAGGTTCGCCATGTCGGTAGCCGATGTCCACTGTGTGGCGCTCGGAATGTCGGCCGGTACTTGTCCTAATGGAAATTCGATGCCTACCGGAATATCGAAGTTGTTCAGAATCTGGAATCCCTGAAGTACAGTCTTTTCGGCAGTGTCCTGTTGCGGAGCAGTCGACTGGTAGAAAGCTGCGCGCACGAAACGTGAAGGAGGGGTTACATCGCCCGGTATGCCTAAGAATCCGCTTCCTGCTCCGAACGATTTCAGCGGGGTAGTGCCCAGGTCTTGTGCCGGAGCCGTTCCCGGGAACAGGTTCACGTAATTGTTCAGGTTGGTAAGCTGCCATTCAAAGCCCGGAGAGTTGGTCAGCACACCTAAGTTGTTTTCGAAGAAGTGCGGGGTCTGGCCTGTTATCTCCAGTACGAGTTGTTTGCCGGCCGGATCGGTGAATCGCCAGTGAACGGTAGACGAACGCGGGTCGATGTTGACTACATGCACATTCTTTACCGCCTCTTTTACTTCATCCAGTGTGGCACAGTTACCCAAAATCCACGAAACCAGTTGGAGGTCGGATATGGTATTGTCTTTCTCTGCTGCGTTATAGTTCTCGTATTCTCCGTAGGCAGGGAAGTAGAATAGTCCGGCAGACAGTCCGGCTTCGTTCACGCCTTCCGCGATAAATTCCTTTTGTTCCACCGCCAGACCTACATATCCGTATCGTGCCGTGAACTTCATTCCGTTCACTCCTTCGGGTGTATACGATTGTGCCGTATATCCTCTCGGAACAATGATGTACTGACTTTTCAGGTCGCTTCCTCCCCATTCGATGGTACGTGCTACGATGGTTGTTCCATCTTTACTTTTCAGTGTGATGCCTGTGCAGGCATTTGTGGGCTGCGAGGTGAATAAACCGGCCAGGCCCAGTAATAAAATTGATAACGTTGATTTCATACTCTGTATTTTTTAATATAACAAAGGTTCGGTAAATATGTTCATTTGCAGATAAATAGTTTTCCGTCCTGCTGGCTGATTACTTCTTCTGCAAGCAGGTACGACAGAGTTTTCTTGTTCTTTTCTATGTCGCCGGGCAGGCTTTCCAGTAGTTCGTGTGAGGAACGGGGCGTTTGCAGCATAGACATGATTTCGTTGCGGATATCTTCAAACTCTCCCTGTTTCAGTCCGGAAGCGTGTTTGGCAAGACAGGTATCGCACTGTCCGCAGTTGTGTTCGTTCTTTTCACCGAAATATTGCAGGAGCAGACGGCTTCGGCACTGTTGTTCGGCATCAGCATAGTCGAGCATGGCTTTGATGCGCCGTTCGTAACTTGCCTTCCGGTCTTCGTAAACTTCCCGACTCAGCACGATACGTTCACTTTCCTGACGTTCGCGGGTATAGATGATATAAGGTGTTTTCTTTCCTGGTATGTAGTGCAAGATGTGTTGCCGGGTGAGCGATACCAACGTTTCATACACTTGCTGGCGTGAAAGTCCGCTTCGCAAAGCAAGCGTATCTTCGTTGATGTAAGCATAATCGCTGAACACACCTGTATAGGAGCGCAAGATGATACGAATCAGATTTTCCGTTTCCTGACTACTTTCGTGGATGCGGTACAATTCGTCGCGTCGTAAAGTGAATATCAGTCGGGAGGCGTTGTCCTGCTCGTCGGTGTATTCCAGATAACCGGCACGGGTGAGAATCTTCAATGCACTGTCTACCTGAATGGGAAAATGCTTGAAGTTTCGGCAGAACTCGTCGATGTTGAAGGCATATGTGCAGCCCAGTCCGTCGCCCATTGCCATCTGATAGTAATAATTGATGTGTTCGTATACCTGACGGATATAGTCTTTTTCGGGAAAAGTATCGGTGATACGTTTGTTCAGGATGGTTTTGTCGCTGCGGGCATACAGCAGAACGGCATACGCTTTCTGTCCGTCGCGTCCGGCACGTCCCGCTTCCTGAAAATAGGCTTCGGGGGAATCTGGAAAATCGATGTGCACTACCAGACGGACATCGGGCTTGTCGATACCCATACCGAAGGCATTGGTGGCCACCATTACCCGAAATTCTCCGTTTATCCAGCCCTTCTGTCGCTGGTCTTTGGTATCATTGTTTAGTCCGGCGTGGTAGAATGTGGCGGTAATTCCTTGTGCATTCAAAAATTGTGCAACCTCTTTGGTCTTCTTCCTGTTGCGTGTATAGACGATAGCCGAGCCTTCCACACTGTTCAGAATGTGGAGAAGTTCTTCGGCCTTGTTTTCCGTGCGGCGTACGATGTAGGCAAGGTTTTTGCGTTCGAAGCTCATCCGGAACACGTTTTCTTCCTTGAATGCCAGTCGTTGCTGAATATCTTTTACCACTTCGGGGGTGGCAGTGGCTGTAAGGGCGAGTACGGGTACGCCGGGGAGCAACTTGCGTATTTCCGAAATCTTCAGGTATGCCGGTCGGAAATCGTATCCCCACTGCGAAATACAGTGTGATTCGTCGACGGTAATCATGCTGACTTTCATACTTTTCAGCTTGGTCTGGAAAATCTCCGTGTCCAGTCGTTCGGGAGAGATATAGAGAAACTTGTAATCGCCGAAGATACAGTTTTCCAGTGCCACGAGGATTTCTTCACGCGTCATGCCCGAATAAACGGCAATGGCTTTGATACCGCGGTCGCGCAGGTTGCGTACCTGATCTTTCATCAGGGCAATGAGTGGAGTAACCACCAGGCATAGTCCGGGCTGGGCAAGGGCAGGTACCTGAAAGGTGATGGATTTACCTCCTCCCGTCGGCATCAGTCCGAGAGTATCGCGTCCGCTTCCGATGCTGTTGATGATATCTTCTTGTATGCCACGGAAGTTGTTGTATCCCCAATATTGCTTCAGTATGCTTTTGTAGTCCACGTTGTCGATTGAAAAGTTATGAAAGAAGGTGCTGAAATGAACAATGATGAATGAAGAAATGTCCTGCCGGAAGCAGTTCTTCATTCATCATTTTTGTTTATTGGAAAGAGGGCTTGATGTCCTCTATCTGTAACTGGATTTCTCCACGTTTGTGCGTATTTTCTTCAATCGTGTAACAGATGTTGAACGATTGTTTGGTCTTGATGTAGCGTGCCTGTGAGCTTTGTCCGAACGCGATGCCGTTCATCACGTTGTTCGACTTGTTGTCTACCAGTTCCAGCTTGATGTGTTCCTGATCGCGTCCTACCACCTTGCTCGTACCGTAGTCATAGACATTCAGGGTGGCGAAGACCGGTTTCGGATTATCCGGCCCGAAGGGGTTGAACTTCTTCAGGTCGAAGAAGAACTTCGGGGTGATGTCGCGGAAATCCAACTGGGCATCAATGTCGATGGTTGCGCTGGTCTGTTCCGGCAGGATATGGTCGGTTACATATTGCTCGAAGCGCCGTGTAAACTCCGGTACGTTTTCAATCTTCATAGAAAGTCCCGCAGCATAGGTATGTCCTCCGAAGTTTTCCAGCAGGTCGCGGCAGTTTTCAATAGCCTTGTACACATCGAATCCCGAAACCGAACGTGCAGAACCGGTTGCCAGGTTGTCGGTACGTGTCAGTACCACGGCAGGACGGTAGTAAATCTCCGTCAGACGGGAAGCGACGATACCGATCACTCCCTTGTGCCAAGCCTCGTTGTAAATTACGATGGAGCGTCGTTCCGACAGATTCTCCAGATGATCTACAATCTTGTTTGCCTCTTCGGTCATCGTCTTGTCGAGGTCCTTACGGGTTTCATTGAACTGGTTGATCTGGTTACTCTTTTCGAGAGCCGACTGAAAGTCTTTTTCGATAAGCAGGTCGACCGCCTTTTTCCCGTTCTGTATGCGTCCGGAAGCATTGATGCGCGGGCCGATTTTGAACACAATGTCGCTCATCGTAATTTCCCGGTCGGCCAGTCCGCAGACATCGATGATAGCCTTCAGTCCGATGCTCGGGTTCGAGTTAAGCTGACGCAGTCCGTGATAGGCAAGCACCCTGTTTTCGCCCATAATCGGCACGATATCGGAGGCAATGCTCACGGCAACCAAGTCCAGCAGCGGGGTAAGCTGATGAAACTCTATCCCGTTGTTCACGGCAAAAGCCTGCATGAATTTGAATCCCACTCCGCAGCCCGACAAGTGATCGTACGGATAAGTCGAGTCGAACCGTTTAGGGTTCAGGATAGCCACAGCCGGTGGCAGCACGTCATCGGGCACATGATGGTCGCAGATGATGAAGTCGATGCCCTTTTCCTTGGCATACGCAATCTCCTCTACAGCCTTGATGCCGCAGTCCAATACAATAATCAGTTTTACGCCCGTTTCGGCGGCGTAGTCCACTCCCTTCTTCGAAACTCCATATCCTTCGTTATAACGGTCGGGAATGTAGTAGTCGATGTTCGAATAGAACTGCTGAAGGAATTTGTATACCAATGCGACGGCCGTTGTTCCGTCCACATCGTAATCTCCGTACACCATAATCCGTTCTTTCCGTCCCATAGCCCTGTTGAGCCGTTCCACAGCAATACTCATGTCTTTCATGAGGAACGGATCGTGCAGTTCGCTCAGTTGCGGTCGGAAAAATCGTTTGGCTTCGGCGGTAGAAGTGATACCGCGCTCCAGTAGCAGACGGCATAATATAGGACTGATGCCTATATCCTTAGCCAGTGCCCTAGCTGCTTCCCGCTGTTCGAGTGTCGGAGGTTGATAGTTCCATTTGTAATTCATTTATATATGTTTTTTCTTTCTTTTCTTTTTTCAGGAACCAGGTCAAGACAGGTATCAAGCCGTTTCTCTTTTTCTTTGCCTGGTTATTCAATCTGTAAAATTAGAAAAAAAGAAAGAAAAAAACGGTTAATCCCGTATTTATTTTCGGGGATTAACCGTTTAATTATTTATAATTGGTCTATATTATCCAATTACAGTCCCAGTTTCTTGGCGATGTCGGCAGGGATGGCATGTTTGTTTACCAGAATATTCATAGTCTTGTAAGCAGCAAATGCTTTTGAAGCATACCATATACCTTTGTATTTACCTTCAGTACCCCATGAGTTCTTGACCATGAAGTATTCTTTTCCGTTCTGGTCTTTAGCGATACCATAGATTACCATTCCGTGGTCATCGGTAGTTTCCCAGTTGTCGAAAGCCTGCTGACGCATTTCCTGAGTAACTGTGATTTCAGGAAGTGGTTTGCTTGTCAGCTCTTTACGCTTGTCGGCCTGGCTCATACCCAACCAGCGTGCCATATCAGAACCTGTCAGTTCGGCACCTTTTTCTGCGTCCGGGCAAACAGCCACACCGTCGCGTGTAAAGCCTTGTTCACTTACATCGGCACCCCATGCGAAAGTATAACCGTTGTTGATGGCATTTTCCATAACAGCCATCAGTTCGTCGATAGGCAGGTTGTAAGAAAGCGCATTACGCCAGTTGTCCTGTACCTCGATGTTGAACTGAGTATAGAACGGGTGATGAGTATAAGAAGTCAGTGAAACATAGTCGTCCATGTTCAGTCCCAGAGCTTCATCGGCAAATGTTCTCGGAGTGTAAGTCTTTCCTTTGTAAGTAAATTCCTTCGGACATGCACCCAGATAAGTATCGTAGATAGACTGAATACCGTTTTTCCATACCGGAGAAAGTTTCTTCAGATTGCCTTTGGCGATAGCGTTCATGTATGCAGAAGCTACAGCATCCAGTTCGTTATGGTTAGGCAGAGAGTCGCCGTACATGATGCCCGGCATAGCTTCTTGCGGTACCATACCATAGTTTTCGTAGCAATATACAATGTCTTCGAAGCTTCCGCCCGGAGAGAATGAAGCGTCGCCGTGGTAACGAACGTAGTTTACGGCACGGTCTTCCATGGTCTTGTGTACGACAAACATTTCAGACAAGTCGAAATCACCTTTTCCGGCACGCAGAAGTTCTGCTTCGAGGAATCCCAGTGTTGAGAATGCCCAGCAAGTGCTCGACTGGTTCTGGTCTTTGATAGAGGTGATAGGAACTTCTTTTACTGTTGTAAACACAAAACCTTCTTCCGCTTTGTTCTTCTTCGGACTCTTGGCATATACATTGCTGAAGCATACGCCCAAAGCCAAAATGGCAATTAATTTGTTCATTGTTTTCTGTTAGGTTTTTAATTATTATTTAATTGTTTATTATTCGTTCATAATCTTTTCCACTTCTTCTATCGTGATAGGAATGTGTTTCTCGCCTGTAAAGCGCGAACCTTCTGGAGTAATCAGAATATCGTCTTCAAGACGGATGCCGCCGAAATCCTTGAATTTATCGATGGCGTCGAAGTTCAGGAATTCTGTATTGATGTTCTCGGCTCTCCATTTGTCTATCAGTGCCGGAATGAAGTAGCATCCCGGTTCGTCGGTGATGACGAAACCTTCCTGCAAGCGGCGTCCCATACGCAGCGAAGCCAGTCCGAACTGATCGGACGGACGGGTTTCATCGTCGTAACCTACATAGCATTGTCCCAGATCTTCCATATCGTGTACATCGATACCCATCATGTGTCCCAGTCCGTGAGGCATGAACAGTGCATGTGCTCCGGCAGCTACTGCTTCGTCGACGTTACCTTTCATCAGTCCCAGGTCTTTTAATCCCTGAGCCAGTACCTTACATACGTCCAGATGTACGGACATGTAAGTCACTCCCGGGCGAGTCAGTTCCAGTGCACGGTCGTGGCAAGCCAGCACAATGCTGTATACGTCGCGCTGACGGCTGGTGAACTTTCCGCCTACCGGTATGGTACGTGTGTGGTCGGAGCAGTAGTTGGTAACACTTTCTGCGCCCGCATCAGTCAGCATCAGACGTCCTGTCTGAAGAATCTGGCTGTGGTCGTGGTTGTGAAGCGTCTGTCCGTTCTGCGAAAGAATGGTGGCAAACGATACCATGTTGCCGTATGATGCAGCAATGCCGTCGAGGATTCCGGCAATATATTGTTCCGAAACACCCGGTTTGCACAGGCGCATGGCAGCCGTATGCATTTCGTAACCGATGTTGCAGGCCTTGTCTATTTCTTCAATCTCACACGCTTCCTTTACGGCACGCAGACTGATGACAGCTTTGATAAGCTCCAAAGATGCATGCTGCTTGGTCATGGATGCACGTATTCCCGTCAGGTCTTCCAGCAACATCATGTTGTCGTAACGGTAAGGAGGCAGGAAATGTATTTTGCGTCGCTGTGAAATAGCTTTTCCGACGAAATCTTTCAGTCGTGCAAACGGAAAACTTTTCTCCACACCCACGCGTTCTCCCAGTTCTTTTACGCTGGGCTGTGGGCCCATCCAGATAATATCATCCATCGTCACGTCATCGCCGAAGAAATAATCTTCGTTGGCGTCTACGTCCAGCACGCCGGCAAATCCCGGATGCGAATGGCCGAAGAAATAAAGAAATGAACTGTCTTGACGGAATTTATATGTATTATCGGGATAATTGGCGGGGGCTTCATTGTTTCCCAGTATCAGGATAATACCACTACTAACTTTCTCTCTTAGTGCCTTACGGCGGGTGCGGGATACTGATGAATCAAACATATTGTTATTGTTAAAGTAAATTTATTGTAATAAGTGTTGCAAAAATAGGAAATTAAATTGAATAATGTCCTAAGCATTTTCCTAAAAAATGTATCTTTGTGAAACTAAACTATTGTGCACTATGAAACTAGATTTGAAGAATATGGGCCTGGTGCTCGAAGGAGGAGGCATGCGTGGGGTGTTTACCTGCGGTGTTCTGGATTATTTCATGGATCATCATATCGAGTTTCCATATGGTATCGGGGTCTCCGCCGGTGCGTGTAACGGACTTTCTTATATGTCTCATCAGCGCGGACGTGCCAAATACAGCAATATCGATATGATGAAAAAATATCATTATATAGGTTTGAAGTATTTGTGGTATCAGCATAGCATACTCGATCAGAAGCTGTTGTACGAAATCTTTCCCGAAGAACTGCTGCCGTACGATTATGAAGCATACTTTAAGAATCCGGCACGTTTTGAAATGGTTACGACGAATTGTGTGACCGGCCGTGCTTGTTATCTGGAGGAAAAGGAGGATAAGGAGCGTTTGGTAGCCATAGCGAAGGCATCGAGCAGCCTGCCTTATGTATGTCCTATTGCGTATGTCGACGGACGCCCGATGCTGGACGGAGGAATTGTCGATTCCATTCCTGTGTTACGTGCCATCAATCAGGGATATAAGCAGAATGTTGTAGTACTGACCCGCAACAGAGGTTATCGCAAGTCGGAAAAGGATATTCGGATTCCGAGATTCATCTACACCCGTTATCCGCGTCTGCGTGTGGTACTGAGTCACCGTTGTCGGGTTTACAACGAACAGCTTGCGATGGTGGAGCGTATGGAAGATGAGGGAAGTATTATTGTCATTCGTCCCGAGCAGCCTGTTGTCGTGAACCGGATTGAGAAGGATGTGAAAAAACTGAGTGCGCTATACGAAGAAGGATATGCTTGTGCGGAGAAAGTTATGAGTCCGTATATCTGAAAAAACTCTTGAAGATTTTCCACAAAGATGCTGGCATTTGGAGGCAAAACTGTGTATGTTATTGAAAAAACAGAAAAAGAGCCGTATCATATACCTCAATATTTTGGGAGTAATGATACGGCTCTTTTATTTACTTGTAATATGTCTTTTGCAGAGTAAATGCTTTCGCTTTAATCTTTTTCTTTCGAACGATTGCTTGTCTTGGCATTATTTAGCGAAGCTTACCGCACGAGTTTCACGGATAACGGTGATCTTAACCTGTCCCGGATAAGTCATTTCATCCTGAATCTTCTTGGCGATTTCAGTCGACAGACTTTCTGTCTGCTTGTCGTCTATCTTGTCGGCACCTACGATGACACGCAGCTCTCGGCCTGCCTGAATAGCGTATGTCTTTGTAACACCCGGATAAGACATGGCCAGTTGTTCCAGATCGTTCAGACGCTTGATGTAAGCTTCTACGATTTCGCGGCGTGCACCCGGACGTGCACCTGAGATAGCATCGCAAACTTGTACGATAGGAGCCAGCAAGCTGGTCATTTCTACTTCATCGTGGTGAGCACCGATCGCATTGCAGATATCGGGTTTTTCTTTATACTTCTCGGCCAGCTTCATACCCAGCAGTGCATGTGGCAATTCAGGTTCTTCGTCGGGTACCTTACCGATATCGTGCAACAGTCCGGCACGTTTAGCTTTCTTCGGATTAAGTCCCAGTTCGGATGCCATGACGGCACACAGATTGGCTGTTTCACGGGCGTGCTGTAACAGGTTTTGTCCGTAAGAAGAACGGTATTTCATCTTACCGATGATACGGATCAGTTCAGGATGCAGACCGTGGATACCCAGGTCGATTGTCGTACGCTTACCGGTTTCGATGATTTCATCTTCCACTTGCTTGCGAACCTTGGCAACCACTTCTTCAATACGTGCCGGATGGATACGGCCGTCGGTAACCAGTTGATGCAAGGCAAGGCGGGCAATTTCACGACGGACGGGGTCGAATGCTGACAATACGATAGCTTCGGGAGTATCGTCTACTACGATTTCCACTCCGGTAGCAGCTTCCAGTGCACGGATGTTACGACCTTCACGACCGATGATGCGTCCTTTGATTTCGTCTGATTCGATATGGAATACAGTTACCGAGTTCTCGATAGCTGTTTCTGTAGCAACTCGCTGGATAGACTGGATAACGATGCGCTTGGCTTCACGGTTTGCTGTAAGTTTGGCATCGTCCATGATATCGTTGATGTAAGACTGAGCCTGCGTCTTAGCTTCTTCTTTCAGTGATTCTACCAGGCGTTCTTTTGCTTCTTCGGCAGAAAGTCCGGAGAGAGCTTCCAGTTTTTCACGTTCCTGAGCCTGGAGTGTATCCAGTTCTTCTTTTTTCTTGTCGATGATAACCAGCTGGGCATCGAGGTTTTCCTTGATAGCCTCGTTTTCGTTACGCTTACGCTGCAACTCTTCGTTTTTCTGGTTCAGAACCATTTCACGCTGTTTCAGCTTGTTTTCCGCCTGCTGGATTTTCTGGTTACGCAGAGCTACTTCCTTTTCCAGGTCGGCCTTCTTATTCAAGAACTTCTCCTTTACCTCCAGAAGTTTGTTTTTCTTGATAACCTCGGCCTCTGTTTCCGCTTCTTTTATAATTTTATCATATCGCGCTTTCAAGCCATACTTGAAAAAGCAATACGAAAGTGCCCCTCCAACCAGAAAGGCAATGACCGTCAATATTACTAATGTCAACATTACAAGTTAGTTTAAATATATAAATAAAAAGCGCACAAACTATCAGTCGGGTTATATTCCCGGCATCAAGCTTGTGCGCAAATGTTTTCCTATCTTCTGTACACTAAACGCTTACTCACTTTCTTTTTTGATACATTCGTCTATGTCTTCTTCCAGCTGTTTAAGCTTTTCGAGATAAGGTTGCGTATCATTACGGTCTTTCATAGACATATTTTCAAAAGCCAGTTCCAGAGCTGTCATCACCCAATACTTCTCAGTATTGAAATTTGGGAACTTATTGCGGTATTTGTTTAGTTTATAGTCAATCTGTTTGGCTGCATCCCGATATAAATGTTCCTCTTCACGTTTGATGATCAGGGGATATCGTTCATTGTCAATCAGCAGATGTATTTTCATTTGGTCGTCCGTCATGTTCTTTTCACCGTTTAGATTATTCATTCAGCAAAGCGATACATTTGTCGACTTCACGCACAAGCTTCGCCAATCTCTGTTTCGTATCGCGGAGTTCATTGTCGTTGATACTGATTATGCGAGCTGTTTTTAAATTGGTATACATGGCTTCTAATTCTTTCCGGCTATTTTGAAGTTCGGATATTTCAACTTCTTTTTCGGCAAGAAGTTGTCGGAGAGAGGCGTTTTCTTTCTTTAATTCTTCGTATAAATACATAAAATGCCTCAGCTTTCCTTCGAAAGTGTTCAATAGCTTTTTATCTTCTTCCGTCATTTTGTACCAAAATTGTATACAAATATAGTGGATTGAGGAGAAACACAAAAATTTTTGCTGATATTTTCTTTAAAAAGTGGTGAATTTTAAGTGATATGGGGTAAAATGGCAGATTGAGGCGCGGAATGTTCTATTTGTCCTTTGTGGAAAAAGCCTGTGGATGAATTGGAGTTCGAAGGAGTCGGTCGGACTGTTCTGTTTGTGTCTGCTGTTTGCTGTTTATAACGAGAAATCCCTCCGGATGTCTTGTCGTAAAGGCATCCGGAGGGATTATAAGGTAAGTCTACCGGTCAAGGTTGGCGGTAGAAAGGATTTATCTTTTTTCGATGTCGCCGTTGGTAAGTGTCTGAGGCTCTTCTTTCAGTAATCCACGGTTCTTGAGTAATGCATCAATTTGAGGCTCACGTCCACGGAAGTTCTTGTACATCGTCATTCCGTCGTCTATACCGCCCGGAGTCAGGATATATTTGCGGAATTTTTCAGCCAGGTCCTGATTGAAAATGTCACCTGTTTCCTTGAAGGCTTGGAAAGCATCACAGTCGAGCACTTCTGCCCACATGTAGCTATAATATCCAGCTGTGTATCCGCCTCCCATGGTATGGCTGAAATTTGTAACGCGGTAACGTGGAAGGATCTGTGACGGAATGCCACGTTCTTTCAGTTTCTGAGTTTCGAAATCCATCACGTTCAGGTCGGCAGGAACTTCCTTCAAGGTGTGCAGATCCATATCTGTAAGTGAGGCTGCTAAGTATTCTACGGTTGCAAATCCCTGACCGTACTTGGCACTTTCTTCTATTTTCTGTACCAGCTCCATCGGGATGACTTCTCCTGTCTGGTAATGTTTGGCATAGATATTTAGCACTTCGGGTTCGAAAGCCCAGTGTTCGTTGATTTGTGAAGGAAGTTCTACGAAATCGCGTTCTACATCCGATACTCCATTATAATGGACGTCGTGCATAAAGGCATGCAGTGCGTGTCCGAACTCGTGGAACATGGTTGTTACGTTGTCAATGCTTTGCAGCGCTGGTTTGTCGCCACTGGCTGTTGTCATGTTGCAGACGTTCACTACTATAGGCAGTACACGTTCTTTTCCATTGTATGACTGATCTCTGAAGCCGGTACACCATGCTCCCGCACCTTTTCCGTCGCGTGGATAGTAGTCGCTGTAGAAAATAGCCAGTACCTTTCCGTCTTTGTCGATAACTTCCCACGACTGTGCAGTTTTTTCGTATACGGGGAATTTATCAGTACATTCCTTGAATGTCAGTCCATACAGCTTGTTGGCTACATAGAAAATACCTTTCATTACATTATTTATTTCCAGGTATTCTGACACTTTATCCTCGTCGATGGCATATTTAGCCTGTTTGGCCTTGTTGAGATAGTACATATAATCCCATCCCTCCGGCTCGAAGTCGTATCCTTCTTTCTTGATTTCGGCACGGATGTCGTTCAATTCTTCTTTTGCTTTTTCTACGGCAGGTGTCCATACCTGATTGAGCAGACGATAAACATTCTGTTCATTTTTTGCCATACGGTTGTCGAGAGCAAGCGAAGCATAGTCTTCGTAGCCCATCAACTTAGCTTTTTGCAGACGTAAGGTAACCAGTTTGCGGGAAATTTCCTTATTGTCGTATTCGTTATTCTGGTTTCCTCTGTTGTAATAAGCATCGTATACACGATGGCGCAGGTCACGGTTCTTGCAATATTGCAGCACCGGATTACAGCTGGGACGTTGCATGTTGAACATCCACTTGCCCTTCTGTCCGTTTTCTTCCGCCATTTTAGCCGCAGCTTCAATGTTTGCTTCAGGAAGGCCTTCCATATCTTCCAGCTTGTCGACAGTGACAAATGTATTGTTGGTTTCGTGCATCAAGTTTTGGCTGAAAGTAAGTTCCAGTAACGAGATTTCACTGTTCAGCTTGCGTAGTTCTGCTTTCTGTTCGTCGTTCAGGCCTGCACCACCACGAACGAAGCGTTTGTATACGTTTTCCAGTAATTTTGTTTGTTCTTTATCCAGTCCGAATTTTTTCTGATTATCGTAAACTTCCTTCACCTTAGCAAAAAGCTGAGGATTCAGATAAATGTCGTCGTAATGAGCAGAGAACAGAGGAGAAAGCTCTTTTTCCAGTGCACGGGTTTCTTCGGTGGAATTGCTGCTTGCAATGGCTCCGAATACATATTCAACTTTTGTTAGCAGTTCTCCGCTGCGGTCGAGAGCTACGATTGTGTTTTCGAAATCAGGTACTGCACGATTTCGGATGATGGCATTGATTTCCTGTTTCTGTTGTTCCATTCCTTTCAGAAAAGCTTCTCGATAGTTGTCGGTCGTGATTTTTTCGAAAGGAGCGATTTCATACGGAGTACCATACGATTCTGATAGAAATGGGTTGGTACTTTGTGCCATGCTGGCTCCTCCCAGTGTCAGGGCTAAAGCAGCGGTTAATAAACATTTCTTCATTTTGATAATAGGTATGTCTGGTTAATTGTTATTATATTGGGCGCAAATATAGCGAAATGTCAGGAGTTTAGCAAGTGGGGTAGACTGTCTGTTTTTATATTTGATGTTTTTTCGTTTTTAGGTAAGTGTGTAATTCTTTCTGTATAGTTAGAGAAACTCTCTATTTTAGTCGACGAATCTTTTTGATTTTTGCGTTGCTCCTTATTTACTTATGCTAATTTTAAGGTAAATCATATCTTTCAATTGTTTACCTGCTTCAAAAATCGGATGCTCATAATTGTTGGTGAAAAAGTTGGGTATCCGATGTGAATATACAAAT
>HF993255.1:0-1584 GCA_000436795.1 Bacteroides sp. CAG:1076
AGCCTGAAAAAACTGATGAAGATAGGTGGTCCTGCCATTATTTCGGCATGTACCATTATTTTCTGTATGATACTGGTGGGAGTTTTCGTAGGATGGACGTTCGGCTGGGGGCAGATGGACTGCATTTATCTGGGTGGTATGCTTGCCATGTCGTCTACGACCATTATCTATAAGGCTTTCGATGATATGGGACTCCGCCAGCAACGTTTTGCCGGACTGGTGCTGAGTATCCTGATTCTGGAAGACATTCTGGCTATTGTGCTGATGGTCATGCTTTCTACCATGGCAGTAAGCAAGAATTTCGAGGGAGGCGAAATGGTATACAGCATTCTGAAGCTGGTATTCTTCCTGATACTTTGGTTTGTTGTCGGTATTTATGGTATTCCTCTTCTGTTGAAGCGGGTACGTAAGCTGATGAGTGATGAAACGCTGCTCATTGTTTCTCTGGCATTGTGCTTCGGAATGGTATATATCGCATCGCTGGTAGGATTTTCTCCGGCCTTCGGAGCGTTTATCATGGGTTCTATTTTGTCGGAAACCATCGAGTCGGAACACATCGAAAAGCTGGTGTCGCCCGTAAAAGATTTGTTTGGAGCTATCTTCTTCGTTTCAGTAGGTATGATGGTAGATCCTTCGATGATTGTAGAATACAAGGTGCAGATTCTGGTTATTGTGGTAGCCGTAATTTTAGGACAGACCATTTTTGGTACTGCCGGCGTACTGCTTTCCGGTCAGCCGTTGAAGACAGCCATGCAGTGTGGTTTCAGCTTGACGCAGATAGGTGAGTTTGCCTTCATCATTGCTTCACTGGGTGTCAGCCTGAAGGTGACCAGCCATTTCCTGTATCCCATCGTAGTAGCTGTTTCGGTTATCACCACTTTCCTGACTCCTTATATGATTCGTCTTGCCGTACCTGCCTATCAGGTAATAGATAAGTATATACCGGTTCGCTGGCGTCGCTTGCTGGATCGTTATTCTTCGGGTGCATCGGTTGCAAACCATGGTAATAACTGGAAGAAACTGGTTACGGCCATTATCCGTATCGTATTGATTTACTCTGTACTTTCGGTAGCAGTGACTGCTTTGTTCCTGCATTTCATTGTGCCTCTGGCTGTAGATATGCTGGGAGATTTGTGGGGACGGATATTGGGTAGTATCCTTACCATTGGGGCAATTGCTCCTTTCTTGCGAGCATTGATTATGAAGAAAAATCGTTCGGTTGAGTTTAAGTCGCTGTGGTCGGACAGCCGTTTCAATCATGCTCCGCTTATTTCGCTTATTCTTTTGCGTATCGTTATTGCAATCGGTTTTGTAGTTTTCATCATCGAAAACCTGTTCCGTGCTTCGGCTGCACTGATGGTAGGTATTGCCATTATCCTTGTGTGCGGCATGATTTTTTCACGTTTCCTCAAAAAACAGTCTATCGTGCTGGAACGTACCTTTGTGCGTAATCTGCATTCGAAAGACATGCAGCAGGAATATCTGGGTGAAAAGCAGCCGGAATATGCCGGACGTCTGCTCGACCGTGACCTTCACTTGAGTGATTTTCTGATACCGGAAGACGCCATCACATTCGAAGCAGAA
>HF993255.1:1616-4154 GCA_000436795.1 Bacteroides sp. CAG:1076
GCGGGAAAGAGTCTGAAAGAACTTGATCTTGGCAAGAAATACGATGTACATGTAGCCTCTATTATCAGAGGAAAGCATCGGTTGAACATTCCGAATGGTGACACATGTATTTTCCCGAACGATACTATTCAGGTGATTGGTACCGATGAACAGTTGTCCGCATTTGCAGCGATTGCGGAAGCTGCCACACATACTTATGATGATGAAGATTTTGAAAAGCACGAAATGAAACTGAAACAATTTGTCGTTGGCAAAGACTCACCGTTCATTGGTTATAGTATTGCTGAATGTGGCATACGCGATAAGTATCATTGTCTGGTAGTCGGCGTAGAATCGGCAGGTGAGGATGCCTTGCGTACCCCTCAGGTACATGCACCGTTTAAAGAAAACGATGTGGTATGGGTAGTAGGTGAAGAAAATGACTTGAACAAACTGTTTACATACAGTTATTAGACAAAACTAATATTAATTATTTAAATGAAACACAATTATGAAAAGTGATCCGAAAGAGTGTCTGTATTGCCAGAACAATGAAACATTGCATAATCTGATGATTGAAATAGCTCCGTTGAGCGTTTCACGTGTCTTTCTGTTTAAGGAACAGACTTACCGGGGACGTTGCCTCGTAGCTTACAAAGACCATGTAAACGACCTGAATGAATTAAGTGATGAAGACCGTAATGCTTTTATGGCCGATGTAGTGCGTGTTACCCGTGCTATGGACAAGGCTTTTCATCCGGAGAAAATCAATTATGGAGCATATAGTGACAAACTTTCTCATTTACATTTTCATCTGGCGCCGAAGTATGTAGACGGTCCCGATTATGGAGGTACTTTTCAGATGAATCCGGGTAAGGTATATCTGAGTGATGCAGAATATCAGGAACTGATTGATGCCATCAAGGCAAACTTATAATAGCTGCCATAAACAAGAACCGGGTATGGATTGTGGAATGTTTCCTGCAATTCATACCCGGTTTTTTATTCTTCTTCTTCGTCATTGTCGTCGAAATCGAAGTCAAAATCGTCGAGATATTCCGGAGTAAAGAACTCATCCAGATCTCGCCGGTCTTTCTTTGTCGGACGTCCCGTTCCTTTAGCACGGTTTACGAAACCGCTGATTTTACTCATTTCCAGCAATTCATACTGGTCGGGAGTCGTGACGTTTTCCATTATTTCGGGAACCAGTTTGGCTCCTACACGCTTTTCGATAGCCTGCAACACTTTAAACGAGTATGTAATAGGCGGTTTTTTCACCTGAATTACATCGCCCGGCTTTATCATGCGTGCCGGCTTCGCTTGTGCGCCGTTGATGCATATTCTGCCTTTCTTGCAAGCCTCGGCAGCAATGGTGCGAGTCTTGAATATGCGGGCAGCCCACATCCATTTGTCAATTCTTGCTTCAGCCATGTGTTGTTTGGTTTATTTGTTGTTAAACTGATTCATGGTGTTGTTCAGTCCGGCAAGACAAAAGCTCTTGATGATTTCGCCGGCAGTTTCAAGCCGTTCGGGCATTTGCTGCATGTCTTCATCACTAAACTTTCCTAATACGTAGTCAATCTGTCCGCCTCTGGGAAAATTATTCCCGATGCCGAAGCGAAGTCGGGCGTAATTCTGTGTTCCTAATGTAGCGGCAATGTGCTTCAATCCGTTATGTCCGGCGTCGCTTCCTTTGCCTTTCAGGCGCAGGCTTCCGAAGGGAAGAGCCAGATCATCTACTACTATCAGTACATTTTCCAAGGGAACCTTTTCCTGTTGCATCCAGTACCGCACAGCGTTTCCGCTCAGGTTCATGTAAGTGGAAGGTTTCAACAAGATAAGTTGCTGTCCTTTGAGCGAAAGTGTGGCAGTGGCTCCGTATCGTCCGTCCTTGAAAACAATATTGGACGCCTTAGCAAGGGCGTCCAATACCATAAATCCTATGTTGTGGCGGGTTTCATGGTATTCGGCACCAATGTTTCCCAGCCCTACAATCAAGTATTTCATTGAAAGGGATTTTTTTGTTGTCAGGTAGTTAAATTAAATTATTTACCAGC
The DNA here is from genome assembly GCA_000436795.1 of Bacteroides sp. CAG:1076. Classification (GTDB taxonomy): domain Bacteria; phylum Bacteroidota; class Bacteroidia; order Bacteroidales; family Bacteroidaceae; genus Phocaeicola. The sequence goes on from HF993255.1 coordinate 3,653, forward strand.
TGTAGCCTGAGCACCACGAGCAGCACGAGTCAATTTAACAGCACAAACAACAGCTTCTTTTGCGTTCAGCAAAGTCAGACCTTCGAAGTTCAAGTCACCAACTTTGATAGTTTTACCCAGACCCAGGTTAGTAACGTTGATAACCAGACGTTCAGGGATAATGTTGTAAAGAGCTTTCACTTTCAATTTACGGATCTGAAGAGCCAATTTACCACCGGCTTTAACACCTTCTGCCAGACCTTCCAACTGTACAGGAACTTCCATTACGATTGGTTTTTCTTCGTTGATCTGCAAGAAGTCTACGTGCAGAATAGCGTCAGTTACAGGGTGGAACTGGATATCTTTCATAATAGCATTTACAACCTTACCGTCGATGTTCAAGTCTACTACGTAGATATGCGGTGTGTATACCAATTTACGCAAGCCGTCAACTGTTACTGTGAAGTGAGTTGCAACCTGATTTCCGTTTTCGTCTTTCTGCATTCCGTACAATACGCAAGGA
>HF993255.1:4206-74312 GCA_000436795.1 Bacteroides sp. CAG:1076
ACGCAAGCTATGAGTAGCTTTTTTACCTGTTTCAGTTCTCAAAGAACCTTTGATTTCGATTGATTTCATTGTTTGAAAATTTTTTGTGTTACTCTAAATTAAGTTGTTTTTTGTTGCTTAATTCGCCATCACACGATGTGGTATATCACACGATGAGCTTAAAAAAGCGGTGCAAAATTAGTGATTATCTTTGAGTTCGCAAAATATTGTAATGGCTTTTTTTCTTCTCTTGGACGGAATCGGGACGGAACCTGTCTGGAAAAACCGGTAAAAGCATGAAGAAGGTGGCTGAATGTCGGGGGAAATTTGTACAAAAAATAAAATGTTTTGTACAAAAAATAAAAAAACGTCTTGACATTTTCCGGCAGACGTGCGGCGGTGTCGAAAATAATTTGCCGGTGCCTGCCGGAACCTGTGATTTTGTAGGGCGGAAACAAGAACTTTTATACCTTTGTAGGTGATAGAACGATATTTTAAAAATATAAAAAGATGAAAGGAAAGACGATACTTATTACAGGTGCCACCAGCGGGATAGGAGAAGGGTGCGCACGGAAGTTCGGTTCAATGGGCAGTAATTTGATATTGAACGGGCGCAATGTAGAAAAACTGGAAAAACTGAAACAAGAACTTGTGGCGCAAGGGTGTGAAGTGCTGACCCTGCCTTTCGATGTACGCGACCGTGAGGCAATGAAGCAGGCACTCGATTCACTTCAAGGAAAGTGGAGAAACATCGACGTACTGATAAACAATGCCGGACTGGTGATCGGGCTCGACAAGGAACAGGAAGGCTCGCTCGACGAATGGGACGTGGTGATAGATACCAATATCAAGGGACTGCTTGCCATGACTCGAATGGTTGTTCCGGGAATGGTGGAACGTCAGTGTGGACACATTATTAATATAGGTTCGGTAGCAGGCGATGCTGCATATGCTGGAGGAAGCGTATACTGTGCGACCAAGGCTGCTGTCAAGGCACTGTCCGACGGACTTAGAATTGATTTGGTCGATACGCCTCTGCGTGTAACAAACATCAAGCCCGGGCTGGTGGAAACGAATTTTTCCGTGACACGTTTCAGGGGAGATAAGGCAAAGGCTGATGCTGTATATAAAGGTATCCGTCCGCTTACCGGCGACGATATAGCAGAAGTGGTGTATTATGCAGCTTCGGCTCCGGCTCATGTACAGATAGCCGAAGTACTGGTTATGCCTACTTATCAGGCCAATGGCACGGTCTGCCATCGTAAGGCGTGATAAAAATAGTAAAAGCTATATCAAAATAGAGTCTGCATACGCTGATATGCTCTGTTTTGATATAGCTTCTGTACCGTACACTCCGGTGTGCGGGGATTAGAAATCAATGTCTATTTTTATTTCATCCGATTTCAAGTGACCGTCGGAGCTGTCGGCAAAATGAGAGTCGTCTTCGTCGGTATGGTGTTCGCTGCTTGCCGGCCCTTGTTCGGTTTCGATATACTGGATGGTTTCCTGTAGTCCGGTCATGAACTTTTCGAAGTCCTCCTTATATAAGAAAATTTTATGCTTTTCGAAGCTGACCTGAGGCGCATTGCCTTCGCCTGAAACAACTTTCTTGCTTTCTGTAATAGCAAGAAACATTTCTCCTTTTCTGTTTTTCTTTACATCAAGATAGTAAATGCGTTTTCCGGCCTTTATAGCCTTGGAGAAAACAATCTCTTTGTCTACGTCTGTTGCTGTATTTCTTTTCAAGTCTTCCATAAATAAAGTATTATAAAACCGCTTCAAATTTGATGATTTTTTTGAAAAATACAAAGAACTGCCCCTAAAAATCTGTCTGAATAATATTTTTGTATAAAAAAGCACGTTATATTTGTTTTGTATGGTAGAAAATAACTATTTTTGCAACTCGAAATTGTATTAAAAATATAGTATGATTAACAGAGTTCTTATTCGTCTTAAGATAGTTCAGATTATCTACGCTTATTATCAGAACGGTGGAAAAAATTTGGATACTGCAGAAAAGGAGTTGTTCTTCAGTTTATCCAAAGCGTATGATTTGTATAACTATCTCTTGCTTCTTATGGTAGAGGTTACACGTTATGCCAACAAGCGGTTGGATGCGGCTAAACACAAACTTGCTCCTACAAAAGAAGACTTGGCTCCCAACACTAAATTTGTGGATAATCGTTTTATTGCTCAGCTGGAGGTGAACAAGCAGCTGAATGAGTTTGCCAGCACCCAGAAGAAGACATGGGAAAACGAGGGTGATTTTATCAAGAATTTGTGCGAACAGATTATGCAGAGCGATATATATAAGGAGTATATGGCAAGCGAAACTTCATCGTACGAAGAAGACCGTGAACTGTGGAGAAAGATTTACAAACGCATCATATTCAATAATACTACTCTTGATGAGGTGCTGGAAGACCAGAGCTTGTATTGGAATGATGACAAGGAGATAGTAGATACTTTCGTGCTGAAGACTATCAAGCGTTTTGATCCGAAGAACGGTGACAAGCAGGAACTTCTTCCGGAATTTAAGGATGAGGAGGATCAGGATTTTGCACGCCGCTTGTTCCGTCGTTCTATCCTGAATGCTGATTATTACCGTCATCTGATCAGTGAGAACTCAAAGAACTGGGATTTGGACCGTGTGGCTGTCATGGATGTTATCATCATGCAGATTGCCCTTGCCGAAATTCTGAGTTTCCCGAATATTCCGATAAACGTATCTCTGAACGAATATGTGGAAATTGCCAAGTTGTATAGTACTCCGAAGAGTGGCGGATTTATCAATGGAACACTGGACGGAATAGTTAATCAATTGAAAAAGGAAAACAAGTTGACGAAAAATTAATATATTTGTTCGCCTAATATTAATTAAACTAAGAAGAATTTATGAATTTGTTAACTGTATTTTTGCAGCAGTCCGGAGGAGGCGATTACTCTTTCCTGATTATGATGGTGGCAATTTTCGCCATTATGTATTTCTTTATGATTCGTCCTCAGAACAAGAAGCAAAAGGAAATAGCAAACTTCCGCAAGAACTTGGAAGTAGGCCAGTCGGTTATTACAGCCGGTGGTATTTACGGAAAAATTAAAGAAATTGAAGATAACGCTGTTATCGTGGAAATAGCATCTGGTGTTAAGATTAAGGTGGATAAGAACTCTATCTATGCAGATGCTCAGGCTCAGACTAAATAAACATAAAAAGTATAGGTCACTATGTTCGATGTAAAGAACATAAAGAGATATTATAGACTGGGATTACGGAAGATCAGAACATTCTTGCTTAGCGATAAGTGCAGGGAGTGTCTGGTCTTCCTGTTTTTTGTGCTGATATCGTTCTGTTTCTGGATGTTGCAGACATTGGATGATTCGTATCAGACGGAATTCAGAGTGCCGGTGCGTCTTAAAAATGTTCCGAAGGAGGTAGTGCTTACTTCCGATTTTCCGGACGATGTACGTATACGGGTGGAAGACAGGGGAACTGTATTGCTGAATTATATGCTGGGAAGAACGTTCTTTCCTATTTCTTTCGATTTCAATGATTACAAGGAGGAGGGGACTCATGTTCGTATCCCGTCTGCCGAGCTGACCAAGAAGGTGGCGGCACAGCTGAATGTTTCTACCAAGGTGTTGTCTATCCGTCCCGATACGCTCGATTTTATTTATACACAGGCAAAGGCGAAAAAGGTGCCTGTCAGGCTATCCGGAACCATACAGGCGGGACGCCAATATTATATTTCACGGATAAGTTTTAGTCCGGATTCTGTTATGGCTTATGCTCCTCAGGAAATATTGGATACCCTGAAAGTAGCATATACGGAAAAACTGTATTGGGAAAATATTTCTGATACGGTAAAGAAGCGTGTAAGTATGTGTAAAATGAAGGGGGTCAAGTTTATTCCGTCTTATAATGATTTATCGATCTATGTCGATATGTATTCGGAAAAGACAGTCGAGGTTCCGGTTATGGGCATTAATTTCCCTGCGGGAAAAGTACTTCGTACGTTCCCTTCGAAGGTGCAAGTAACCTTTCAGGTCGGGTTGCGGCACTTTAAAGATGTTTCATCGGACGATTTCTTCATAGGAGTAACTTACGAGGATGTATTGAAAGCGAAGGAAGACAAATTGCCTTTGGTGGTAAAAGGAGCTCCCGATTTTGTAAGTCATGTTCGCGTGAATCCGTCATCTGTCGATTATTTGATCGAACAACAAGCTGTAGAATAATATAAGTTATGGTCAGACTGGGGATTACCGGAGGTATAGGAAGTGGAAAGTCGTATGTGGCTCATCTGCTCGAGAAGGCAGGTTTACCTGTATACGATACCGACACGGAAGCGAAACGCTTGATGCTTTCTGATATGGACATTCGCAAGGGGCTGGTTGACTTGTTGGGTGAAGAAGTGTATATCGGTGAGAAGCTCAATAAGCCGTTGCTGATTGGTTATTTGTTTGCGAACGAGGAACATGCTGCACGTATCAATTCCATTGTGCATCCGTGTGTAAAGAAAGATTTTCTCCGTTGGGCGGTTTCCAATGCGGGGCATGAAATCGTAGCATTGGAAAGTGCTATTTTGTATGAGTCCGGTTTCGACGATGTAGTAGACTATGTAGTTGCTGTTTATGCTCCTTTAGATATCCGTATTAAGCGGGCGATGGAACGCGACGGGGCGACGGAAGAGCAGGTAAGAAGTCGTATTGCTTCACAGATGGATGAAGAGGTGAAACGCAATCGGGCTGATTTTGTAGTTGTGAACGATGGAAGGCCCTTGCTCCCGCAGGTGGAAGAATTGCTGAATACCATAAAAAATAGAAAAGGTGAGCAAGATGCTTGTGTATGTCGTATATGAGTTGTATTTTTGTTTAATATAATAACTAAAAATAATAAAATCGTATGTTGAAAACTATTTTAGCTATCTCAGGCAAACCGGGATTGTATAAACTGATTTCTCAGGCTAAAAATATGCTGATTGTAGAAGCTGTCGATAATAAGAAAAGAATGCCTATCTATGCCAGCGATAAGGTGATTTCATTGGGTGATATCGCCATGTATACAAATGATGACGAAGTGCCTTTGGCAACTGTTCTTGATTCTGTAAAGAAGAAAGAAAACGGTCAGGTAGCTGCTTTGGATTACAAGAAAGCATCAGTAGAAGAGTTGCACGCTTTCATGGCTGAAGTATTGCCGGAATATGATCGCGATCGCGTACATACCAGTGATATCAAGAAACTGATTCAGTGGTACAACTTGCTTATCTCAAGCGGAGAAAGTGATTTTGTGGAAGAAGCTCCTGCTGCTGAAGAGGCTGCTGCAGAAAATGCTGCTGAATAAATAGCAAGATAATTTTGAATTTATAAAATCGGGCGAAGCTAACTTGTGGGAAGTGGCTCCGCCCGATTTTTTGTTTTTGTCCTTTGGGGAAGAGAGGACAATAAAAAAAAGAAGGTATCTTCTTGCGAGGATACCTTCTTTTAATTTCTTTTGTGGTATAAAGTTATGCTTCAGCAGGAATAACAGAAACGAAGCTCTTGTCTTCGCGACCTTTCTTGAAACATACTGTACCGTCTACCAATGCGTAAAGAGTGTGATCGCTACCCATACCAACGTTTTCACCTGGGTTGTGAACTGTTCCTCTTTGACGAACAATGATGTTACCAGCTTTGCAAGCTGAACCACCGAATATCTTTACGCCTAATCTCTTACTAGCTGACTCACGGCCGTTCTTAGAACTACCTACACCTTTCTTATGTGCCATTTCTTTCTACTTTTTTAATGATTAAGCAATAACTTGTTTGATAGTCAATTCAGTAAACTGCTGACGGTGACCGTTCAGTTTTCTGTAACCTTTTCTTCTCTTTTTGTGGAATACCAATACTTTGTCACCTTTTACCAAGTGAGAAACTACTTCGCATACCACTTTTGCACCTTCTACAGTAGGAGCACCTACAGTAACAGTACCGTTGTTGTCTACCAACAAAACTTTGTCAAATTCAACAGTTGCACCGTTTTCAGCATTCTGGATGTGGTGAACAAACAGTTTTTTGCCTTCTTCTGCTTTGAACTGCTGACCGTTAATTTCTACAATTACGTACATTTTAAATATATATTAAACGGGTTTCTTCCGCAAGGTGAACCGTTCTCATCCGGTTGCTTTTCTACCTCCACGGATTAAAATCGGATGCAAAGGTACTGCTTTCTGTTCATATTACCAACAGTTTAGAGAGAAAAATGTATATTTTTTTAAAGTTCGGCCAGAGTTTTCATGATTGCCACATGAGGATATGATGCGAGTTCTTCACGGGTAGTAGCTCCGTGCAGCACTCCGGCAAAATCAACTCCGGCGGCTTGTGCGGTTTCTGCGTCTACTGTGCTGTCGCCGATATATAAAACATTTTCTTTCTGACAGCCCAGGTGCTCGATGGCAAACAGGAGTCCTTCGGGAGAGGGCTTGGGGCATTGCACATCTTCACCTCCGACTATGATATTGAGAAAATTTTCCGGCAGTTTCTTGCCTAACAATTCCATGATACGATAGCGGTATTTGGTCGAAATGATACCAATTTGGGCTCCATTCGCTTTCAGCCGGGTCAGCACATCTATGGTTTCTGGAAAGAGAAAAGTGTTGACTGTCATGTGGGTATCAGCTTCTTTAACGTATTCTTTCCGGTATAGTTCCAGTGTGTCGGCATCGGTTATGCCAGTCATGATGGAGAATGATTCTTGTAAGGTTTTGCCAATTGTCCGTTTGATGGTTTCATCGGTTATCCCTGTATGGTGATGGCGTTCCAGTACATTTCGGTAACACATGACAATTCCTCGGGAAGAGTCGGCAAGAGTATAATCGAAGTCGAATAAATAAACGTTGTATGATTTCATTTTCAATATAGGGTTAGCTGACTAAGAATATTTCGGATTGGGGTTTTACAACATAATTTTGCCAGGGCGATCTTTTTGAAGTTTTACGGATACGCATTCAAGAAGAGGCTCTGGCAAAATTAAAAAATGGGTTTTTATTCCATTGGTTGATAATTCTTGGCCAAACCTCCTTCACTGGTTTCTTTATAGAGTGAAGGCAAGTCGTGACCAGTTTGCTTCATTACTTCTACGACCTTATCGAACGATACACGATGGTGTCCGTCGGTAAAGGCTGAGTAAATATTGGCATCAAGAGCACGGGCTGCGGCATACGCATTACGTTCGATGCAAGGAATCTGTACCAGTCCGCATACGGGGTCGCATGTCATGCCCAAGTGGTGCTCCAGTCCCATTTCGGCGGCATATTCTATTTGTGCCGGACTGCCTCCAAACAACTGGCTTGCTGCTGCCGAAGCCATAGAGCAGGCAACTCCTACTTCTGCCTGACAACCAGCTTCTGCTCCCGAAATGGAAGCATTATGCTTGACGATGTTGCCGACAAGTCCGGCTGTCGCGAGTGCACGAAGAATACGGGCATCGCTGAAATCCCGGCTCTTTTGCAAATGATATAGAACGGCCGGGACTACTCCACATGCTCCACAAGTAGGTGCGGTTACGATTTTTCCTCCCGATGCGTTTTCTTCACTTACGGCAAGAGCGTAGGCAAATACCAGTCCGCGTGAGCGAAGAGAATCCTTAAACCCTTTGGCACGGATGTAGTAGGAAGACGCTTTTCGTCGCAGATTCAGAGGGCCTGGGAGAACTCCCTCTGCATCCAGTCCGCGATGGATGGCTTCCTTCATGGTTTCCCACACTTCGGCAAGGAACTTCCAGATATCAGGACCTTCACATTGTTCTACATATTCCCAATAGCTTCGTCCGGTATGCTCGCACCAGTAAAGTATCTGGTTCATGGTATTCATATTATATACCTCAGGAGTTGCATTCTTGTCTTGTCCTTCTTCGGCCAGTGCGCCTCCTCCTACGCTGAAGACGGTCCATTCTTCGGTCTGTTTCTTATTCTTGTCGAACGACTTGAATGTCATTCCGTTCGGGTGGAAAGGAAAGAATACATGAGGTTTCCACAATATCTCTACGGGAGCATGAGGCTGAAGTACGTCCAGAATAGCGACATCAGTCATGTGTCCTTTACCGGTAGCTGCAAGGCTTCCGTAAAGCGTGACTTGAAAAGACGATGCCTCCGGATGGCGGGCAAGGAACTGTTCGGCTGCTTTTCTCGGTCCCATCGTATGGCTGCTTGAGGGACCCGTACCAATGCGGTATAATTCTCTAATTGATTTCATAATACAAAGATACTGTTTTTTTATTTTAAATCGACTACCGTTATGCCTGCTCCTCCAAATTGTACATGTTCATCCTGGAAGTGTGCTACTCCCGGCACGGTAGCGAGATATTGGCGTATAAGTGTGCGAAGAATACCTGTTCCGGTTCCGTGCAGAATACGTACACGGCTTACTCCGACAAGTATAGCATCGTCGATAAAATAAGTTACGGCCTGTATGGCTTCATCGCCTCTCATGCCTCGCACGTCGATATCCTGCTTGAAGTTCAGCTTCTTTTCGTACATGCGATCTTGCGTTTCACTGCTGACGAAAGTTGCCTTCGCCGTATTGAGAGTTTGCTTGGGAGCTTCGGTACGTTCCAGTCGGTCTGCTTTCACATTGGTTTTCATCAGTCCGAACATGACTACGGCATTTTTTCCGTTGAGCTCCATAATTTGTCCTACGCTGGTTTGTCCTTTGATGCGTACATAGTCGCCTGCCTGAAGCGGGATGACTTTAGGTACCGGCTGGACTGCTGGCTGATTGGCTTGCTTACTCTTTTTGTCTTTCTTGCGTTCTTGTTTTTCGCGCAATTTTTCCATCTTGCGTGCTATTTTTTCTTCCATAGCCGCTTTGTCAGCCTCTTCTACCTGTTGGCGGAAGTCGGTCAGTTCCTGACGTGCCATGCGGGTACGTTCTTTTTCTGCCTGCGCTTCCTTGATGGTACGGATTGTATTTTCTATTTTGGCATTCGACTCTTGCAACAGATGTTCTGCGTCTTCTCGTGCCTTTTTCAAGATTTCCTTGCGGCTTTTTTCCAGTTCTTCCAGCTCTTTTTCGTAACGGGCAATGGTGTCTTCCATTATTTTTTCCCGTTTGCGGATGTTCTGGCGTTTAGTTTCCCAATAGCGCTTGTCGCGTACAATATCTTGCAGATACTTGTCACTCTGTATGTATTCGCTTCCCACTATTTCCGAAGCATCGGCTATGACCTCTTCCGGAAGTCCGATTTTTCGAGCAATCTCTACGGCAAACGAGCTTCCCGGATTGCCAATCTGCAACTGGAAAAGTGCACGCATCTCGTGCCGGTCGTACAACATGGCACCGTTTACTACTCCTTCATGGTCTTCGGCAAAGTGTTTCAAGTTCTGATAATGGGTGGTAATTACTCCAAATGTTTTTTTTGCATTGAAACGTTTCAATACAGCTTCTGCAATAGCTCCGCCGATTTGCGGTTCTGTACCTCCTCCGAACTCGTCAATCAGTATCAGGCTTTTTTCGTTGCAGTACTTCATCATATTCTTCATATTTGTCAGATGTGAAGAATAAGTACTCAGATCATCTTCAATACTTTGCTCATCACCTATATCGATAAAGATACTGCTGAAGATTCCGGCGTGACTGCGTTCGTGCATGGATACCAGCATACCGCATTGAAGCATATATTGCAATAGTCCGACCGTTTTCAGGCAGACGGACTTTCCACCAGCATTGGGACCGGAAATCAACAGAATACGCTGTCCGGTATTCAGTTCGATATCGAGAGGTACTACCTTTTTATTATGTTTGGCTAAAGACATCTGGAGAAGCGGGTGTACAGCTTCGAACCAGTCTATTACCTGCCGATGCTCGAACGACGGTTTGATACCTTTGATGTCGATGCCCAAAAGTGCCTTTGCCCGGATAAAGTCGATTTCGGCAAGAAACTCGTATGATTGAAGAATAGCCGGAACCTGCGGACGTACTGTGGCTGAGAATTCGGTGAGTATACGGATTATTTCACGACGTTCTTCTCCTTCCAGTTCACGGATACGGTTGTTGGCTTCCACAACTTCGGCCGGTTCGATAAATACTGTTTTTCCGGTAGCCGATTCATCGTGTACGATACCTCGTATTTTTCTCTTCATGCCAGGAGCAACAGGTATCACAAGTCGCCCGTCGCGCATAGTAGGAGCAACGTCCTTGTCGACATAACCTTCCGATTGAGCTGCACGCAGGATATTGTTCAGGCTTCGGGATATACTTCCTGTAGTAGACGCCAGTTCGCGGCGGATACGTAGAAGTTCGGAAGAAGCATTGTCTTTTACCTTTCCGAATTTATCGAGTATATTATTGATGCGTGTGATAAGTTGGGGAAATACCATGATATCTCCAGCCAGTTCATGCAAGGCTGGGTAGGGAGAATGAACATCGTCATCGTTTGTTTGTTCTTCCTCGTCTGTTTGTTGCAGAAAGCGTACGATGTCGCGTATCGTTTCCAGCGAACGGCGAAGATCGAACAATTCCTGTTCATCCATGTACATACCCTCTACACGTATACGCTTGAGTGACGGACGGACATCAAAAAAGTACTGGCTTGGGAAATCATCCTCCTCTTGGGTGATACGGACAAATTCCGTTACTTGCTCCAGCCGGCGGTTTATTTCGTTATAATCATCGGAAAAGTCCATCTGGTCAACTCTTTCTTCTCCCAGCGTGCTGAGACATTTGGTCTTTAAAAGCTGACGTATTTGGTCGAATCCGATTTTCTGTTCAAAGTTTTGCGGATATATCATTGTTTGATATTAGTCTATATTTATATATGAGTTTTCGAGGTACAAAGTTACGATAATAGGAAAAAATAATCAAAAAAGGGGCAAATTATTTGCAGATTTGGAAATAATGCGTACCTTTGCAACGCTTTTGAAACGAAGCACTCTTGTAAGAGAGTTTTGGAGAGGTGGCAGAGTGGTCGATTGCGGCGGTCTTGAAAACCGTTGTACTGCGAGGTACCCGGGGTTCGAATCCCTGTCTCTCCGCTGTTTATAAAAAAGGTCCCGTAAAATTGATGTTTTACGGGACCTTTTTTATTTAAATGTTTTCATCGAAAATTTGTGTCCTGAAATAGAATGTAGCAAGAAGTTGGATATTTTGTATATAAGCTTGACAGCTTAGTATCGAGGAAAAATGCCTTTTTATTTTCCATTTTGAATGTCGTTTTATGGGAAACAGACTGAAAAATTAAAATATTTCAAAAGAAAATGAACCTATTACCAACTTTGATTGTTAGGTAAAGAAAAACCAAAAAGAGAATGAATAAAGTTTATGTATTATTGATGGCTGGTGTTTTGGCTGCTTCATGCTCGAAAAAAGAAGTGGAAATGCCACAGGAAGGGAAGGATTTAATTGAAATTGTAACGAACGTGGCTCCTCAGACACGAGTTCCGAATTTGGAACAGGACGGAAGCGGTAATTTTGTGCAAGGTGATGTCTTGTCCGTTTTTGTGTCGGGAAATATGAATACCATTCATACTACATATACATTGGGCACGACTTCGATGACATGGAGCGGGCTTAAATTGGCGGGAGATGTTTCGGAAGTTACTTTTTCGGCCTGCTATCCGCAACAGGAGTTAGGCAGCGATGGTACATTTGAGTTTAATACTTACTCGGCAGAATATAAGGATTTGTTGCTGTCTGAAGCACAGAAGGTAACTGTTGGTACTCCTAAGCCGGTCAATCTTTCTTTTAATCATGCTATGCATTTGCTGAATGTCAACTTTACTTCTGACGGATATTATTCGGCAGAAGAACTGAAAACTTTAGTTACTACTTGTAAGGCAAAAGCGTCATGCGTAGTAGATGCTGCTTCAGGAAGGATAAAAGAGACCAAACCGGGGGTAGAAAGTTTTATAGCAGAAGGTGCAGCTGCTGCTTTTTATCTTGTTCCACAGTCTACTTCAGATGTAATTTTATCTGTTAAAATCAATCAGTTGACAAAAGAATATAGTCTGAAAACTCTTTTAGAAGATTTAGGAACTCCACAGGAAACGTTACAAGGAGGAAAGAAAATCACTTTGACACTTAAATTATGTAAGGATAAGATTATTGTAGAAAGTGGTTCTATTGGTGCATGGGGAGATCAGGCTACAGTAGACGGTGAGGTTGTTATCGGCTGATTTCTTGCAACAGAAAAGTACGGAAGGTTTCCCTGCTAAAATAAAATCTCGATAGGTTTATAAAGTATAACAGATATAGGCAAAGAGTCGTATCATGCTCTCTGGACAGAGGGAAGATACGACTCTTTCATTTTTTTGTTGTTTACCCTATATGGTTACGGATTGCATACGTTGGGAATCTGTTTATGATAGATGTAATTCCTGTTACCGTCTTGAATATCTTCAATTTATTTTATATCTTTGAGAATAATCTTACTACGATGAAAAATATATTGTTTCTTTTATGTACCCTTTTGAGTATGGGTGGTTGTTCGTCGGTACAAGACGACCGTATGGCATCATTGGATAACAGTACGGTAACCGAGTTTGATATATCTCGTTTTATGGGACGCTGGTACGAAATAGCCCGTTATGAACATCGTTTTGAAAAAGGGATGACTCACGTAACGGCAACGTATACATTGCGCGATAATGGAAGCATTTCCGTAAAGAATGAAGGTTATAAGAACGGAAAGCATAAGGAAGTTAAGGGACGTGCCAAACAACCTGATCCGAAGGATCCGGGCAAACTGAAGGTTTCGTTCTTTCTTTGGTTTTATTCCGATTATTACGTGCTCGACGTAGATCCTGATTATCGTTATGTATTGATAGGAAGCAGTTCTGATAAATACCTTTGGATTATGAGTCGTGAGAAAACCTTGCCGGCCAAGAAACAGGAAGAGCTGCTCGATGAACTTCGTACAAGAGGATATGATACCAGTAAACTGCTTTTTGTAGAACAAGAATAGTTCTCGTATTGCATTATTTAGCCTGGCAGGATATTATAATCCCGGAGGTAGTTTGTTGGCCATTAGTTTCCGGCAGTTGAAAGTTTCTCCGTCGGCAGTGAACGTTCCGTCACCTCGTGCGTGGATCATCCGCTGGTCTGTACAATCACGGTTCTCTACGACTCGCATAACTTTTAACACCACAAATCCATAGCGTTCAATATAGTCTGTAACCTTACATTCCAGACAAGCGATACATCCGTCAAGCAGCGGAGCCTGAACGGTTTGTGCCGGAAGAGCTTTAAGATGGAACAAACTGAACTTGTCTGTATCGACGCCGCTGACAGTACCGATGCGTATTACTTTATCTATCATTTGTGCAGGAGGAATACATACTACACATTCTCTGGTGCGCATCATTGTACCAAATGAATAATTCCATTCGCCTGTGGTAAGAACAATGTGCTGGTCGAAGTCGATAGCCATTGTCCATGAAATAGTCATTACGTTATTTTTCCTACCGTCGGAAGTTGTGACGAGTACTACCGGTCCTGGCTCTATGTAAGTCAATGCTTTTTCTATGGGTACTTCTTTCATGCTGCTATAGATTATAGGTTATACTTTATGGTGTTTCCGCCTTCGGCTGGGTAGTCGGAATCTTTTTCTTTCAGCTTACGTAGCCTGAACTTTCTGTCAGCGTTCAGGCTGCGTATTCCGAAGGTAACGTTTTTCTTTCTGGCGAACAAACATTCTGCCAGACATTTTTCATGCCCTGAATCCGATACGGCAAGGTGATGTCAGTTTCAAATTCATCGCATGTAGGAAATTCATTTCCGCCTCTTTCACGTCGCATACTTCTATCGTACTGAACAATTGCAGACGTTTGTCTACAGGATGAGGCTCCGACATTACCCTCTGCGCCATACTCTTGATGATACCTTGTTCTACCAGATTGTGTACCCAGCGTCCGTTCCCAAAATATTCATCCCGCATTCTGGTTTCTTTTTCAATCAGACGGTTCAGATATTCATCAGCTTCAGGAGTCAGGACAAAGTTGCGGCTTTTCAAAATGCGATGCGCTATTTCACTCAGTTCGTCCGAAGTATAATCATCGAAGTAGAAACGGAGTGGAAAACGTTCCTTTAACCCCGGATTACTTTTGAGCAGTTTTTGCATTTTATCCTCATAACCGGCCCGGATGACAATCAGGTCGGGATTTGGCTCCGATCATATTGTAAGGAGTGCATTGATAACTTCTTAACAAAAAACTGAAAACGAGCCTCATCGTTTTGTAAAGAATATCATGAACTCTTGTCATATTAAGAGATAATCCTTACATTTGAGTGAAGATAAAAAACGGATGGGTATGTCGTACATGAAATTTTTCCTTTGTCATAGCACCGGCTCATGGAGGCAGCAATTTCTACGACGGCTGGATGAAAAATGAGCGTTCGGCCATGATTTCGTGTAATGACGGTTTCCGTTTCGTGAGTTTTCTGATTGAAGTAATAGACTAAAAATATAAAAATATGTTGGCATATACTTATATGGAGCACGGACGTTTTTCATTGATAGAGAAGCCCGTGCCGGAATTGAAAGGCCCCCGTGATGCAGTGGTGCGCGTCACATTGGGAAGTATTTGTACCAGCGATTTGCATATCAAGCATGGAAGTGTACCTCGTGCCGTGCCGGGCATTACCGTAGGGCATGAGATGGTTGGCGTTGTAGAACAGGTAGGCGAGGAGGTTACCACCGTGAAGCCCGGCGACCGCGTGACGGTCAACGTAGAAACTTTCTGTGGAGAATGCTTCTTCTGCCGTCATGGATATGTGAACAATTGCGAAGACGAACACGGAGGCTGGGCACTGGGCTGCCGCATCGATGGCGGACAGGCGGAATATGTACGGGTACCTTATGCCGATCAGGGGCTGAACCGCATTCCTGAAGGCGTAACCGATGAACAAGCACTTTTCGTGGGAGATATTCTTGCCACCGGATTCTGGGCGGCACGTATCTCGGAAATAACGCCCGACGATACCGTTCTTATCATCGGAGCCGGTCCCACGGGTATCTGTACTTTACTGTGTACGATGCTGAAACGCCCTAAACAGATCGTCGTATGCGAGCAGTCGGAAGAACGCATCCGCTTTGTTTGTGAGCACTATCCCGATGTACGGGTTGTACGACCGGAAGAATGTGCCCGAGAAGTACGCAGACTCAGTGCACATGGAGGAGCCGACGTCGTGATCGAAGTGGCGGGAACCGACGAAACATTCCGCATGGCGTGGGAATGTGCCCGTCCGAATGCCATCGTAACCATTGTCGCACTTTACGATCGTCCTCAGATACTTCCGCTGCCCGACATGTACGGAAAGAACCTGACCTTCAAGACCGGTGGCGTGGACGGTTGCGACTGTGCCGAGATTCTCCGCCTGATAGCCGAGGGCAAGATTGATACCACACCGCTCATTACCCACCGTTTCCCGCTCGACCAGATAGAAGAAGCCTATCGCATCTTCGAGAACCGTCTGGATGGAGTCATCAAGGTAGCCATTACCGAAAAGACAAAGTAGCACAATGCGTAAAGCAAGAAAATCGTTTGAAAACCATTAAAGATAAAGAGAAAGGAGTAAACACCTATGAGAAAAGATTTTGGAGTAAAAACCTGGTTATACCCGATGCCCGTATTTATCGTGGCAGCTTACGATGAAAATGGAGTTCCCAATGCCATGAATGCCGCATGGGGAGGTACGTATACAGATGATATGGTAGGCATTTGTCTGTCGGAAGGACATAAGACAACCAAGAATATTCTTGCGACACGTGCCTTTACCGTCAGCATGGGTACAGCCGACCGCGTAACAGAATGCGACTATGTAGGTATCGTGTCGGGCAACAAGGAACCCGATAAGTTTGCGCATGCCGGATTCCATGCCGTCAAATCTGCTTTTGTCAACGCTCCCGTCATCGAAGAACTTCCCATGACACTGGAGTGCGAGCTTGTTTCGTACGATGCCGAAACCTGTTACATGACCGGTCGCATCGTCAACGTGTCCGTCGATGAAAGCGTATTGGGTGAAGACGGCAAGATAGATGTTGCCAAACTGAGACCGATCACGTTCGATCCGGTTCATCATGCCTATTTGGAAATCGGTCCGAAAGTAGGCAATGCCTTTTCCGACGGAAAGAAACTGAAATAAACAATAAAGTCAATCAGTCTGTATAAAAACAGTTCAGGCCGATTGACTTTTTCTATATACGATGATATTTACCTCAGAAAATTACTTTTTCTCTTCCCCCTTAAAGAACTTCTTCCGGTAATACGAATTGGCAGTATAAAGTGCGGCAGCAGGATTGTTCCCCGTAACACGGTCTTTGGTTACCAGCGTAGTGGTATACGCATCAGCATACTTGTAGAACAAGCTGTCATGTCCCACGCACAAACCGATTACCACATTCAAGTCCGTTTTTGCCTCGTTCAGCAGACGTGCCTGTAGAATCGGGTTGCACATCGCAGCACCTATGCTTTCACATTCGGCAGGAATACCCATCGAAGTCTTAGGCTTGCCGGCAACCTTACAAATTACCGAGTACGCTTCGAAACCGTTCGCCCGGAGAATACGAGCAAAGATACGCGCCTCGTTTATCAGTCCGATACAGTTGGCTATGCCGATACGGTGCGCATTGATCTTGCGGGCAAACTCCATGATCTCCTGCACACGCGTCCACTGGCAATACCCCTCATATTCCACTTCCGCACTGGCAATCATTATCCGGCGGTTATCCCCTTCATCATACCGTTCCAGCGCCCATTGCATATCCTCTTCCTTCAAGTTTGTAGTCAGGCAGAAATCAGGATAAGTACGGTCCTTATACTTACAGTTCTGTGTGCCGCAGTCCACACAAGAGTGTATTTCTTTTTCCTTTTCCATAAAGCAATTCATTTAGTTTTCAGAGAACGCTGCAAAGATATATATTTCTTCATTCAGATAAGTCCCAGACGATGAATATATGCCATGAACTGTTCCTTATAGTTTTCTCCGATAGGAATATACACATCTTTTCCGAAGAGAATGCGGAAACGTGAAATCTCGGTTATCTTGCTCAGGTTGACGATATACGAACGGTGTACCCTCATAAAGTTCGAAGGAAGCATGGCTGACAACTTTTGCAGACTGTTCAGCGTGATGACAGGTTTCGGTCGGTCCTCCAGATAAATACACACATATTCACTCATCCCCTCTATATACAAAATCTTCTCCTTATCTATACGCACCACCTTATATTCACTCTTTACGAATAAAGTTCCCTTTTCATCTTCCGCCTCCGTAGTATGATGCGTCAGCTCGTACATTCTTCTGGCTTTTTCGGCTGCTTTCAGACAATCCGTAAAGCCGAAAGGTTTCATCAGGTAATCGATGGCGTTGAGGCGAAATCCCTCGATGGCATATTCTGAATAAGCCGTAGTAAAAATAACCATCGGCGGATTCGGAAGTGAGCGGACAAAGTCGATACCATTCAAGTCGGGCATGTTGATATCAGCAAAAAGCAAGTCGACTGGCGTATGTGCCAGCGTTTCAGAAGCCTGGCAGGCATCCTGGCACGAAGCCACCAGCGTAAGAAAAGGAATGCGTGCAATGTAGCCCGCCAGTTGTGCCAGAGCAAGCGGTTCATCGTCGATAATCAGACATTTCATGATAGTGGAGGAATTATAAGTAATACATGGTAGGAAACTTCATCTTCAGTAATGGTAAACGTATAGTTGTTGCCATAAAGCAGGTGAAGCCTTTTCTTTATATTCTCTATGCCTATGCCGTGATGCGCATCGTTTGTACAGGCATGCTTGCTGTTGTGGCAGGCAAACAAAATACCCTCGTCTGCCTGTGCGATACGTACGTCGATGTACGAATCTTCCCGATAGCTTACCCCGTGCTTGAACGCATTTTCCAGCAGCGAGATAAAGAGCAGGGGAGGAATCTGCACATGAGGCACTATCAGCGGAAAGTCCGTCCGTATACTTAACTTTTCAGTATAACGCAACTGCATCAGTGCAATATAATTCTCAAGAAACTGAATTTCTCGTTCCAGCGAAATCTGACTGTTGTTCGCTTCGTACAGCACATACCGCATCAGTTTCGAAAGCTCGATAATGGTCTTTTTGGCCTTTTCCGCATCAATATCCACCAGTGCGTGAATGTTGTTCAGCGTATTCATGAAGAAATGCGGGTTCAACTGATACTTCAGATATTGCAGTTCCGATTCCAGATGCTGATGTTCCAGTTCCTTGAGCATCTCGTCGTCGTGGAGCGACTTGAGGAAAAAACGGATAGTCAGGTTAAACCCCACCAGCAAGATTGCCACCGTAATATGAATCAGCAGGAAAGGCGGATGCATGGGACGTATCGGCTGCATCATTTTTTCTCCCATAGGAGGTACCGGAAGCCGGTCGGGGAAAAAAACGTCGTGGGCTGAGTCTTGTACGACAAACTCTTTCTGTTGCCGGAATCCCGGATGGGGATTAAGTACCTGAATACATCCCGGCAAGTATAGAAACAAAATACCGATAGTGAAGATGAGTGACACCACATAACGTGTATAATATTTCTTGAGCAGAAGTCGTGGAATAAGCACATAGTTATGTATCAGAAACAAAAGGAAGAAAGGCAATACCATGAGCCAGGTATCGCTTACCTCTTTCCAAAGTTCGGTTCCTTCCAGCGGATGCTCGTCGTCGAGCAGGAAACCGATGAGCGGTGTTCCCAGTATCAGCAACCAGATGGTAGCATAAATAATCTGTTCCAGAAGTAATTGCTTTTGTAAATGTTTCATGTCGTGCGTCACTCTTTTTACGCCTGCAAAAATACGTCTGTACCTAACCCGGTGCAACTAAAATCGGCGAATGGAATGATTTTGCAGACCAAGCGGACTTATTTTATCTTTTACTTCCATCCTCACCGGTTCTATTCAGGCAAAATCTGATTCGTCGGGAGTTGACCGAGAGAATAAGCGGGTTGGCTGATTCTATTTTCCGGAAAGCATCCCCTTCTTTACCTTTGTTCTCCTGAAAAAGAATTTTAAAACCTACGAAGATGAACATGAAGAAAATTGTATGGATATTTTGTCTGACGGCCCTGATACCCATACCGTCGGCAGCCTTTGCCGTAGCCTTACCCGACGAACCGCAACAAGAGAAAAAAGCTCCGGTAAAAGAAATACCCAATCCTGAGAAAACCGCACGCAAGCGGACCGATGAAATGGACAAAGTTCTCAATCTGACCGAGAAGCAATACAAGAAAATTTACAAGCTCAACCTGAAAGAAGAAAGAGAAAAACTGGAAGCCCTGATAGGACGTGGTGACAGAGATACCGGTTGCCCTCCGATGATGGATGGCGGTCGTCCTCCGATGCGGCACAGTGACGGCGAACCTCCTATGATGGATGGCGGCAGTCAGCCTCCTATGATGGGACACGGCAGACGTCCGATGATGGCACCACCTGCCGGTAATGACAAAATGAAGGACGATATCAGAGAACGTACTGAAAAGAAGATGAAAAAAATCCGTAAGATTCTTACCGACGAGCAATATGATTTGTGGCTTACCATGAAGCCCGAACCTCGTCCGGAGCCGGCAGACGGAGCACCTGTTCCACCTGAAGAAGCGCCCCAGTTTGACATGATACAAAACGAAGCAGAACAATAATGAACATGAAAACAGTCTACGGGATGGTAGCGATGATATGCGCTGCCATCTGGTTTGGTTCCTGCCAGAACGAAACACTCGATTACTATCCTATTGGTAAAAAACATTTAGGCGAAACCTATACCGAATATTCCGTGAATAATGTCATAACAAATGATACCGTGAACCGCATTATTCTCAACTTCTATCCGGAGGAAGTAACCTCCCTCTCGTACATGAACTATGACGAGTCGGCTTGCACATTCACCTTTCATCGCGGAAATACCTCGAAGTACCGTATTTCGTGGGATTATGAAACCGACGGAAGTTATGTCGAAGTGCAATACGGACAAAACGGTATGTGGTTTACCGTAAACCAGCAAAAACATTCGGGTGAATACCTCCTTACCGCCAACGACGGCATGGGAGTACGCATGTGCATACAGAGTGGCGGAACCATGATTTCCGGTGACGAACAGATAAAATATGCCATTTCCGTCACCGTAAACCATTTTTCCATTGAAGAAGCCGATGACTAAAGCAGGGCAATCAGCGCATCTACATCGGACTCACGTGTAGCCCAGCTTGTAACGAAGCGTACTACCGTTTCCTTTTCCCCGCGCGGTCCCCACAGCTCAAACGTTGCATGCGCCGAAAGACGGTCTATATCCTCATTCGGCAGGCAGACAAACTGCTGGTTGGTCGGTGAATCCAGATGCAGCTTATATCCCTTCTGCACAAAAGCCCGTTTCAGTTTCTGTGCCAGACGCACGGCATGTTCTCCAGCCTTCAGATAGAGGCCGTCGGTAAACAAGGTTTCAAACTGAATGCCCAGCAGACGTCCTTTGGCAAGCAGTGCTCCGTGCTGTTTTATCAGCGGGAAGAAATGTGGCAGACGTTCCGCATGAGGAGCCACCACGGCCTCGCCGAAAAGTGCCCCTACTTTCGTGCCACCTATATAAAACACGTCGCACAGGCGGGCAATATCCTGCAAGGTAACGTCCGTACCCTGAGCAGCCAGTCCGTATCCCAGACGTGCACCGTCCATGTAAAGCGGAATATTCGCTTTGCGGCATACACGGCTTAAAGCCTCCAGTTCGCTGAGCGAATACAGCGTACCATATTCCGTTGGGTGAGAGATATAAACCATTCCTGGCGCTACCATATGCTCGTATGTTTCATCACGGTAAAAGTTTTCGATGTATGCCTCTACTTCATCAGCGCAAAGTTTTCCCTCGTGCTGAGGCAACGTCAGCACCTTATGTCCGGAAGCCTCGATAGCCCCGGCTTCGTGTACGTTGATATGTGCCGTTTCCGCTCCCAGCACACCTTCATGATGTGCAAGCAGTCCGTCGATGACAGTTGCATTCGTCTGTGTACCTCCTACCAGAAAATATACGGCCGCTTCGGGTTGTTCGCATGCTTTCCGTACCAGTTCGCGTGCATGGCGTGTATAATCATCGTTTCCATATCCGGCAGTCTGTTCCAGATTTGTTTCCATCAGGCGGCGCATCACCTCAGGATGTGCCCCCTCCATATAGTCAGTATCAAAATGTAGCATAGCTTTTTTGCTCTTTAATTTGTTTTCGCAGACAAAGGTAGAGAAAAAAACTTTGCTCTGGCCGATATTCTTTCTTAACTTTGACCGGAAAAAAGAATACCTATGCCTGTAATAGAAATAACCAGCCTCGAACACCCCGGAGTAGAAGTATTCGGCACCCTGACCGAAGCTCAGTTGCGTAACCGCATAGACCCCGAAAGAGGTATCTTCATAGCCGAGAGTCCGAAAGTAATCCGTGTAGCGCTCGATGCCGGTTACCAGCCCCTTGCCCTGCTTTGCGAAAAGAAACATATAGCAGGCGATGCTGCCGACATTATTCTCCGTGCCGGCGACATTCCAGTTTATACGGGCAGCCGGGAACTTCTGGCACGTCTTACAGGCTATACACTGACCCGTGGTGTTCTGTGTGCCATGCGCCGTCCTGCTCCCCGTACACCTGAAGAAGTCAGCCGCGATGCCCGTCGTGTTGCAGTCATTCACGGGGTAGTCGATACAACCAATATCGGAGCCATCTTCCGTTCAGCAGCAGCCTTGGGCATCGATGCAATTCTTCTTTCGCCCGATTCCTGCGACCCTTTGAACCGCCGTGCCGTACGCGTGTCGATGGGTTCCGTTTTTCTGGTACCCTGGACATGGCTTCCGCGTCCCGTATCTTCGTTACGCGAAATGGGTTTCCGTACCGCCGCCCTGGCACTGACTGACCGTTCTGTTCCCATCGACTACCCGGAACTCAAGGACGTTTCCCGTCTTGCCATCGTAATGGGAACCGAAGGCGACGGTCTTCCCGCCGAAGTCCTGTCGGAATCCGATTACGTAGTCCGCATCCCGATGTGGCATGGCGTCGACTCACTGAATGTAGCAGCCGCTTCGGCCGTAGCATTCTGGGAGCTGAGGGTACGCCGGTAAAATCCTTTACTTGCCGATATCCATCAGCCATTTACCATCCACCTTAACCATTTTCTGAGTATCTTCTTTGACACTGCCGTCGCCATAATGCTGCTTAAACGTCACGACGGCAGAATTACCGTCTTCTGCTATTTCCTCGGAAACGATTTCCGTTTCCTTTAGTCCACCTTTTTTCTCAATCGTCTTGGAGCCTTTTTCCTGAACCATGGCAACCAGGCCCTCGCGTATCTCCTTGGCCTTGTCGGAATCAGCTTCAGAGATATTACATCCATTGATAAACTCCTCGTAATCATTGTCGCTCAGTGCCGACATATAATCCTTCAGTGCAGCTCCGGGCGTACTTGGCGTACACGATACCATAGCAAGAACAGCTACCAGCATCAGTCCTAAACGAATCAGTTGTTTCATCATAGTGCTAAATTTTTAGGGTTAATAAAAAGAAATATTTAGAATCAAAAAAGCTCGAGTTTACGGGAACCTGTATATTATTTTCAAATGTTTGTTGCGTGCTATATCGTCGGGCATGAGGTACGTACCGCCCATTGCCGGAACATTAATCTGTGTACGTCTGCCTTCGGAAAGACAAATACCCGCTTTCCGGTAAGCAAACTCTACCAGTTCGCTGCAATACATTCGTGAAGTATCAGTCAGATTGTAGTCGTGATCGAAAAGAACCCCCTGACAGGCCATCTTCCAGGCAGTACATGCAGCCTCCGAAGCAGCAAGCGAATCCCCCGTCATTCTGGCTATCGCACCGCGTACAGCCCTGTCGGCCGCAAAGAAGCGCGACAAAGAATCCGTTTTTACACGGTCGGAATCACCTTCAAAATCAGGTTCGTCGGGGACAGCATGGATTACGTACCATTCGTTGCCAATCTTTTTTAGAATACCGATATGCGAATAAACCCCGTCTTTGCTGGCGGAAGTTACAACGTGGCTCAAGAGCCCTGTGCCGCGCCGGAATGCCAGATCGCCATCAGCCAGCATCCCGACAGGCATAATCCGCTGGCTCTTTGCCTTCGTGTTCTTACAAGAAACGCACAAACAAAGAACCAGCAGGGCAGGGAGTATGTGAAGCAGTTTCTTCATATACGAACAAAGGTAATAAATTAATTTTTTTTACCAATGTCCGATGGAATGTTTTTGTTTAGTTTTTTTATGAATTATATTATAAAGGCCTCTGTCTTTACAATGCGTGTACTGCCTGAAGCGCAGCTTCGTAATCAGGTTCATTAGAAACCTCGCTTACAAGTTGCGTATAGCGCACCTTGCCGTTTTCGTCTATCACGACCACGGCCCGTGCCATCAGTCCTTTCAGCGGACCGTCGGCAAGCTGGATGCCGTACTCCTTTACAAAGTCATCACTGCGGAAAACCGACAGCGGAACGACATTATTCAGTCCTTCGATGGTACAGAAGCGTGACTGTGCAAAAGGCAAGTCCATGGAAAGACACAGCACGACCGTATTCTCCAGTTCCGAAGCCCGGGCATTAAACTGGCGGACGGACATGGCACATGTGGGCGTATCGAGGCTGGGGAAGATATTCAGAATAACTCGCTTGCCTTTGAAAGAAGATAAGCTGATGTCTTTCATTTCTGCATTCGTAGCCTGAAAGTCAGGAGCTTGTTGCCCTACTTTCACCATTGGCCCAGAAGTATGCGATTCCTGACCGCGGCAGATTACCGTTTCTCCATTTTCTATACCAGCGTTTCCTGCTGTGACATGCATGGGTGTCAGACTCAATGTCAACAAAGTTCCCATGCCTAAAATAATTTTTGTAGTATTCATGACGAGAGCTTTTTTATTTATAAAAAATGAACGGCGAAGAATGTTCTGTCTTTGTTTCGCTTTTTTGTTTTTTTTAGTTTTTGAAAAATCCTGTTTGGCATTGAAATCGCGATGGGGGAAGGGGAAACTATTTATTCTTGGGGATAGGAGCATAGTCATTGGTCGTATCTTCAGCAGCCATCAGCACATCTTCCTCTTCGTTAATGGAATAGCTTACCGTATGATCTTTTAAATAAATGTGATTAAGCGTATATTCCAGCGATACAAGTGTCTGCTCCCTTTTCTGCGGTTTCAGTTCACATTCCCATATCGTGATGCAATGCCATCCCATTTTAGCCAGTTCTTTCTGCACCTTTTTGTCGCGTGCAATATTACGGTTGATTTTGTTTGTCCAGAACTCTGTATTCGATTTGGGAATGACGTAATATTTACACCCTTCGTGTCCGTGCCAGAAGCAACCGTTGACAAAGATGCAAGTATGATATTTTCGCAGTACGATGTCCGGACGGCCAGGCAGACGAGGATGGTTCAGGCGATATCTGAATCCGTGGGCGAACAGATATTTTCTGACTATCATTTCCGGCTTGGTGTTGGCTGAATGTATGGCAGCCATGTTTTTGTGCCGTTGTTCTTTGGAAAGGACATCCATAGATTGGGGTTACTTATTATACAGCTGAATAATATTCTCAATCGAAATAACTTCTCCTGGGCGCATCTTGTCATAAATGGAATTCCAAGTTTTGCCGATATTAATATATTCTCCAAGTTTGAATTTCAAACAAGGTTGTGTATTGCCGTCTTTATCTTTATAATTGCCAAACTGTAATTTTTCTATTTTGTAAAATCCGTCAATCTTTCCACTTAGCATGGGAAGGAAATATTTTACAGCAATCAGGTTTATCGGTGGAATTTTTTCCATTGTATATACCCGTGCCTGATGATTATAGAACATTTCATGTTCTTCGTCAGTGGCACGGATAAGTCCTGTGAATACATTTTTTTCAGAAGTAATTGTTTCTGTAGGTATACCATTACTTGCTTCGGGAGCGTCATTGTTGAACAATGTTTCTGGGTCTTCTCCCATTTTACATTCCTGAACAATGAAATATTTATTTAATTGATTCAAAAGAGTTTCGTTCTCTGTTTGAAACTCTTTTCCCAATGCAAGAGAATAGATATTTGGGTCGGTGTATGGCGTGTAAATCTTACCGAGTAATTCCTGAAAATGTTCTTTGATGTACGAGTTCGCATTTACTCCCGGACGTGCTTTCATGGCATGAAACTGGAAGTTTTCTTCCAGAATTTTTTGTATTTCCTGACGGAATTTTTCTCTAACTATTGCTTTCCATGAATCTTTTTGCAGAGTGTTGTTACGTGCATACAATGATATAATATAAAGGAAGTTTACATCATAATGACATACAAGCAATGTATCACGGTCGAACAAACGGTTGTCAAACTGTCTATTATAAAAATAAGTATCTTCTTTGTCTGTTATCTTTAATTCTTCTTTATAGCTTAATTCTTCATTTAAACGTGCACTTATAAAAAAGTTCGGCATGACATTATATCCTTCTGTTATATCGTCCCTAAGTTTGGCTACACCTTTTGCTTTGGTTAGATTTTTATTTTCATCGTCACTGCTCATGAACAAGTTCAGATTCCATTGAATGACATTGCGGGCATAAGTAAACTGCTTGTAAACAGAATATTTCCCGATGGAGTTTCCTCGTTTATAATATTTTGAGTCACCAATATAATAAATAGGCTGGTCAGCATTAGTTGTCAGGCTCTTGTAAGTATACATGTGGTCTACCATTTTGCCATCTTCCTGCTCCTTCAAACCGTTAGGTATATCCTTGTCACCTATCAGTTCATCAATGATAGCTTCGAATACAATATTGAAATTCTTTACCAGCAAATACTCTTGCAAATCTGTATTTATCTGGACTTGTCTGGCTGCATCAAAGAAAGCGTAACAAAGCGTCCACAGTTCCAGTGCCTTGTCGGAAAAGTATTTGTATTTGATTTGCAGCAATCGGGTTTTTCCAAATCCTTTTAAGTACGTTTCAAATTGTTTTCCCTTAATCAAATTGAAGTTACAGTCTATTTCTTTTGTAAATCCATATTGGTCGCCAATATAGTTTAATATGGAAAAGAAGATAATCAGAAGTTCTTCATCAAAATTTATTTGTCGTTTTTTATTGACCGGATTTAGATAAACTGGATGATTGTTTTGGATAATGGCTGTAGTGGTACCTATCGTACGGGTCCAGTTAATCTTGTTATATCCGGAATGCAGATTTTTCAGAATGAAGAAGAAAAAGCTTCTATTGTTTTTGTTAAACTGAATAAGAGAAAGCAATATATCCAGAAAAGTATTGCTAAGCCTGCGGCTTCCTTTCCCTATCTGGATAATCTTTTTATGGTATACAATATCAGTCTGATTATTGCGGTCGGTTCTGAAGACATCGATAGTACGGTAAATCCATACAGCAAATTCGTAAATGAAATTTTTTTCCGTTTGTGTAAGCGGATTGCTTGTGTCGAGATTGATAATATCTTCCGGCTCATATTTGCCGAATACCAGCTCTTTTCCGTTTATGTCTTCTAAGAGAACCTTTGGTAAGATAAAGACACAATCGCACAGTAATGTGTTGTAAAAGTAACCTACATAATTTAATATTACGTAACCTTCTACATTCTCCAAAGCATCAATGCCGTGAAGAACATTTTTTACACTTGCTGCGAGATATTTATGCCCTTCAATGATGATTCTCATAATTTTTCAATTCTGATATTCCAACTTTGAGCATTTACACGATTGATGAATTCTTCAATCCGGCTAACATTAAACTGGTTAGAAATATGTATTATTTCTCCATTGTTTAAGGTCAGAGCTTTAGATTTTGAATCAAAAGTATTATCTTTTGTCAAAGCTTTTCTTCTGTTCCATACATCATCAGTTTCTATCAAATTGGGAACATTAATTGAAAGAGACAACCACGTATCAACTATGTTTTGGGCTGTCATTTCTGGATTCTTTTGAGAATAGAGTTTTACAGCCTCATAAACAACTTTTCCCTTACTGTAGCTCCCGTTTCCATTCAATGAATATCTTGAAAAGTCTTTTGTTTTTGAATCTTCCGTATTTCCATTCTCATCTAAAAGAACATCATTAGATTCATTCATATTCTCAATTCCAAGATTTTTCAGGAATAACTCTACTTTATCATTTTGTACTATTGCTTTACCATTTTGTCCTGCTTTATAGAACTTATCGAAGGAAAGTGTACCTCCGTCTGTATCTTTGAAAATAGTCCCGTCGAACCCATAATCTTTAAATACATCATTCCATAAATAGAATATGACTTTTCCAACAAAAGTTTCTGCACTGATGCAGCCATTATTCGTCTTACAAAAGAAAAAGCCTAGTTTCTTGTCTTCTGAATTGGTTGTAGAACTAATTTGAAGATTGATTTTTTCAAGGAATGACCACCAGCTGTATTTACTTGTACCAATACATATATTCCAGCTTAGTTCGTTTCCGCTTTCATCATATCCTTTGCCGATAGGCATGTATTTCCATTCCCATCGACGTTTGAATGCTGAGTCAACGGGGAAAAGCGACTGGTCACTGGTATTCATTGTTGCCCATATATACAGATTGTCTGGAAGGAGTAATATCTCTCCTTTAAGGACTTGTTCTGTAACATTTCGTCCATACAGATCATTGATTTTCTCCGCTTGAGGTATAGAAAGCCCTTCAAATGCTTTAAGAAGCTGCTTTCTCATATCGTTGTCTGTATAGATAGGATAATCGGAGAATCCTGCATCATTTCTGTCAAGAAGTTGGAATAAATCTCCGAAAATCTGAGCACAGTTACCACGGTTGATTTCTTCAATGATAAGATATTGCTTTTGTGGCTCAGCCTCAGAGGCGGTTTGGGCATAAAATTTCCATGCTTGAATATAAGCTTGAAGGAAAGCTTGATTGACAAATTCATAAATGATACGGTCTTCTTTGATTTCTTTTCCGTTTTCAATGATTTTATGGCCGGATACATCTCTCATTGTTACTTGGATAGTAGTTGGCTTATATGTTCCTACAAAAGTAGAATAATCACTGTCTGGATGAAATGTTGTGCGAATAACACTTTCATTTCTTGTTGCTTCATTTATAGTATATGACTTTCCTGTACCTGGTGCTCCGTAGAATATTATTTGATGAGAGTAGAGGTTGTCGTTTTTTATTTTTGAATTTGGCTTAAAACTATTAGCGACATCTTCCAATTTTGTAATTGCTGTTTTTAATGAATTTTCAGTTAGTACAATATGGCTATCTGGATTAATGTCGTTTAGTTCTGGCTGGTTAGCCCATATAATAACTTTGCTTAAAGTGGAGAATAAAGGTTTGGTTTGCACAGTTGAGTTGGCATTAGCTACTGGATCTTGAAAGTACATAGAACCGTTATTTCTCCATGGAGTTTCTTCATACTCTGTTAATGTTCGAAAGATATTTAAATTATTGTAGATATCTTTTAATGTTTGTAGAATATTGTCTAGTCCGATTTGGAAATATTTTGCACCTCCTCGTCGGCCTGAGTTACTAAAAGTTATATATCCTCCTCTTTTACTTAAATTTGCTTTAAAGTCACTAGTATTAGATGAACTTTCAAGGAATGAATAAAGGTCTATCATATAATTATCTGTAAATTAGTTGTTTTACTATTTCTTGTGAAATCCTTTTTATTACTGGAACTGCAACACTGTTACCGAATTGTTGGTAAGCTTCCTTTTGCGAAACTACAATTTTATATGGTATTTGTTCATGGGTTGTAAGTCCTGTGTTAGGATTTTCCCAACCTTTTCCTTCAATATTATATCCTTGAAGTCGTCCGGCTTCAACAGGAGTTAGTTTTCTAGGATTAAGTCCATATTCAGATTGGTCAATTAGTATTTCACTTCCATCCTTCCAGTATCTAGCAGATATGGTGCTACTATATGTACTTTCTGGTCGAAATAAAGAGTAGCCGAAGCCTTTACCATTTTCTTTATTCCTTTTTTTTCTTTCTTGATGTCCAATCCACATGCGATCGCTGATTGTGAATTTAGAATCCATTGTCTCCCTTGGTTCAAAGATATCGCTAATATGCGTTTCTTTAGCTTTTTGAGCTACGTCTTTTTTATCAAATATAGTATTACCCTCTTTGTCTATACCATATGGAAATCTAAAATCAGCGTTGGATATTTGATTGATGTCCCATGCAACAATAAACAGACGTTCTCTATTTTGTGGTATTCCGAAATATTTTGCATTTAGTATTTCATATCGGTATGCATATTCTAATTCTTCAAGTGTCTTCAAAATAACATTAAGAGTGTTGCCTTTGTCATGCATTTTTAGTCCTTTGACATTTTCTAAAAAAAGTACTTTGGGGGCATGGCCTTGTTCTTTTTTATGTTTTACGATATTAGCTATGTTAAAGAATAGGGTTCCTCTTGTATCTTCGAATCCACGTTTTAAACCTGCTATGGAAAAAGCTTGACATGGAAATCCACCGCAACAAATATCAAAATCTGGTATTAAATCTGGATCGGCATCGTTTATATCAGTATTGAATAAATTATAATTGTTTTCAAATAAATTAGGAGCAATCTTTTTATAGTTCGCTTCGTATGAAAGACGTGCGTGTTTATCTATTTCACTCGCAAAAACACAGTGTCCTCCAACTGAATGCATAGCTTGATGGAATCCACCTATACCTGCAAATAAATCAATAAAAGTGAAACTGTTTATTATATTTGTATAGTTGCATTCAACAAAAATGTTTTTTTCTCCTAAAGGATATGATAAATCTTTTAGGAGTTTATTGTAATTTTTAGTATTACTAAATATTATTTCTGATTCCTTTTTGTAAAACTCTGATAATTTTTGTTTGTAATCACTTAGCCCGTTTTTTACAATATTATCTTGAAATTCATTAAGAGTTTCAAGCCAAACATTTAATAGTTTTTCTCCTATTTCCCAAAAGTCGTGTGGATGTCCGAAACCATGGTTTGCAAGGAGTAAATGATTATGTATTATTTTGAGTTGTTGTCTGGAGTTTATATTTATAAAATTAAGTAGGGAAGGATTATTTTTAGTGTATTTGATTATATGTTTAAATAAACAGTTTATCATAATTTTGAATAAATATTCGATTAATGCAAAGTTGTACTATTATTGAAATAGTTTTTGTAAAATTTGTTATTGTTGGACCTTGTGTAATCAATGCAATTTACATAAATTACAGATTTAGTTCATGAAAAAACAATTTAATCTTTTTGATTTTACTACTTTTTGAATATTTATATGTTTTCTGTTTAGAAAAATCTGTGATAAATATTGAATATCTTCCCGTACCATTATTAAGCTTGTTTTTATTTGGGAACAAAGATACAAAGATTTTTTGTTGTGCGATGTCTTTCTGTATTTTCTCTTAGTTATATCTTGGTGATTTTATGATAAAGATACTATTGAATATTTTATCAAGAAGGTGTCGTTATTATGTAGAATAGGTTTATATAAATAAATTGATTTTGTATCTGTTATATTTTTGCTTTTGAAAACTAGTGGGTTAATTCCTTGTTTATTTCAAAATTTATATCCAATTTTACCTCGACACGAACGTGATAATATCTTAGCACGTTCGTGCTGATAGCTTGTCACGTTCGTGTCAATATCTAAACAGCTACGTGATGAGGCTTTTGTGTAAAGACGTTTGATAAAATATTTACTAACCAACTGATACTATATGGCTATTAAATTCGATTTGTTTGAGAATCCGGTGAAAGAAGGTGTATCTTCTCCAAAACTACATGCGAAAGTAATTACTAAAGATGTCGTTACCACCCGTGAAATTCGTGAATCTATCTCCAAAAAATGTACGGTGGCTCCTGCTGATGTAGCAGCCGTCATTACTGCTTTGAGCAGTGAATTGTACGAAAAGCTGAGTAATGGCTATACCGTACATTTGGACGGAATTGGCTATTTTAGTTTAAGTCTGAAGTGCACGCCCGACATTAACCCGAAATATGTAACGGCTTCCGATATTCGTGTGCGAAGCATCAAGTTCACTCCCGATAAAGAACTGGCAGACCGTTTCAAGGAGGTGAAGTTTGAACGTTCGGCAGATTCTTCCCGACATTCCTCAAAGATGGACGATGAAGAGGTGAAACAGAAGCTCGCGGAATTCTTTGCAGGACATAGTTTTCTTCAACGCCGTGACTTTGAACAGCTCACAGGATTCAATCAGTCGAAGGCGACAAGATATATTCGTCGGCTGGTTGAGGAGGGAGTGTTGAAGAATGTCGGGTCGAAGTTTCAGCCGGTGTATGTGGTGGAAGGAGAAAAATAAAAGAATAATAGGCCTTTGATAAAATTTTTACTATGAGTAGGATTATATTCCAAGAGGAGTATTGAGAAATAAATGTATTAGACAACATTACATTTCTCTGAGTAATAAAATTTTTAGTAACTCTACAAATTTTGTCGTTTCAATAAGGCTGACGCAGCAAGAACTTGTATTCATGTTGCTCTTATATAAAAATACTTCGGCTGTCGGATGTACAGATGGATGGTGTGACTCTCCGATTGTTTATGTTACAAGGTAAAAGTAAGTGATGAAAGCTTTGCCGTAACAGCCCGTAGCAAGAAAAATTGTCTTGGAAAGCAGGCAGTTGCGGCAAAGCTTTTAATATCAGTTTGAAAATAAGTTATAGCTTATTCCTACATGAAAGGCGAAGAGAGTTTGTGGATTTTTTGTAGATTCTTCGCCAGACAGGACAAATCCTATACCTCCGGTTGCTCCCAAACGCTTATAAATCTGGTGGGAATATTCAAGTAAAGCTCCAAATGCTATTTCCGATTTATTGTATTTGCTGAAGTATTGGGGACCGCCGTACATGCCGATTGCCAGAAACTTGGAAAGATGTAGTTGGACACCTACGTTCCATAAATAGCGTTTGTCGTCTATCCTTTCCGGCTTATACTGAGTGTTATAGCCAAAAGATGCTGTAAGACCGAACACTACGGGAGAAATGTACTTCAGGCGAATGCCGGTATTGCCGTAAACGAATCCGTATCCTGCTTCCAGATTAATTAAATGCCCCTCGTGGTTCCATCCTTTTTTCTCTGTTAAATCTGTTAGGGCTTTTGCTGCTTGTTTCGTCCATTCCGAATTAGAGGAATAATCCGTAGTAGGTGTATTGTTCTCATTGTCAGAGCGGGGCGTTTCATCATCGGCGTTAGGAAACAAGGTCGTAAGGTAATAGATGCGTACGGTCGGTTTACCGGTTTCTACGGAAACTTTTCCTCCCGTATTCATTATTTGCCTTCCCTGACAGTCGAATGCCTCGAACCATGAAAGAGATTTGGGTATTGTAATTTCTGTATATACGGTATAGGTTTTATATGGCGTTTTCAGTGTGACAGGGGTGCAGATCGTGCCTCCCACTTTAAATATGGTATAGTATTCGTTCTGGGCATGGACTGTCAGAAGTCGTACACAGAGCAAACAGATGAGTAATATCCACTTTTTCATGATGGTTGTTGGATTTTAAAGATAATCAATAAAATGTGTATTAGAACTTATATCCGACAGAGAACATAAATGCTCTGTGTTTTCCGCCTCCATCGATAACAGGTATAAGACCGAAGTCATAGTTTAGGTTTACGCTCCATGACTGGAGTATTTCGAGCCCAGCTCCCAGACCGATACCGAAATCGAATCTTTTTATGGAGTCAAACGTGTTGATTTCGTAGCCTCCTCCAATGGGACTTCCCCATAAGGTGGCGTCCATTCCTAATTCAGATTTTCCTCCCAGACCAAAGGCGAAGTAAGGACCGGCATTGAAGGTCAGATTGAAATTGTCGGCTATGTTGAGGCGATAACCTGCCATGACAGGAATTTCCATGAAGATAGCATTTTCTGTAGTTTCTACGGTTGCGACATCTCCATCTCCTACATCGCCCGATGTGGAACATTTATCTCCTTTCGAAAGGAATAGGAGAGAGGGCTGTATAAAGAAGTCTTCAGATACTTTGTCGACAGGTATTTCCAGGTCTGCACCGATTAGCCATCCCAGTTTTCCATCGCTATGATTGCTCTTGGTGATGTGGCTATATGTACCTCCGGCACGTACACCTATCGATACGTCTGTACCAAAAAGGTTGAAGGTACGCTGGGCGTAAATGTAACTGGCCGGTAAAAGTAACATGATTGCCAGAACTGTAAAGAAAATGTGTGTGATGCGCAGGCTGAAGATGCTGTACTCATTTTGTACGTTGTGCGATTTTTGTCCTTTCATAGTCGGTTTTGTTTTTTGTGCCTACAGACTCTTTGGTTAGGCGGGTAAATAAAGAAGGCGTAAGAGTCTTCGAAAATGTTGATAACGCCTTGTGTAATAGTTGAGTAAATTCATGGCTTATTTAGCCTTTTTAGCTGAATATGTTAATTTTATTTTATTACAAAGGAAAGTAAAATAAATGTTTCCCCTGTCATATGTTTTAAGGACAAGGGAAACATATAATTGATGACGTAAAACGATAAAAGTGGAACGAGAATGTCAGTCTAATTTATTAGTTGCTTAACAGTCTGTTGATAGTGAAATAATGTGATAAGTACTGAAATCACGGATGACGGGAGATACCATGTATTGTTCGATAATCAGGCAGAACGGCTGGGTTTCAACTCAGGAAAGCATTCGATGCATTTATGTTCAATAGGGGGCTTTTGTGATTGTTGTCTGTTTTTCTGTTGATTGAGGTATAGGAGTTTTCATTTGGGATATTGAAATAGATTGAGTGTTTCGTTGATCCACTTTTGTATGTTTCTTCTGGCTGTTTCCGGCTGAATAGCCTCTTCAATACTCATGCCTTCGGGGGTAATGCTGTCTACTCTTGCAAATCCGGCATTGAGAAGTTCCTGTCTGTCGCTTGCCTGTCCGGCGGTTAGCCATACCGGAACTTGATGCTTTCGTGCCCGTTGCAGAATGCGTTCGGGAAGTTTGCCCATAAGTGTCTGGCGGTCGGCGTGCCCTTCGCCGGTAATGACAAGGTCGGCATGTTTCAGCAGTTCATCGAATTTTATGAGATCGAGCAGTAAGTCGGCTCCCGATTGTGCCGTAGCATTGAAATATTGCATGAAAGCGTAGCCTAAACCTCCGGCGGCTCCGGCACCGGGTTGCGTGGAAGTATCTTTTCCCATTAGGCGGGCGGAACTGTCGGCAAACTGTCGGGCGCGGCGGTCCAGTTCGTTTACCATCTGGGGAGTGGCTCCTTTTTGGGGAGCAAAGGTAAAGGCTGCTCCTTCTTTTCCATAAAGTGGATTGCGTACGTCGCTGGCTAAGGTAAACTGGCATCCGGCTGTTTGGCTGGTCAGTACATCGTTTATTGTTCCGTTAGGGGCGAGGATGTCGGTAAGTGCCTGAAGCATTCCTTTTCCGGCATCGCTGGTTCCGCTTCCTCCCAGTCCGATGATGAACTTTCTACAACCTTGTTGTATGGCGTGGGCTACGAGTTCGCCTACACCGTAGGTCGTGGCTATCAGTGGATTGCGTTCTTCGGCTTTCATCAATGTCAGTCCGCATGCCTTGGCTGTTTCGATAACGGCTGTTCCGTCGGGAGCAATACCATAGCTGGCAAGGATGGGACGCATCAGCGGATCGTGTACTTTGGTTTGGATGATTTGTCCGTGCAAGGCAGAGATAAAGGCTTCGAGCATGCCTTCACCACCGTCGGACATGGGGAGTGAATGGACTGTCGCACCGCGGAAAGTCAGAACTTGTGCAAGGACTGCTTCTACTTCTTCTGATGTGAGGCAGCCTTTGAATGAATCGATGGCCAGAATGATTTGCATGGAACTATATTGTTAATAGTTTTTCTATCAGTGGAACGTAATATTGGTGTACCTCATCGGCTGTTGGAGTATGCCCGCCCGGGAAGTGCCAGGAGTGGGGATAGTATTTCAGAAAGAGTGGTTCGTAGTGGGCCAGATGGTCGTTCTCTCCAAAGATACCCCAGATGTGTTCGCGGTTCGCGGACTGGTAGTGGTCCCATTGATGGAGCTGTACTTCGGCAAATTCATCAATCAGAGGCTGGTCGATGACGAAATGCTGGTTGCCGTCTGCTCGGGGTGACTTGTATTCATGGGGCCCGATGCGTTCGGTCAGGAATTTGGTCATTTCGAAATATGGGTTTCCAAGCAGGGCGGGGAGTCCGTTTTCGGAAGCTATAATCTGGGCAAGAAAGGAACCGTTACTGTTTCCGACGAGTACATCGGGGGCTTCTTGTTGGCATAGTTGACGCAGGAATGAAAGTGCTTCTCGGGGATGCAAAGGCAAATCGGGAGTCAGAACTTGCGCTTTGTTGCTGAGGCTTTCTTGCAATGCCTGGGCAGGTGTGCATGCACCGGAAGCGAAGAAGCCATGAAGGAAGATAACTTTTCGTTTCATTTTCAACAACCGCTTCCGTCGATGTTACATGTAGCTCCTTCGCTGACCGGGCGTGACTGTAGTCCGGCATCTTCGGGGGTAAGAGTTACTGTGCCGTCTTCCAGTACGAAGCAGGGGATGCCGGCAGCTCCGCTTTTCTTTGCTGCGTCGAACACAGGGTTATGGTCGCGGAGTCTCAGGAATTCCTTGAGGTTTCTTACATGCTGGCCGATGTCGATGATTTCGTAACGGCTGTTTCCTTTGACTTGTTCTTCTACGTATGTGCAGTCGGGACATGTCTGCATTCCATATATCTTTATCATAGTGGTAGCGTTTTTATGTGATTTGTTACGAGGACAAAGTTATATAAAAATTGGTGGAATGTATGTGTGATTGATATTTTCTGTAAATTTGGCTGTCGTGAATATCTTTGTTTCAGAAAATAAATCGGATGGATAAATGAAAAAGACTGTAGCACTTATGGATAAATTTATTTGTCTGGCGGGTGGGGAAGCGTTGCCGGCAAGTAGTCTGAAAGGGGACTGGGTAGAGCAGATGGTGGCGGATGGAGTACTCCTGATTGTGTCGAACGGTAGCAGGAAGCGTGTGCGTGCAATCGACGGGCAGGCTTTTCGTGAGCATTTATCCAATAAATATGATATCCGGAATCTGGAACAGTACCGTGAGTTGTTATTGTCGGACGATCCGGACCGGTCGGTTCAGGTGGCTGTGACGGGTAACTCAAAGGTGAGGGGAAAGCGTACTTTTTACGGTTTTCTGGTGAATAGTTATCAGCCGATACCAGCAACTGTAAACGGGTGTTCTAAAACGATTTTACCGCTGGAGGGGACTTTTGATTTTATCTACGATTATTGGAACTTTGTGATTCCGGAAGATGTGGTGATAGTAGGTATTGAGAATCCCGAAAACTTCAGGTATGTATCGGCTCAGAAAAAGCTTTTCAGTTCGGTTGTACCCGACGGGGTGAAGCTGCTTTTTGTGTCCCGCTATCCGCAGGAGCAGAGCAAGGACTTACTCGACTGGCTGCAAAGTATTCCTAACCGGTATATTCATTTTGGCGACCTCGACTTGGCGGGCATTCATATTTATCTTACATCGTTCTATCCATATTTGGGGGAGAGAGCTTCTTTCCTGATTCCGGCGGATTATGAATATCGGATAGCACATGGAAGCAGGGAAAGGTATAATCATCAACTTGAGAAATATGGGAAAATGCAGGTAACTGATCCACGCTTGGAAGAGCTGGTGGCTTGTATTCATCAGTATCATCGGGGGTATGATCAGGAGGGGTATATCGAAAGGATTTGAAGGTGATGGGAATAGATTGATTCCGGATGGTATTATACGATTATCGGTAGAAGCGCGAACGGATGTACATCTGTGTGGACGTATTTTGCATTTTTACAAGGGCAATATAACTGCAGGTAAGGTAGAACTACTATATTTGTATAGTATAAATTTGTATCATGATACCTCCTGCTATAGAACAATCAACGAAGGAAGAGCGTCGGGCGTATGTGCTCGATGAGTGGAAATGCCTGCATAACTGTGAGCTGTGCGGTAAGTGTCACGTACTGAAAGGACAGGACGTGGAGGTTCTTTATGCGGATTACATAGAGGGATTGCGGAGCTATATGGATGTGACGATTGACATCCGGAACCGGAGTTATTGACGGGATACAGTCGGTTGGTTACCGATGTTTCGTTAATTCCGAGATTCCGGAAAACAGACTTTTGCCGCGTTCTTCAAACGGATAATCGGAAATCTTTTCGGAATCTCGGGTAAAATGGTGGGAAGGATACTTTACAAGAAGTTTTTTCAGAACTGGAAATGGATGGGCTTGGCAAAATCGGCTTTCTTTTCCAGTCCTTTTACGTTGCCTAAATTGGTCATCCAGCCGTCGATGTGCTTCAGGTAAAATACCTTGAACACGGGATTGGTGCGCATGTCTTTGTAAAGTTCGTGCACGATGGCACTCTTCTCGATAATGGCGTCGCGGATATCCTGACGTTCTTCGAAGACTGCTTCTGCCGAGAAACGGATCCAAGGTGTTTGTATTTCGTCCTTTTCCAGCTTGCATCCGCAAAGTTCGAGAGCGGGATTTGTCTGAAGCTCGGCATACACTTCTTTCTTTGCATTGGTACAGAACCAGAGCTTATCGTCTTCCAGTATCATGTATTGCATGGGGCGTACCTTGGGATTGCCGTCGAGTCCGATGGTAGCCATAAACTGAATGCCGATGCGATCCAGGTAGCCGGCTACATCGCGCAGGGTAATTTCTTCGTTCATTATCGTTTCGTCTTTACTTGTGGGTTATTGCAAAAAAGGATCGATGGTTGACAACAGTTCAGCTTTCGGCATTGCACCGCTTGCTCTCCAAAGTACTTCTCCTCTGCGGAACAGCATGAGGGTGGGGACGGACTGAATCTGGTATTGTTGGGATAGTGCTGCATGCGTATCTACATCAATCTTGATAATACGTATACGGTCGCCCAGTACCTCTTTTACTTGTTGCAGGACGGGGTGCATCATTTTGCAGGGTTGGCACCAGGTCGCAAAGAAATCGACCAGCACGAGCTGATCGCCGGCAATTACGTCATAAAATGTTTCCATAGTTAATTTGTATTTTTGTTTATTATTGGTTGAGAAGTAAGCACGTTTCCGATCTTTTCGGTCTTGCTTGCCTTCGTAATGTTGTTTTAGCAATGAAGTCCCATTTCGTAGGCTTCATTTAGTTTGGGGTTTCCGGTGATGGTACGTGGAGCAGTTACTCCGCCACAGAAAAGTGTACCGGCCAGACGGCTCTTCGGGAAACAATCAATCCAGCCTGTCAGGCCAGCTTCTGCCCGTTTGGGAACTTCCGGTTCTTCTTCGGCGGCAGTAGTTAGCATGTAGACGTCACGGAACTGATAATCCATGGTATACAACGCATTCATACGGTCGATGAGCACTTTCATCTGTCCGCTCATCTCGAAATAATAGATTGGAGTAGCCCATACGATGACATCCGCATGCAGCACTTTCTGCATGATGCTGTCGACGTCATCCTGAATAACACATTTGCCCAGTTTCTGGCAGGCTAAGCATCCACGACAAAAGTGTATATCTTTACCGATAAGTGAGATCTTTTCTACTTCGTGACCTGCCTGGAGAGCACCATTTATAAATTGATCAGCGAGCATGTCGCTGTTTGAGCCAGTGCGTAGACTGGTTGAAATAACAATCACTTTTTTCATGTTACTTTGTCTTTATTAGCTTTTGTAGACCAGCTCAAAGTTATAGGTTTCTTTCCAGTTTTCCGCATGTATTGTCTGAAAAAAATAGGTGTCCGGAATGTCTGAATGCAGGTCTTTCAGATTCTATTTTGTTTCTTGTCCGACTGTTTCCTGAAAATTTGTGCTGCGATGCTGCCCGAAAAGTTGTGCCATACGGAAAACATGGCTCCGGGAACGGCCGCCATAGGGAACATGGCAAAATGGGTAGTAGCCAGCGAAGTGGCGAGTCCGGAGTTCTGCA
This sequence comes from Bacteroides sp. CAG:1076, assembly GCA_000436795.1. GTDB lineage: Bacteria > Bacteroidota > Bacteroidia > Bacteroidales > Bacteroidaceae > Phocaeicola. The sequence goes on from HF993255.1 coordinate 43,042, forward strand.
TGCCTACTTCGATGGCAATGGCCGACCGTTTGGACGGCTCGCTTCCGGTAAGGGCAGTAAGTCCATAGCCTAAGGCCAGTCCGAGTACGTTATGCAGGATGACCGCTACGGCTACTATCAGGCTGCATGTAAGAATACTGGTAGAGTTATGGGCAACGATGATGCCGATGATGAATGCGATGGATAGTGTGGAAATCATTGGTAACAGCGGTACGATTCGTCGGGTGGTTTGTCCAAAATAATGGTTCGCGGCAAATCCCAGTACGATGGGAACGATTACCACTTGTACGATACTTAAAAACATGCCGGCAATGTCTACGTCGACCGATTCGCCGGCCAGCAGCCATACGAGGGCAGGCGTGACGACGGGAGCCAGCAGGGTGGAAACGCCGGTCATTGCTACGCTCAGAGGAACATCGCCTTTGGCCAGGTAACAGATGACATTGCTTGCCGTACCTCCCGGACAGCATCCCACAAGGATTACTCCGAGAGCAAGTTCTTCGGGCAGGGCCAGCAGCTTGCTGAGCAGCCACGCCAGGGAAGGCATAATGAGAAACTGTGCCAGTTCGCCGATGAGGATGTCTTTAGGATGTTGCAGAACGGGCTTGAAGTCGGACGGGCGAAGTGTCAGTCCCATGCCGAACATTACCACGCCAAGCATCGGCGTGATGGCTGAAGTTCCTATCCAGGCAAACGAGGAAGGGAGAAAGAGTGCCACGACAGTCACCAGTACCACGATAAGAGTGATGTGTGCTGCAATCCATGCAGATAAGGTGAAGATTTTATTTTTCATTGCTTCTAATGCGTATGTTGTCTTTTAAAATTGCGTGCAAAGGTACGAAAATTTGAGGGCATCCTAGTGTGGTATGGCTGATTTGCTAGGTATCTCTGTTGGTCTGGGGATGAAAAAGTTACTATGTTTTTTGAAACTTCCTGATGAAAATGTCGGATAATTCATCTACATTTGTTGAAAATGAATGCTCTAATAAGATTGACTCATTATGGAAGATAGACGTAAATTATGGAATGATTTTCTTTCCGCATTTCCCTTGGAGACGTTATCGGATATGCCATTGGAAAAATATACCAATCTGAATCGGTCGGACTCTTTTTGTTATTGGGTGGAAAGTAGGACTTATAGCTTAGGCTCTATATGGGGAGGATCTTCCTACAAATTTGGTATATATAAATACAATGAACGACCTAAGGGGAATGCATCACATGTAATGTGTGATGACGCTTATGCATGGTATACAAAAAATGGAAATACAGCTCAAGAAGCCTATAAGTTTGTAAGAGGTGAGATTGTAAAGATTGCCCATCTTGCCCGTGAAGGGAAATGGGAGGCTATTGATGAAATTACCACTTTGGGAGAGGTGTTCAAGTGGAAAATTGCATTCTTATATTCTGACGGACAGTTGATACCTGTCTATAATCGTTCTATGCTGGAAACAGTAACGGAAAAGTTAGGTATGGACGAGCCAAAGAAAAAGAGTATTCCGTATATGCAACGTTATCTCCTGCAGAGAAAAGGAGCCGAGGATTTGTTTACGTTTTATGACCAACTGCGTCAGCTGATTGGCAAAACAAAAGTAAAATCATCCAGCGAGGATGTAAATGCGGGTCAGAAGTTTTGGATGTATGCTCCCGGAGAAAGTGGCTCAAAGTGGAGCCGGTGCCAGCACGACCACATTATCTGCATCGGCTGGGAAGAGCTGGGAGATTTGAGTCAATATGATTCGCTCGAACATGTCAGGGAACAGATGAAAAAAATCTATGGGAAGCCGGGCTCAAGTTTTAAGAATGATGGCCTTGCTGTATGGGAATTCGTTCATGTCATCAAGCCTGGAGATGTTATTTATGTGAAGTCGGGTATTAGTAAGATTGTGGGACGGGGTATCGTAAAGTCTGATTATATATATGATGAAAGTTATGAGGATTTCCAAAATGTACGTAAAGTGGAATGGACCCACGTGGGGATGTGGGATGCTCCTCATAATTCTGCATTGAAGACATTGACCGATATTACCAAATATCCTGAATATGTGCAGGGTATAGAATCATTATTCCATACACCGTCTGATTCTGAAAAACGGTATTGGTGGTTGGTATCCAATCCGAAAATATGGAGTATGAACGATTTGGCTGTAGGTTCTGCAGTCAGGTACAATCTCTATAATGACAATGGAAAACCACGTCGTATTTTCCAGAACTTTTTAGATGCTAAGGTAGGAGATGCGGTAATTGGTTATGAGTCCACACCCGTAAAGCAGATTGTGGCACTTGCGAAGGTCTCAAAAGAACAGGATGGAGAGACCATAGAGTTCGTGAAAACGGAGGCTTTGAAAAATCCGGTGGATTTTGCTACAGTCAAGGCTACGGAGGAATTGAAAGATATGCAGTTTCTCAGCAACCCGCAAGGCTCGTTCTTTTCATTGGCAGCGACTGAATATGAGTTGTTACTGGACATTATCCGTGAAACGAATATCACTCCAGTGGAAAAGCATATTGAAACGTATACAAAGGATAAATTTTTGAGTGAAGTCTTTATGGATGAGTCCTCGTATGATAGTCTTGTCGCATTACTGAACTTGAAGAAGAATGTAATTCTTCAAGGAGCTCCAGGTGTCGGTAAAACTTTTACTGCCAAACGACTTGCCTATTCGATGCTTGGGCGTAAGGATGAAGAACAGGTGGAAATGGTGCAGTTCCATCAGAATTTCTCCTATGAAGATTTTATTATGGGCTATAAACCGACGGAAGAGGGCGGCTTTGTGTTAAAGCCTGGCATTTTTTACAACTTCTGCAAGAAAGCAAAGAGTAATCCGGACAAGAAATATTTCTTTATCATCGATGAAATCAACCGGGGTAATCTGAGCAAGATTTTTGGCGAGCTGCTTATGCTTATAGAGAACGGTTATCGGGGGAAGAATATCAAATTGGCTTATACAGGCGATGATTTTACGGTTCCCGAGAATATATACATCATTGGCATGATGAATACAGCCGACCGCAGTCTGGCAATGATTGACTATGCTTTGCGCCGCCGTTTCAGCTTCTTCGAGATGAAGCCCGGATTCTCGACCAATGGTTTCAGGAAATATCAGTCTGACCTTCACAATGAGACCTTTGATAAAGTGATTGAAGCCATAGAAAACCTGAATAAGGTGATAGCTCATGATGATGCTTTGGGGGCCGGCTTTTGTATCGGACACAGCTATTTTTGCAATCAGAAAGCAATCGATAAGATGTGGTTAGAGAATGTGATAAACTACGATATAGCACCCATGCTGAAAGAATATTGGTTTGATGATCCACAGAAAAGCAAAATGCAAATAGATATGATTAAAAGTCTACTTTCATGATAATAGATAAAGGCATACCCATAAAAAACGTTTATTATATGCTCACTTATGCTTTCAAGGAATTGAAACATAATAATTATGAGAATATAATGGGGGAAGAGTTTGAGGATATTTACGACTTGTTCGCGGAAATCCTTTACTTGGGCATTACTTGTTTGTTGAAGCAAGGGCTTCATCGCCAGTATATCACGCAGGAAGATGAACTTCATACCTTGCGAGGTAAACTGTCTATCCAACGCACCCTCAAGAAGCGTATGTCAAGAGATACTCATTTGGTATGTGAGTTTGATACGTTTTCAGAGAACAATGTGTTCAACCAGATCTTAAAATCGTGTGTGTTCTTGTTACTCAGGCATTCCGACGTGTCGTCTACGAGAAAAACGAAGCTGAGAAAACTGATGATTTATTTCGAAGCTGTGGATGAAATACCTTCTTCATCTATACGGTGGAATATGCTACGCTACGATAGGAATTTACGTACTTATCAAATGCTTCATAGTATATGTTATTTTCTGTTACAGAGCCGGCTACTTACAACGGACGACGGCAATGTGAAAATGGAATGTTTTTCTGATGAACATATGAATCTGCTTTTTCAGCGTTTTGTGATGGAGTTTTATAAAAGGAAACATCCAGAGTATAAACCTAGGGCTAAACAAATCAAGTGGGACATGGATGTGGATGAAAATGTGTCTGTGGCAATGCTCCCGATTATGCAGACAGACATCACACTTACCGTAGGTCAAAGGACATTGATTATTGATGCAAAGTATTATGGCCGGACGGTGCAGGAAAATTTAGGTAAATTCACCATACATTCTTCCAATCTTTATCAGATACATGCATACGTCACAAATGAGGATAGGTATCACACCGGATTGGTGGATGGATTACTGCTATATGCGAGAACCTCAAGCGATATTCAACCTGATATGCACTTTATCAATCATGATGGCAATATATTTATGGCAAAAACATTGGATTTGTGCCAGGATTTCAAGAAAATAGAAGAACAACTTGAAAAAATACCTGATTACCCGTTAGGTAGTTAAACGTGTCGTCCAGCATTAAGTCGAATGAGAAAGGCCTGTCTGGAAAATCTGGGAAACAATGTCTCGTTTGCTTGAAATCATCTTCCTACGATAAATGACAAAGACGCTTCAAAATTCTTCAAAACCGATTTTTTGTAAAAGACAAAGAGAGATATATGAAAGTTTGATTGATTAACGGAAGTCCTCACAGAGAGGAAAATACATTTATCGCCTTGTCGGAAGTGGCAAAGGCATTAGAGGCTAATGGAGAGGAAGCAGAAATTGTGTCTATCGGGACTAAAGCGGTGCAGGGTTGCATTGCCTGTGGTCGCTGTAGAGAACTGGGACGGTGTGTGTTCAAGGATGAATTATATAACAAGATTAGGGAGAAACTGGGAACGGCAGATGGCATCGTTATCGGATCACCGGTATATTATGCAGGCTCTAACGGTTCGCTTTGCGCCTTGCTCGACCGCTTGTTTTATTCGGCCGGAAATCTGCTTGCCTATAAGCCTGCTGCTTCAGTAGCTGTATGTCGCCGCGGGGGTGCCAGTGCTACATTCGACCGCCTGAACAAGTATTTTACTATCAACAATATGCCTGTTGTATCATCACAATATTGGAACAGTGTGCATGGAAGATTGCCTGGTGAAGCTACTCAGGATATAGAGGGTTTGCAGACCATGCGTACGTTAGGAAGAAACATGGCGTGGCTGCTGAAGAATTTGAAACAAGGTGGGGAACCTATACCTCCAAGTGAGCCGTGGGATCCGACTCATTTCATCCGTTAATAGTATAAGGTTGCAAAAAGGATTTGTTCCAGTATAATGGCATTACGGGACTGTTTTTAGCCAATATAGTTGAATGAATTCTTTTCCTTTTATTTCGTAAACATCCATTATAGGTCTTTCAGCTTCTCTACCAGCAGATGGGCATGTAGGATAGACTTCTCTTTCATCTGTGCAAGTTTTGTTTCATTTTGACGGTTGGCATACGAAAGTCCTCCGCTATATACATAGCCGCACCATTTTTGTCGGGATAGTGTCAGATTGGGTTTCTTTCAACGAACATTTTACTTCATCGAGTTATATTGGGAGGGTACTTATTCTTGTTTAAAATCATGTCTTTTCTCATCCCAATACAAATTCCTTGCATAAAATATTTGTCGTCCAATAAATCTCCATAACTTTGAGCGCTGAAGGAATAGCAACCATTTTTATTTCCTACTTTGAAAATTCTTAATTTTAAAATTTAGAAGAAGGAATCAGAACTTGCATCAGTGAATTATCTAAATAAAAATCATATGAATAAAATTTATTTCAACAAAGAGAAAAACATCCGTTTATGGTATATAGTTACCCTTTTACTATGTGTGCTGTTTTCGGGATGTGACAAGATGGAGGCACAGGAGTATATTCCTCAGGCACCTGACTATTCTGATTCAACTTTCTGGTATACAGAAGAAAATGATAAGACGGGAAAAAATGCCGACGTGTTTTATATTGTATCTACTTGGGAAAAAGATTGGAAGGACGAGAATGGAACAATAGTTCATTATGCGGATGTTTATAAAAAGAAACACCGTGATGATATGACAAAAGAGATTTCGGCTATAGCTGCTTATATGGGTAAGGATAATAATTTTTATTCTCCTTTTTATCGGCATATAACAATTCAAGTGTGGGCTACGCGCGATGAAGACATTATCAACAAACGTTTTGCTATTGCCTTTGAAGATATCCGTAACGCATTCGAAACCTTTTTGAAGAACCGTCCGAAGAATCGTCCGTTTGTACTGGCCGGATTCAGTCAGGGTGGCAAGGCGGTTGTCGAACTGTTGAAGATAATGCCTAAGGACGTATACCAACAGATGGTGGCTGCTTATGTACTGGGTTACAAGGTTACACCTGACGATACGTTGGCTTCTACCAATATTAAGGCTGCCCAGGGCCCCGACGACATTGGTGTAACGATATGTTATAATTCTGTCAGCGATGTGAAGTATATTCAGCCTGTGGTAGCTGCTCCATGTGCCTTCTGTATCAACCCAGTGAACTGGCGTACGGATGATGTACCGGCTACCTTGCACGACACGATTACGGTGAGTGTAGCACAAAAGGAAAAGGTGCTGGTGGTGAAAGGATACAGTGGTAGTGAATATTCTCCGATTATGGGCTTCCTTAATGTAGGTGATTTTCATAGCGCTGAGCCGTGGCTGTATAAGGAATGTCTTGAAGAGAATATCAAGAATCGTATCGAGATTTTCAAGAAAACACGGTTTTAAGAAAAACAAGGTGATGAGCCAGCGGCTTTCGGGAGCTGTTGGCTCATCATATTATGAGGTGTTATAAGATAGTAGTTTGCAAACAGCAGTGGAATCGTTAGATGTCGATAGTGATACCAATCTGCCTTTATGCTTTATATAGGTTTATCCATATCATCTTTAGAAATTATAGGCTATCTTTAGTGTAAGTTTCGAAAATCGCAAATTTGTGTGCATATTTCCAATGCTTACACTATTGGTACTTTCTTTTGAATATCCTTAATTTTTGCTATATATTTCTATTAGGCTGTAAAATACCGATGAACTCTCCAATAATTCGAAATTCGTCTGCATGCTCTTCTTCAATGACTATGGGAGAATAATCGGAATTTTTAGGTTGGAGAACAATTTCTTCATGAGCCCAGTTTCCTTCTGCATCAAATGATTTCTTGCTGGTATATGTCTTGATGGAGTAACTGCCAGTATAGTCTGGATCATAGTAATTATGGTGTTCGGCAAGTACAATTTTTCCTTGTCGGCTACCTGCTGGATTGGCTCTAAATACGCAATAATCTCCATCGTGAATGACTGGTTCCATGGAATGTCCCACAGCTTGTACGATAAACATATTTCGGTTAAGCTTTCCCATACTTTCTACTTTCATCCAACCGCTTTCATCTACCATTTCTCCTTCTCCAAAATAACCGCATGCTGCTCGTATGGAATACAGGGGGAGGAAATCGATGTATTTTACTTCATCGTTCACTTCTGGCTCAATTCTTAGTTCAGGGATAGATTCGTCGTGTTGAGGCTCTAACTGAGCTGCAAGATATTCAGTCAATGGCTTGTCACAACAATAAACATAGCACCCTTTCATTCCTCGGGTAAGTAAAGTACGATATGTGTTTTTTATAATCTCATCAGCATCTTGAAGAGCTTTGATTTTATTGTGTGCAATGAGTGACTTAAATCCTTTGACAGATTGATCATTATTAGAACGTTGAGTGACATCTGTAATGATTTGTCCGTTCTCATAACGCATATCCGGCCCGATAATGACACCTACATAATCCAGTTCCAAACCCTGACATGTGTGTATGCAACCTATTTCTTCGATGGATTTGTTACCTATAATCCATAAATTTTTGTCAGCGTTTAGATTCCAGCGTTTCTTAAAATGGAATTCAGATAGAATGATATCGTAGGCATTAGGATTTTTCTTGCTATTCCAATCCCAGCAATATCCAGCTACTACGCGTGCTTTGTTATTAATTTGATTCTTTTCTTTAATCGTTTCAAACAGTTGGTTTGGATCAGAAAAGATTCGAAAATCATAATCATCAGCTGCTAATCGAATATTAGCTGTTTGTCTGATTTGTAAAGTATTGTCGATCCAACTTAAATAACCGTCTGAACCATTGCATCGGAATTGAGAGTTTAGCTTAGCAGTGTGTACTACAGCGCCACAAGATTCTGCAAATTTTTGTATGGTAGCTTTGGAGCCTATATCTTTGATATGTACTCTTTGTCGATCATCTACAAAGAATACAGAAAAGTGGGATGCTTGTATGATTTCAATAATCTGATTCTCTCCTAAATTACTATATAGTCCACTTCTCATATTCAGTCTGTGAGCCTCGTCAACAATTAGTGCTCCAAAAGTATTTTGTGGAGTATCAATGAAACTGCCACTGCCTACAAACAAATTGTTGATATAGCTTTTCTTGAAACTTCCTAATAGTTTGGCTGTGTATACATCTCGTGGTGCCGCATTTTTTGATACATATTGTGCAACAATTCCTTCTTTTGTTAATTGAGCCAAAAGATTTACTGCTACGACACTTTTCCCCGTACCTGGACCACCTTCTACGATAAGAACTTGTTTGGGCCCTTTTGCTGCTTCTCGTGCTAAATTTAATGCAGTTTCGTATACGACTTTTTGATCATCCAACAATACAAACTCTCTGTTTCCATGTAACATAGAGTTCAATGCATCTGCCAGTTGTTTGGATGGGCGTAGTCTTCCATTATCGATGAGCCATACAATATCTTCCTTAGAACCGTATTTAATGTGTCTTTTTATAAATTCTTGCAGTTTTCTAGCATCCGATTTTAGAAATAGAGGAGCTTTTATTATGTATTCTGTATAACATTCATTAGAAATAATATGATCTTCCTGATAATTATGTAAGAATGCACAAGGCAGGAGTTGTATGTTCTGTTCGCGTACAGTTTCATTATAATTTTGAAGCATGTAAGCATACGACCAAGCTTGATAGGAAGGATGTGCCGTTTCACTTTCACCATGCTGAAAACGTGTCTGTATAATACCGGATTTTGAGGATAGTTTTGCTTGTTCCCATTGTTTCAATTCAATAATAACAATGTTAGAACGTTGATTATCGTCTACTCCGGAAATAATAAAATCGATTCTTTTAGATGTTAGGGGAATTTGATATTCGATAGCAATTGTTGAATTATCTGGAATATCTGATGTATTGATTACTTTATACATATGCATCATGGAATTTTTCCATGATAGCTTTTCATTAGGTGAAGTGTGTCTTCCCAAATGAATTAAGAAGGCGTGATCAATGTCATCAGCGATGGTACCATTGAAGACATCATTGATGAATCCCTTTTTACTGGCGTGATATACAATCATAGTTCAGTATATTTCTTGGCGTTGCCTTTGGATTTGTCAATAGGATATTTTTCTGCGTTTTTAGCTAATTTCGATAATATAATTTCTTTGATGTCTAAATCGTATTTGTCAGCAATGAGAAATGCATAATTCATGATATCAGCCAATTCTTCTTTGATTTTATCCACATTAACGTCTTCTGGTCGTTTCCATAAAAATGCCTCGTTTAATTCTGAAGCTTCAATGGATAAAGCTAATGCAAGATCTTTTCCATTGTGGAACTGATCCCAGTCTCTGTCTTTAGTGAATTGGATAATCCGTTCCATTATTTCTTTTATATCTGAATTTTTTGATGTCATTATATCTGTCTTTTTTATGAATTAAGACAAAGATAAATCTACTTTGTTGAATATCAAAGTATGAAATAAATAAGTGTGGGAAAATCTGTTAAATCATAACTTTGCTGACACATTCTAAATTGTGATAAGAAATAGAATCTTTTTATTGTTATTTATTTCCCGATGCAGAAATGCTTGAATATATTCCCCAGCACCTCATCATTAGTGATTTCCCCGCCCACGATCTCAGCCAGGTGGAAGAGACATTCACGTAAATCCTGGCTCACCAGATCACCGGAAAGATGCATAGCCAGACCGTCTTGTACCCGATGAATAGATTCCAGTGCACGGCTCAATGCTTCATAGTGACGGATATTGCTTACCACCACATCATTTTGTGAAAGGTCAGGTAAGGCTGCAAAATCTACCAATTGCTTCTGAAGTTGAGAAATACCCTCTTTTTGTTTAGCAGAAAGAGAAATGACACAAGTATCTTCGGGCAGGTTTGGAAACATAGGATGGGCAGAGGAAGTCGACTCCAGACTCGTAACGTTGGGAGTACCAGCTTCCCGACTGGCTATATTCTGATTCATCGAATCATTGCTTTCAGAAGAATAAGCGTTACCCGAAGGCAGGAGATCCGATTTATTTAGAACGATAACCAGATGCTTGCCCTCACATCGGGGAAGAATCTTTTCAGCCAGTTCACGATACTGTTCCTCAGCACAAGTTGCATCGATCACCCAAAGCACAATGTTTGCCTGCTCCAGTTTCTGAAAACTGCGTTCGATACCCAAGTTCTCGATGGTATCAGTCGTGTCACGGATTCCGGCTGTATCGATAAAGCGGAAGGTGACACCACCTAAATTCATCGTATCTTCGATGACATCGCGTGTCGTACCGTGGATATCGCTTACGATAGCTCGTTCTTCATTTAGTAACGCATTCAGCAAAGTCGATTTACCCGCATTGGTTTCTCCCACGATGGCAACTGGCACACCGTTCTTCAATGCGTTGCCGACACTGAAGGTGTCGACCAGATGACTGATGACTTGTTCTATCTGACGGGCTATTTCTTCCAGTTCCGAACGGTCGGCAAACTCCAGTTCTTCGTGGTCACTGAAATCCAGTTCCAGTTCCATGAGGGAAGTCAGGTGAAGCAGTTTTTCTCTTAAGGCAGACAGTTCGCGACTGAATCCTCCGCGCATTTGGTTCATAGCCATACGGTGCGTAGCTGCAGAGGTAGAGGCTATCAGGTCGGCTACGGCTTCTGCCTGACTCAAGTCCATCTTGCCGTTTAGAAAAGCACGCTGGGTATATTCACCCGGTCCGGCTGCGCGACATCCATTCTTAATAAGGAGTTGCATGACCTGTTGCAGGATGTAGGACGAGCCATGGCAGGATATCTCTACAGAGTCTTCACCGGTATAAGAATGAGGGGCACGGAAAAGGCTGACCAGCACTTCGTCTATTACTTCTCCTTCGGGCGAAAGAATGTGTCCGAATGTCAGCGTATACGGCTTACGTTCTGCCAGTGGCTTGCCCGAGGCAGGAGTGAAAATTCGGTCGGTGATGGCAATAGCCTGAGTTCCCGAAACACGGATCGTGCCGATGGCTCCGCCTTGAGCGGTAGCAATGGCACAAATAGTATCTTCTGTTTGTTGTATATTCACGATATTTTCTTGCTTTTTAAATCGCACAAAGATACGGCTTTTTCGGCTTATTTCCGGAAAAGTTTGGACAATATTATTGTGGGGAGTAAAGCTCCTGGATGAGGAGGCCGACTACTTTTTCGAGATAAATCCGGTCGGTTTCATCGAATGTATTCAGCTGGTCGCTGTCGATGTCCAGCACACCTTTTACTTCTCCGTTGACGATTATCGGGACAACGATTTCCGAACGGGAGAGGGAACTGCATGCTATATGTCCCGGAAACTGGTCTACGTCGGGTACGACCTGCGTCTGTGCTTCCGACCAGGCGGTACCGCATACCCCACGTCCTTTTTTGATACGATAGCAGGCTACACTTCCCTGAAACGGTCCCAGATGAAGTTCGCCGCTGTGTACCAGATAAAAGCCCACCCAGAAAAAGTCGAATGCTTCCTTTAGTGCGGCACATGTATTGGCCAGTACACTGATTTCGTTCTTTTCTCCTTCTATGAGTGGAGCGAATTGTGTAAGAAATGTTTGATAACGTTCTGCTTTGTTTAGTTTATTGTCTTGTTTGAAACTTGCTTCCATAAAAATGATAATGTTCGTTTGAATGTTGCGGGGGTAGACAAGCTGTCCTTGTATAAGCATTAGAGTCTGATATTTTACGGCTATCCCTCTTTTTTAATGATAGATTTTGTTTTCAGAAGTAACGTCTTTTACAGATTCTTCTGGTTAGAGCAAGAAAGTTTTCTTCTGTGTTATTTCTTTATTTATGGGGATGGTCGTTGTACCGCATTCGAATAAATCAGGCGATAGCTGAAGTTATTTCTGAACGATTGCCTGACAGTATATCATCGGACTCTTGATTTGAATCTCCCGAAACGATTAATTGACGATACCTGAAGCCGTTCTTCCTGCAAGAAGATGGAAACGGTTTCAGGTATTTTGCTATGTGCTGATAACGATCAGATACGCTCCAGCACGATTTTTATCAGGTCGTCTATCTGGTTCTTGTAGCCCGTATTGGCTTCTTGGGCTACGCGGTTGGCTATCACCATGCACACTGTAGTAGCCTTGTGTCCTTGCAGACGTGCCAGACCTGCCAGTGCCGAACTTTCCATTTCGAAGTTCGTGATGCGATGTCCCTGATATTCGAAGCTTTCTATCTTTTCATTCTGATGAGGGTCGGCAAGTGGAATACGGAGCTGTCTGCCCTGAGGACCAAAGAATCCGCCACAGGCCACTGTGACACCTCGTATCATGTCTGTTCCGGCAATACGTTCTACCAGTTCTTTGTTGGCATGGATGACGTAAGGTGCCGGTGCGCACATATTGCCGCTCCATCCCAGATGATTCAGAAGAGCACGTTCCATCGGTAAGTCGCATACGGCATTTCTGCCTGCATAAAAGTTCAAGAGTCCGTCGAATCCTACCGATACTTCAGAACAGATGAAGGTTCCTACAGGCGTATAAGGCTGTAAGCCACCGCAAGTTCCGATTCGTACCAGTTCCAGTTGGCGGAAAGTATCTTTCTCTTCACGTGTCTGAAAATCGATGTTTGCCAGCGCATCGAGTTCGTTCATCACAATGTCTATATTGTCACAACCAATTCCGGTAGAGGTAACTGTAATTCGTTTTCCCTTATATACACCGGTTACGGTATGAAATTCACGGCTTTCTACTTCACATTCTCTGCTCTCGAAGTGAGATGCGACAAGCGCCACTCGTCCGGGATCGCCTACGAGAATTACCTTGTCTGCCAGATGTTCCGGTTTCACATGGAGGTGAAATACAGAGCCATCTTCGTTTATAATTAATTCTGAGGGTGGAAAATACTTTTTCATAAGAGTTATTTTTTTATTTAGTCTGTTGAATTTCTTGATGGGGCTGCCGAGGCTTTATTTGCCGATAGGCTCGTGTCCGGCTGGATTCGCATCAGGACGGGCAATGCTGCTTCGCATATCGGTATCAGCCTGGATGTTTTTCATCCGGTAATAATCCATGATACCCAGATTGCCGTTGCGGAAAGCCTCGGCCATTGCCTTCGGGACTTCTGCTTCAGCTTGTATAACATTGGCGCGGGCTTCTTCAGCTTTTGCTTTCATTTCCTGTTCCAGAGCTACTGCCATGGCGCGGCGTTCCTCTGCTTTTGCCTGAGCGATGTTTTTGTCTGCGTTTGCCTGGTCTATTTGCAGGGAAGCTCCGATATTACGGCCTATGTCGATATCGGCAATATCGATGGACAGAATTTCGAAAGCTGTACCTGCATCCAGCCCCTTGCGCAGTACAAGTTTGGAGATAGAGTCCGGATTTTCGAGTACCGACTTGTGGTTTTCAGACGAGCCGATGGACGAAACGATACCTTCGCCTACACGTGCCAGAACGGTATCTTCGCCGGCTCCACCTACCAGTTGGCGGATGTTGGCACGTACGGTCACACGTGCCTTGGCAATGAGCTGGATACCGTCTTTGGCTACGGCTGTTACGGGGGGCGTATCGATGACTTTCGGATTGACGGACATCTGTACGGCTTCGAACACGTCGCGTCCTGCAAGATCTATTCCTGTTGCCATTTGAAACGAAAGATCGATATTGGCTTTCGAAGCCGACACCAGTGCGTGCACCACCTTTTCTACATGTCCGCCTGCCATATAGTGGGCTTCCAGTTCATCGCGGGTAATGGTACTCAGTCCTGCCTTGTGGGCTTCTATCATAGCCGGTACGATCACATAGGGCGGAACGTTGCGGATTCGCATCAGAAAAAGCTGGACGAGTGAGATACGTACACCCGAAACCTTGGCAGAAAGCCAGAGAAAGAAGGGCACGTAATGGAAGAAGACTGCCAATAAAATGACGCCTCCAATGGCCAGGATGAACGGGAGATAATAGGAATCAATCATAATTCAAATGGTATTTAAGGTTAAAGATTACTGCTGGTTGCAGCGTACTACGTACACTGTGCTGTTGTCTATGCGGACCACACGTACGGGAGTACGTTCTTCGATAAATCCGTCGGCAGACTGTACTTCGACAATGTGTCCGTTTATTTCTGCGTTTCCTATCAGGGTAAGGCGGGTCAGTGACGTACCTGTGTTGCCTACCTGAATGTTTGTTCCTTTCAGTGGCTGGGGTTTGTAGTCGAGTGTCTTTTTGAGGGACAAACGGTCTACGGTTTTGGAGCGCATGAACCAGATGGTAACACCGATTATTCCGGCAACTACAATAGCCAGTGTAATGAATCCTGTCTGCGTATCCACATTGTGGAATGCGTAGTAAATGGCATAGAGCAGGCTGATTCCTGAGGCAATACCTGCAAGGGTAATGCCCGGAACAAGGAACACTTCTACTGCAAAGAGCAGCAGACCTGCTACTATAAGTGCTATGATAATCAGTATTTCCATGTTGTTAGTTAGGGTTAGGTTGTACTAATTTTACTGTTTCAATGCCTTCAGCTCGGTATTGCGTACGGAGAGAGTCAGCTCTTCCAGTTCACGACGCAGTTCGTTGGTCCGTTTTTCTTTATCAAGTATACCGGGAGCAAGTTTCTCTTTTCCCGCCTTGTTACTTTGCTGATATGCTTTGCGAAGATTCTCTAACGATTCTTCCATCGATGCAAGGTCCTTCTCTTTTTGCATAAGAGAAGCATACAACTGGCGTGCTTCTTTGGAACGGAAGTCGGACAATGTATGGTAAATAGCATTATCATCTACTATAAACTGGAAATCTCCTTTTTTCTTTTCCGTATTGTTGCCGTACATTACTTGTGCCAGATGCTGTCTGGCAATACGGACTTTGTCGACATCACTCCACGTCTTCTTTATTTCCTTCAGACAGGCTGCGTCAATAATGGCTTGTGGGTCGGTATTTTCGTAGTCGTATACCTGTTTGCTTTCGTTGGGGACGAATACATAAATGCAAACTTTTCCTTCCGGCTGATAACGGTCGGAGGCAAACCATCCCAAGTCGTTCAGGTCGTCCAAGGCGTACATATAGTCATTGTATGGAGAATTGAACGGCATGCCGATATTGTCCGGGCGGAGATAGGTGTTGTCGTCAGAGTCGTATCGGGTAACAAAAATATCATATCCGCCCATGCTTTCACTTCCTTGTGCTCCAAAGTAAAGTGTAATACCGTCGGAAGCCATGAAAGGATAGTTCTGGTTGTGCCCGCTTTCGTTCAGCCCTTCCAGAAGCTTAGCATCTTCCCATTTGTCTATCAGTTTGATGCGTGAATACAAATGAGTTTCTCCATCGCCGGATGCTTGGGTAAAAATCATTTTATCTCCCAGTTCGTTGATGAAGGAAGTTCCCGATCCGTCTTCGCTCATGGAAATCGTTCCCGATTCTTTGCTCAGCTTATAGGCGGACAAGAAGTCGTTTTTATCTACCACGAAACTGTCTATCACTGCTACGTTTTCTGTACCACGCAGCATGCGTGCACCCTGAAGGCAGCGGTCGAGTTCCTTTTCGGCTTCGGAAGTGTCGCGCTTTTTCTTTTCCAGCCATTCTATATGCTCTTCGATGTTTTCTGTAGCTTCATCGAAACGGTACATGGAATAATATAATTTTCCCAGGTATAAGTAAGCGTTTATTACTTTTCTGGCAGCACTTTTTTCCAGATAAGGCTGGGCTTCTTTCAGGTCGCCGGTTTCGTAGCAGCATGCTCCGTACCAGAAATTATAATTGGCGTTCGACGGGGCTTGCTTTACGAGCTTCTGGAATACGGGTTTTGCTTCGGCGAATTTTCCTTCTTCGAACCATTGTTTGGCTTGGGTAAGCGATTGTGCAGAAGCGCTTCCCATGCAGCATAAACCGATAAGTGCTAGTGTATATTTCTTGTTCATGATATTTTTCGTGTTGTTTTCAAAATGTCATTTTCAAAAATACGAAGTTTCTTCGAAATTTTGTCTATTTCGGTATTCTATTTTTCAAAATCTTTCGGGAATCGTTCTTTTCGTGTAATTTTATCCCCGTTTTTAGGTTTACATAAGTGTATGGGAAAATTGACAGAAGAAGATAAGCTGATGCGACGCATCGAGAAACGTTTTAATAAAGGTGTTGTGCAGTATGGACTGATAGAGGATGGCGACAAGATACTGGTAGGCCTGTCGGGAGGGAAAGACTCGCTGGCTTTGCTGGAGCTGCTTGCGCGCCGTTCGCGTATATACAAGCCTCGTTTTTCGGTTGTTGCTGCACATGTTGTCATGACGAATATTGCTTACGAGTCGGATATGGATTACTTGCGTGCGTACGCAGAAGAGTTGGGGGTTCCCTTTGTGCGCTATGAAACATCTTTCGATCCGTCGACAGATACCCGTAAGTCGCCGTGCTTCCTCTGTTCGTGGAACCGTCGGAAGGCGCTCTTTACGGTAGCAAAGGAGCAGGGGTGTAACAAGATAGCTTTGGGGCATCACATGGATGATATTCTGGAAACACTGCTGATGAACATGACGTTTCAGGGAGCATTCAGTACCATGCCTCCACGTCTGGTGATGCGGAAGTTTGATATGACCATAATCCGCCCGATGTGTCTGGTGCACGAAGCCGATCTGATAGAGATGGCGCAGGTCAGAGGTTATCGCAAGCAGATAAAAAACTGTCCGTATGAAAAGGATTCTCATCGTTCGGACATGAAGGAAGTGTTGCGTTTGCTGGAGCGTATGAACCCCGAAGCCCGTTATAGTTTATGGGGAAGCATGAATAATATTCAGGCAGACTTGCTTCCTGCATCAGTGGATGAATAAGTGTCCGGCAGGGCTTTTGCCGAAAATAGAAAAACTTGTGCTGGGGCTGTTCGGAAAAGTTCTGCACAGGGTTGGAAAATCGTTTCCTTCTTTTCTGCGTTTTTGTACAAAAAACAAAATGTTTTGTACAAAAACGCAGATAGTTTGTACAAAAAAAATCAAAATCTCTTGGTATTTTGTTCGTCGTTTCCTGAAGATCTTTTGGGGGGATGGGGAGATTTTGTGTTTTTCCGACCGATAATTTATTGGATTTCTTGGAACATTTCGTTCTTCTTTTTTGTTGTTTCGGATAAAGACAGATAAAAACAATTGGTAGAACTGGCTTCTGTTCGTAGGATATGGGGCAGGAATAGCTGGTAGAACCTGATTCCGGACTGGCTCTTGTGGCTGGTTGCGGCCGAATCTGTATTGTTGCTAACCTTTTTGTTTGCAGGCATATCAAACGATAATAAGATGAAAAACAGCTTCTTTTATATTGCTTTCCTTTGTGTGATATCCGTTTTTTCCGGTTGTAGTGAGCAAGAACGGACCGGAAGTCTGGGTGAAACGGAATTGTATTTCAACGAACGTCTTTCTTCTATTTCCGTCGACGGAGATTCTGCTTTCTGGATAGGAAGTGAAGCTGGGGATATATGGTACATGAAGCAGCGTAAATTTCAGAGTTATAACATTGGGGCAGATCGCATTTATAAGGTCGCAACAGATTCAATACTGCCGGACGGGAGGATATGTTGGGTGGGTATTCGTAATTCGGGACTTCAGAAATGGAAACTGGGTCAGGATGGAACTTGCTTGATGGATAAGTATGCTATTCCCAATAAGGGCTGTAACTATTCGGTATACGATATGCTTCTTGCTGGAGCATCGCTTTATGTGGCAACGAGTCAGGGACTTTACGTCATGCCTCGTTCGGGAAAGGGAGAACTGAAGCTGGTTTATCCGTCGGACGATAGTGAAACAGCACGTTCTGGCAGGCCGTTTATTGTGAATAATATCCGGAGGTATGGACCGGAGTACTTGTTGTGTGCTACGCAGGAAGGGCTGCTCAAAATAAATCTGATAGATGGGAAAGTTGCATTGATGAACGCCGGAGAGCCGGTTTACAATGTTTCGGTATATGATAATAAAGTATATGTACTGGCTAAGAAAAAGTTGCTTGTAGAAGATGTGGCAGGCAGTGTGCTGTACGAAGTCGGGTTGAATTTTTCTCCCCGTATTTACTATAAGTTAGGCAACATTCATTATTTTTTCGCTGATAGCCATCTGTTTCTCAGCGATGACCTGAAGTCTTTCTTGTCGGTTCCATTAAGGCGTAAGGTTCCGCAGTTCTGCAACAATGTTGTTGCTACCGATAAGGTAAACGGTTTTACGGTGCTGATTACGGAAAACGCTTTGTGGAATATTCCGCTTCACCTCGGTATCTTTAATGCGAACGGGGAAATAGTAGCATCGTGTACTGAGGGTGATAATATGTATTACGTAAATTCGAAAAATGAATTGTACTGTCTGCGTACAGGCGATAGTGTGGCATTTAAAATATCGGATATTCCGGCTGATGAGGCTGTATCGGGGATGATGGCAGATGGGCGGTATTTGTATTACATCAGCAACAAGCAGGTGCTGAAGCGTATGACGGTAAAGCGGAAATACATCAGCAATGCATTGTTTGCTTCTTCACAGGTATTGTATCAGTCGCCTACGAAAATTACGGCTTTTTGCCTGAAAAAGGAGGAAGGGAGAAGTTGTATTTATCTGGGGATTCAGGACGATTTGGTACGGATAGGGGCCGATGGGAAAGCTGTGCTGGTGGATGCTTTGCACAATAAGTATATTACTTCTTTTTATCTATCTCCTCATTCCGACGATTTGTACATATCTACACTCAATGATGGGGTGTATTATGGAAAAGGTAATGCATATCAGCTTATTAAGGAAACGGAACAGAATACGTTTATTCGTGATATTTCGGTAACGGGAGGACATAAGCCCCTGCTGATGATTTTGACGAACCATCATTTGGTTTGCAGGGAATATAATGATTCTGTTCCGCTTAAAGGTTATAACAAGTTGCTGAAAGTAAATGATTCTTTGCTGTATGCGTTGCCTGAATCGGGACTGGTTAAATTTATTGTCGGAAAAGAAGGGATAAAGGAAGACGGCAGATATTTTCATGACATACGGTTTAACCCGAGGGCTTCTTTCGTGGTCAATGATACTTTGTATCTGGGTTCCAACATCGGAGTAATGAAGTTGAGTGCATTTTCCGGCACTTCAACCCGGTGGATAGACATGGAGTCGTCGGTTCCGAGTCTTAAGATATGGTTGCTTGTTGTTTCTTTTGTTTTACTTGTCTTGCTGATTGTAGTAATGGAATATTTCAGGCGGAAGCGTAGCAAAAGGAATGCTGTAAAGACTCACCTCGATGATATAGGGGGACGGCTGGATAGCCTGTCTGCCATGGCGTGCTTTACTGGTGAAAGTGACAGCAAGGAGGTTGACCGGTTGAAGGTCTTGTTCAGTGAAATAGATGTCAATACTCCCGATGCATCGGGGCAGATCAGAGCATTGTCGGAGCAGATTATGAAAAAGAATCGTGATATCGCACTGGGGCTTTCTAAATATTTGGAAAGGCAGATGCAGACAATCGGTGAGTACGATGCTTTTGAAAGGGCGGCACTGCTGGAGGAATCTCGTATGGCACTTGCTACGGATAATCTGGAAAGCATAGTGAAGCAGGTTGAGAAAAATGAAAAATGGATTCGGACAATTGCAGGACTGAAGGAGCGGATGACTGTTTATTGGCGCGACATGGAGGAAACAGTGTGCATAGATAAAGTAAACGGATGTCTGTTTCGTGAGATTCATATGCTGACAGATAATGTCAGGATAAAGGATTTGGCTGCTTTGGAATCTGATATAGCATGCCTTGATGAGTGCTATCATCATATTTTTACGGATGATGCGCTGGAGGTTGTAGGTGAGTATATCCTTTCAAAGCAGGAAGAACTTCGCTGTATGGAGCCGGATGGAGTGACTGATGCCTTGCTGGCGGAGCTGGAACACATAAAAGGGGAGATGCGGAAACTGGATCGCATTAAATTGTTGAAGATGCTGTATCCGGTGGATTGTCACGTGACACAGTTGCTCGTTAAGGAAAAGATTGCTTCGTTGATAAAGGAGTATGCATCCATCCGCAACAGGGTAGAAAGGGAAAATGAAGAACGAATTACTAAAAAATTTGGTACTGGACTGAATATGGAGATTGCGGAATGTACTCGGCAGGTAACGGTACATATAGAAAAACTGATTACGGCTTTCTATGAAAACATGGTGAAAACGGATAAAGGGATTTTGAATGATGTACTCGATTTCTCGAATTTCGGCAATCAGCCTGCCAGGGTACTGGCTTTGCTTGTTGCTTGTCCAAAGGTCAAACGTCTGTATATTCCCGGCATGTTGTGTGTTTATGGAAATTTGAATCCTGTTATCAGCCGGCTGGTAAATGGTAAATTGAAAACGAATCATGAGTTTTTGAGGGATTATGTTAAGGCTAATCCTACCAGTATGGCTTTTTATATCTTGCGTCTGATAGAATAGTTGAAGTTGTAGCTGTTGGCTGTGCTATAAGCGGGTTGAACTTGTGGCCGGCCTTTGTTAAAGAGTTGTATCGGGCTCTCTTGTGAGGGTGAGGTACAACTCTTTTTTTGTTTTTGAATGGTGTGTGGGCTGTTGTAATTCTTTGCAATAAAAAGATGTGTCTTTCTTGTTGAATTTCTTGAATGTGATAAGTGCTTTATTTATAGTTGTTTGCATAAAGTTGCATTGCGGTTTTCTGTGAAATAATCTTTTGCAACTTTTTGTCTGGCCCCGTTGGCATACATTTGCAGCATCGAAACCAAAAAATCTATAACCTTTTTAAAACTTTAAAGATTTATGATTAAAAGAAGTCTTTTTGTTGCTTGTTTATCTTTAGTAGCGGTCGCAGCTTTTTCTCAGGAGAAAATCAAAGATGTAAGAACCAATCCGGATCTTTATTTCCTGCGTGCAGATGAAGTGGCCAGCAGTTTGAACCTTCTTCCTGCACCGCCACAGCCGGGTTCTGTTTTGTTTATGAACGATGAGGCTCAGTATAAGTGGGGCAAGTTGCAGAGAAATACTCCTCGTGGAGACCAGGCAGCAGAGGATGCTCGTGTAAATGGTGATGGAGTACCGAATGCTTTTTCAGAGGCTTTTGGCGTACGTATATCAGCAACTACTACCCCGGAGATTTATAAGCTGGTATTGGGTATGCGTGAAGATGCCGGCGATCTGGCTACTCGTGAGGCGAAAGAACATTACATGCGTGTACGTCCGTTTGCTTTTTACAATGAAATGACATGTAATCCGGAGCAACAGCAGGAATTGTCTACAAATGGTTCGTATCCTTCTGGCCATACGGCTATCGGATGGGCTACGGCGCTGGTGCTTGCAGAAATTAATGTGGACAGGCAAAATGAGATATTGAAGCGCGGATATGAAATGGGACAAAGTCGTGTGATTTGCGGCTATCATTTCCAGAGCGATGTGGATGCTGCGCGATTGGTGGCCAGTGCTGTTGTGGCTCGTCTGCATGCTAATGAGAATTTTATGAAACAACTTGAAAAGGCAAAGAAGGAATTTGCTGAACTTGTAAGTAAGGGACAGGTAGTTAAAAGTGACTTCCGGAACTGATATTCCCAACCTTTGAATCCTTGAATCTTGATTATCACAAGACTAAACTAGACTTATTTTACCTTGTAAAATCCAACCTGTAAAACTAATAGATTAACTATAACTCGGTACTATGAAACGATTACTCTTATTAACTTTAGGCTTAACTATGATTTGTGGTGCGAAAGCACAGGAAGAAAAACTGGAAATAAAACCTTCTGGACGTATATTGCTGGATGGAGGCCTGTTTAAAGCAAATGAACAGGATGATAAATTTAATGATGGATTTGCTATTCCTGACATGCGAGTGGGATTCAGTGCTTCGTATGGGGCCTGGAAAGCTAAGGTGGATATGGGATATGCGTATGGAAAGGTTAACATGAAGGATGTGTTCATTCAGTATAACTTTGACAAGGATGCTGGCGATTTCTTGCGTGCCGGATATTTTATTCATCAGTTTGGCTTGCAGAGTGCTACGAGCTCTTCTTTTAAAATTTCAATGGAGGAACCGGCAAGTAACCAGGCTTTTAATAATCCTCGTATGATTGGGCTGATGTATCAGCATACAAGAAGTAAATTTCTGGGTACATTAAGTTTCTTTACAGAATCGGAAGCCATGAAGATGACTTCCGACAAGCTGGGAAATCAGGGAGTGGGCATGATGACTCGACTGGTTTATAAGCCGTTCTGCCAACCGGGAAAGATTTTCCATGTGGGACTTTCGGGGGCATTTGAAACTCCTCGCTATGATTCGGATAAAGAATTAAGCCATCATGCATATACCTTGTCGACTACTTTCCCTACACGAATTGCAAAAGTAGTGGCTCAAGAAGCCGTTATCGATGATGCAAAGATGTTGTATAAGTTTACTCCTGAACTGACGGCTGCTGTAGGACGTATCGGCTTGGAAACACAGTATTTTTATGTAAATGTGAATCGAAAGGATAAATCTGATTACAAGGCGAGTGGTGCGTATGGTACAATTCGTGCGTTGGTTAAAGGTAAAAATTATAAGTATTCCGATTTGGATGGGGGTATTGCTACTCCTGATCCGGGGGCTATGGAGGTTGTTCTTTCGTATAACTATACGGATATGTCTGACCATAAAGCTGAAATATTGGGCGGCAGATTGAATGACTGGTCGGCTACGTTCAACTATTATATCAATAAGTATATGATTTGGCGTGTTCGTGGTTCATACACAACTACAACAGACCGTATCAATACGCCGAATACCAAATTGGGACTTATTGAAACGCGTTTGCAAATCAAGTTCTGACGGGCAAGGAAGTGTGTTTTGAACTGATTGAAAACAGATGAACTTTAAAATATAATTGGTATGAGAAGTATAACGAATTTATCATTACTGGTATTCATGTTTGTGTGCCCATCGTTTGTGTGGGCACAAACCAAACGCTCTCCTGAATTTAAGGAAAAGTATACCTTAAAGGAAGTGGTTATATTGAGTCGGCATAATATCCGTTCTCCCTTGTCGGATAATGGAAGTGCTTTGGGAAAACTGACTCCACATGAATGGACAAAGTGGAGTGCCGCTTCCAGTGAACTGACATTGCGTGGCGGGGTACTGGAAACCATGATGGGACAATTCTTTCGTAAATGGCTGGTCAGTGAAGGACTGTTTACCGAAAATTACGTACCCAATGCCGATGAAGTGAATTTTTACGCTAATAGCATGCAACGTACCATAGCGACTGCTCAGTATTTTTCATCGGGTTTTATGCCGGTAGCTGATGTCACTGTTCATCATCGGTATGCTCCCAGTAAGATGGATCCGGTCTTTTTTCCTCGCCTGACGAAGGTTAGTGAAGCTTTTTGTGAAGATGCCATGAAACAGATCGCTGCTATGGGAGGCGAGAAGGGGATACGGGGAATTAATGAAAAGCTGGAAGATTCGTACTGTATCATAGCAGATGTACTCGACTTGAAAGATGCTCCTGCTTGTAAGTCTGGAGAAACTTGTGCTTTCGACGATTATGATACACAAATTATCCTGAAGAAGGGAGAAGAGCCGGCTATGAAGGGTTCTTTAAAGCTCGCAAACTCGGCTTCCGATGCTTTCATCTTACAGTATTATGAGGAAGCAGATACGCAGAAAGCTGCATTTGGTCATGATATATCTTCTTCGGATTGGGAGAAAATTGCCCGTATAAAGGATGTATATGGGGATGTCTTGTTTACAGCACCTGTTGTTGCATATAATGTGGCTCACCCGTTGCTGGTATATATGAATGATGAACTTAATTCCGATGCGCGTAAGTTTACTTTCTTATGTGGACACGATTCGAATATAGCAAGCGTAAATGCTGCGTTGGAAGTTGAGGATTATGAATTGCCATTGTCTATCGAAAAGAAGACTCCTATTGGAAGTAAGCTGGTTTTCGAGAAGTGGATAGATAAATCGGGTAATGAATATATTGCCGTAAATATAGTATATCAGACGACCGTACAGTTGAGAAATGTAGAACTGCTTGATTTGAATAATCCTCCTATGGTTTATCAGTTGCGACTGAAAGGCTTGAATCGGAATGCAGATGGTTTATATTCATTGGAGGATGTGAATGGACGTTTTGAAAAAGCTATTACAGCTTATGATGATATCAAATAGGGAGATTAGGAAAGAATGTTGTTTTAAACTTTTTGATTTTAAATAGTTGTTCAGATTTCTTTTAAGTTTTCTTACGTTCTATTGCCTGAAAGAAATTCTAATAAATAGTACCTACCCGAAAACAACCTCTGAATAATCTTTCTGATTTGTGAAGAAAGGGATGATTGCCATAGGGCGGTTATCCCTTTTGTTATATACAGCTTGTATATAAACAAAAAAGACACTCAGGAGTGGAAGCCTCCCAAATGCCTTATATCTAAGCTTTTATGCTTTGTAGCGGGACCCGGGATTGAACCGGGGACCTCATGATTATGAATCATGCGCTCTAACCAGCTGAGCTATCCCGCCATTATTTCATAAAAATATTTATTGCAAACTTTTCTGTAGCGGGACCCGGGATTGAACCGGGGACCTCATGATTATGAATCATGCGCTCTAACCAGCTGAGCTATCCCGCCATTTGTTTTTCGTTTGCGGGTGCAAAGGTAAGTTAAGTTTTTTAATTGTGCAATACGTAACGGCATTTTTTTTCAATTTATGTCGCTTTTATTTCTCCTCTGAAGATATTTATGTGTTGAATAGTAAAAAAATACGATTCATTATGTAGAATACAAAAAAATAATTTATTTTGCCGATGTTATCTTATATCTAACTATACAAGAAGTATGAAATCTATGAAAAAGAAAATACGTATCGAATATCCTTTAAATCCGGCTTCTGGAAGTATTCTTTGGGGAGCCATTAGTACTCCTTCTGGTTTACAGAGATGGTTTGCTGATAATGTTTCAAAAGTAAATAAGACTTATACATTCAAGTGGGGAAAAACTGAGATGCGTAATGCTGAAATCCTCAATTTGCGTACAGAATCTTTTATTCGTTTTCATTGGGTAGACGAAGAACCTAAAACTTATTTCGAGTTAAAAATACATTATAATGAACTAACGAAGGACCATTCATTGGAAGTTACCGATTTTGCAATTCCTGAGGAAGAGGAAGATACTAAAAACTTGTGGGATTCTCAAATAGAAATTCTGAGAAGAATATGTGGGGTATAATTCCAAAAATAATATAAAACATCATCCTCCTCTCCATTTTTTATGCTACTTTTGTGCGCTATAATGATAATATAAGGAATGCTACGCATAAAAAAACTTGATATATTTGTACTAAAGAGCTTTTTATTGCTCTTTGCAGGAACTTTTTTCATCTGTTTGTTTATCTTCATGATGCAGTTCTTATGGAGATATGTAGATGAACTGGTAGGGAAGGGGTTGGAGATAAATGTACTGGCCCAGTTTTTCTTTTACTCAGGTCTGACTTTGATTCCCTTATCTCTTCCTCTTGCAATTCTGCTGGCAGCTCTGATGACTTTCGGTAACTTTGGAGAGCGTTATGAGTTGCTTTCTATGAAAGCGGCAGGCATTCCATTGTTGCGCATTATGCGTCCGGTAGTTTTATTTTGTGTCTTTTTGGGAGGTATGTCTTTTTTCTTTCAGAATGTTATTGGCCCCCGGGCACAGAAACAATTGTGGACTTTGCTGGTATCCATGAAACAGAAATCTCCAGAGGTGGACATACCCGAAGGTGTCTTTTATAGTGATATCGATGGATATAATATTTATGTGAAGCAGAAGGACCGTAAAACTGGTATGCTGAAAGATATACTTATCTATAATTTTTCGGATGGATTTGAGAATGCTCATATCATTTGGGCGGCAGAAGGTAAGTTGGAGCTGACAGCAGACAAGCAGCATCTGTTTTTGCATTTATATAATGGAGAGCAGTTTGAGAACTTGAAATCTCAGTCTGTCATTTCACGTAATGTTCCGTATCGTCGAGAAACATTTAAAGAAAAGCATACACTGATAAAGTTCAGCTCTGAGTTTAATATGGTAGACGGAAGTTTTCTGGACCGTCGCTCCGATATTAAAAATATGCATGAAATATCGGTTGCAATCGATTCGTTAACAGTGCATGCTGATAGTGTAGGTCGTTCGATGTATACTGATATTATGTCTACTACTTACCGGAGTCCTGTCTTGACACCAGCCGATTCTACCAAGATGAAAGAAGAAAGAGTTGCTTTTATTAATACAGACAGCATTTATAACTCCATGACTTCTCAGGAAAAGCTGAAGGTGTTGACTACTACCGGTAACCGTATCAGTTCGTTGGCTTCCGACTGGGATATGAAGAGTTTTCTTACCAAAGATACCGATAACAATATTCGTTCACACCGTTCCGACTGGCATAAAAAGATTACCTTGTCACTGGCGTGTATTATATTTTTCTTTATCGGTGCGCCTTTGGGGGCTATTATCCGGAAGGGTGGATTGGGTATGCCGGTCGTAATTTCCGTATTGATTTTTGTAATTTACTATATTATAGACTCGGGAGCCACGCGTGTTGCCAAGAGTGGTGAAATGAATATTGTCCTGGGAACATGGATGAGTACTATTGTGCTGGCACCTTTGGGAGCTTTCTTTACGTATAAATCGAATAAAGATTCTGTAGTCTTTAACATAGATGTATATGCTGCTTTCTTCCGTAAGCTGTTTGGCATACGTCAATCCAGACATTTGTTTAAGAAAGAAGTTATCATTCATACTCCCGAATATCAGAAAGATATGGATATACTGGAAGAAATCAGTCGTGACTGTACGGTATATCTGGAAAATCATCGTCTGAAAGGAATGCCTAATTACATTCAGATATTTACCAACAACAAACATGATGATGCAATTGCCGAGATTAATAAAAAGATGGAAACGGTCATCGAGGAACTGTCGAATACGAAAGATGCCGTTTTGCTGAACTTGTTGAACAATTATCCTTTCCTGTCGGTTAAAGCACATAAGAGCTTGTTCGACAATCGCTGGCTGAACCTGCTGTTTGGTATCGTAATACCTGCCGGATTATTGCTTTATCTGAATATCTGGCGATACCGGATTCGTCTGGATAAAGACTTGAGAACAATTATAAAGAACAATCAAAGTATAATAGAACAAATAAGAAATCAACAATTATATTTACAATAATAGCACTATGGACAAGATCAAATTGAATACCATTGAAGAAGCAATCGAAGATTTTCGCAGAGGTGAATTCGTTATCGTTGTCGACGATGAAGATCGTGAAAACGAAGGCGATTTAATTATCGCTGCCGAGCTGATTACTCCCGAAAAAGTCAATTTCATGTTGAAACATGCAAGAGGAGTGCTTTGTGCTCCTGTTACTTTGTCGCGTTGTGAAGAACTCGACCTGCCACATCAGGTTACAAACAATACATCTATGCTGGGAACTCCGTTTACCGTTACTGTTGATAAACTGGAAGGTTGTAGTACAGGAGTTTCTGCTGCCGACCGTGCCGCTACGATTCGTGCACTTGCCGATCCCGCTTCCACACCCGGAACTTTCGGACGTCCAGGACATATTAATCCGCTTTATGCACAGGATAAAGG
This sequence comes from Bacteroides sp. CAG:1076, assembly GCA_000436795.1. Classification (GTDB taxonomy): domain Bacteria; phylum Bacteroidota; class Bacteroidia; order Bacteroidales; family Bacteroidaceae; genus Phocaeicola. Next base: position 70,856 of record HF993255.1, read on the forward strand.
TGTATTGCGTCGTGCCGGACATACGGAAGCTTGCATCGATTTGGCTAAACTGGCAGGATTGTATCCGGCTGGTGCATTGATGGAAGTTATGAACGAAGACGGAACGATGGCCCGCCTTCCGGAACTTCGTAAAATGGCCGATGAATATGGATTGAAACTGATTTCAATTGCAGATTTGATTGCTTATCGTTTGAAGCAGGAATCGCTGGTAGAAAAAGGAGTAGAAGTGGATATGCCGACCGAATTCGGACATTTCCGTCTGATACCGTTCCGTCAGAAAAGTAACGGACTGGAACATGTTGCCTTGATTAAGGGCGAATTTGAACCGGATGAACCGGTTCTGGTACGCGTACATTCATCGTGTGCTACAGGAGATATCTTCGGCTCTTTGCGCTGTGACTGTGGCGAGCAGCTTCATAAGGCGATGCAGATGATAGACAAAGAGGGTAAAGGGGCCATTATCTATCTGATTCAGGAAGGACGAGGCATCGGTCTGATGGAAAAGATGAAAGCATATAAGCTGCAGGAAGAAGGTATGGATACGGTTGACGCTAATATCTGTCTGGGACATCAGGCGGATGAACGTGACTATGGTGTCGGTGCTCAGATTTTACGTGAGATCGGCATTCATAAAATGCGCCTGCTCACCAATAACCCGGTGAAGCGTGTGGGACTGGAAGCTTACGGACTGGAGATTGTGGAAAATGTACCTATTGAAATAACTCCGAATAAATATAACGAACGTTATCTGCATACGAAAAAAGATCGTATGGGACATACGTTGCATTTTAACAAATAAATATTAAAACTATGGAAACAAATAATTTAGTTAAGACTTATGCTTCCAAGGCTGTACAGGCAGCTTTGATGCGTAGCGTGTATACATGGATGACACTGGCTTTGGTCATTACAGGCTTCGTTTCTATGTATGTCGCAAAATCGTATACTCTGTTGTCGATGATTATGCAGAACTCAATGGCATTTTGGGTACTGATTATTGCCGAATTGGGACTGGTATGGTATTTATCTGCCCGTATCAATAGAATATCTTTCAGCACGGCTACCGTTCTGTTCATCGCATATTCTATCCTGAATGGTGTAACGCTGGCATTTATTTTCCTGATTTACACCATGAGTTCTATCGCTACTACCTTTTTTGTCACGGCAGGAACTTTTGCTGTCATGGCGCTTTATGGATATGTGACGAAGAAAGACCTTACTCGTATCGGTAATCTGTGTATCATGGGGCTAATCGGAATTATCATTGCTTCGCTGGTAAATATGTTCCTGCATAACTCAATGATGGACTTGGTTATCTCTTGCATCGGAGTCTTGCTGTTTGTAGGACTGACAGCTTACGATTCACAGAAAATCAAGCAGTTGCTTACTGCTGATGATATAGAAGTTAATGAGTCGACACAGAAGATTGCGCTGATGGGCGCCATGACGCTGTATCTCGACTTTATTAATCTTTTTCTTTACTTATTGCGCCTGTTGGGTGACAGAAAGTAAGCAAAATCTTTTTCTATTTAAAAGAAAACGATTTATTTTGCATAAAATTATGAACTAAATAAAACAAAGGCAATGAATCAACTTTCAGATCGTTTAAATAGCTTGTCACCTTCGGCGACATTGGCTATGTCACAAAAAAGTAGTGAACTAAAGGCACAAGGTGTTGATGTTATTAATTTAAGTGTCGGCGAACCCGATTTCAATACTCCCGATCACATTAAAGAAGCTGCCAAGAAAGCTATCGATGAAAATTATTCTCGTTATTCTCCCGTAGCCGGATATCCAGCTTTGCGCAATGCGATCGTTGCTAAACTGAAAAACGAAAACGGTTTGGAATATACTGCTGCTCAGATTAGCTGTGCAAACGGTGCAAAGCAGTCTGTCTGCAACACGATTCTGGCTTTGATCAATAAAGGTGATGAGGTAATCGTGCCTGCTCCTTACTGGGTAAGTTATCCGGAAATGGTGAAGCTGGCCGAAGGTACTCCGGTTATCGTACGTGCCGGTATCGAACAGGATTTCAAGATTACTCCTGCACAGCTTGAAGCTGCCATCACTCCGAAAACACGTGCGTTGATTCTCTGTTCTCCGTCCAACCCGACAGGTTCTGTATATTCTCAGGAAGAATTGAAAGGTTTGGCTGAAGTATTGGCTAAACACGAACGTGTTATTGTTGTTGCCGACGAAATATACGAACATATCAATTACATCGGAAAGCACCAGAGCATTGCTCAGTTTGCAGAAATTAAGGACCGTGTAGTCATTGTAAACGGTGTTTCGAAAGCCTATGCCATGACAGGCTGGCGTATTGGTTTTATCGCTGGTCCGGAATGGATTGTAAAAGGTGTGAACAAATTGCAGGGACAATATACTTCTGGTCCTTGTTCTGTTTCTCAGAAAGCTGCTGAAGCTGCCTATACCGGTACTCAGGCTCCGGTAGAAGAAATGCGTCAGGCTTTTGAACGTCGTCGTGACCTGATTGTGAAGCTGGCGAAGGAAATCCCGGGATTTGAGGTAAATGTTCCTCAGGGAGCTTTTTATCTGTTCCCGAAGTGTGACTCTTTCTTCGGCAAGAAAGATGGTGACCGTGTAATCAATAATGCAGACGACTTGGCAATGTATTTGCTTGAAGTTGGTCATGTAGCATGTGTTGGTGGTACTTCGTTTGGTGCTCCTGAGTGTATTCGTATGAGTTATGCAACTTCCGACGAAAACATTGTGGAATCTATGCGTCGTATCAAAGAAACTTTGGCTCGTTTGAAGTAATTATTCGAAATAATCATTTAAGAGGAGATAGGCTGTTCTGGCGTAAGTCAGGATAGCCTTTCTTGTTTTTATGACAGTGGCTAATCGTTTTTCTTATGGTTCCATGCAGGATGGGCAAGTTACAGTTTGGGGAGCATTGGAGTAAGACGGAAGTTTGTGAAAAATAACCTCCCGATGATTTAAAGTAAACGTCAGCAGGAATTGGGAAAAACGTCAGCACATTTTTTTGAAATTTGTACAAAAGATTTTGTTTTTTGTACAAAAAATAAATGAGATTTCGGCTTGCTTGGGAAAACTTTTGCTTGTCCGTCTGTAAGGTCGCTTTTACGATGATAGAGCAGGCTGGAGTTCTTGTATTGAGCTTTCCGTTGTTTACAGGTTGGGGGATAGGAGATTATAACTTTGGAGTTGTATTTTATCAGGAAAAGCCAGTTTATTTTGAATTGTGTTCTTATGGAAATGTTATTTTAGGAATATGGCAGAAAGTGAAAGGTTGTCGGGGATGCTTGCTTGTTTTACGGGAATCGATTACCCTCTGGTTTCGGGAAAATGTATCACATTAGGTAATTGTTCTTCCGGTAGTGTGCGGTATGGCTCTGTATAAACGAACAAAAGCTGCAACTTTTTGAGTTACAGCTTTTTATCTCGGCACGGGAAGAGAGGCTCGAACTCCCGACAC